>JBPCKZ010000020.1:0-5464 GCA_051003795.1 Bryobacteraceae bacterium | reverse complement strand
GTCCTTTTGGCGGGGGGGGTGGGAGGAGGGGGGGGAGGGACGGGCTCAGGGGGAACCGAGGGGGGACACGCCCCCCCCCCCCCGCGCCACCATCGGTTACCGCCGGGCCATATCGGCCGCTTCGTCCGCCAGAATCGAAATGGCATACCCTGGCGAATTTGCAAATCGCTTTAGAGTGTCGTTAATCAACCCGACGTTCATTCCTTCCGCCCCATTGTTGAAGCGAAAATGCAGGAAAAAATACTCGTCGCCGGTGCTTTCGTCTTTGAAATTCGGCTCCGGGAAAGTGGCCGGGCCGCCCATCCAATCCGGAATATAGATTCCGGAAATTGACATGTCCTGGTTCTCCGGTTTGACTCCGTTGCCGACCAGCACCGGGCCGGTGCTCAATTGTTGCGCAATATCCCGCGCTTGCTGCCATGTGGCTAATTGCGTTTGGTTGAAACTCGTTTGACTCAAGAAGGGCTCCTCGTCTGCCTCGATGGTGGAACGGAAGCCCTGTCCGCGAGGATGGCGCGCGAGCTAACTGCTTGAGAGCGGGGAAGGAAATGGCGTGCCGCCGTTGTGAATGGCCCGGCTTGCCGCAATCTCCGGGCGAGAGATCGCCGGCAACTCCCAAAGAAGTTTCCATACTCAGCGTTTCGGTTCAGCTACACGTTCTCGCCCTAGATCCCGCACTCAACCCACCAGCACCACTTCGATCAGCATTACCGATATCGCGGTGTAGATAATATCGAAGCCCACCAGCAGCTTCAACCACGTCAAATTCCCGCCGAGCGGTTCGCCGCCGAGAAGCGCATTGGTCAGTTCGATCGCGCCCATGAGCGCCGGAAGCAGGACCGGATACATCAAGAGCGGCAGCATCAGTTCGCGCAGGCGAATGTTCACGGTCAGGGCGCTAAATGAAGTGCCGATCGTCGTCATGCCCCAATTTCCCAGCAGCAGGACCAGCAGCAGCGGCCAGAAGACTTTCGTCCAGGCCACGTTGTAGAAGATCCCGAACACCGGCAGGCACACCAGATCCACGGCCACAAGCAGGATAAAATTCGCGATCGCTTTGCCTAGGAACAGCGCCGCCGCAGGAATGGGAGAGGCAATCAAGGCATCGAGGCAATCGTTGGGCAGTTCGCGCGCGAAGCCGCGGTTGAGGATCAGCGCTCCGGCAAAAGCGAACACAATCCAAAGCAGGCCGCCCGCGATCGCCCGGGTTTCCTCCGCGTTCGGATCGACGGCGAAGGTGAAAATCAGCAGCATCACCACGGCGAAGGATAGCGACGCGTTGATCGCTTCCTTACTGCGAAGTTCGGCGCGCAGATCTTTTTGCGCGATGGTCCAAACGTGGCCGATCGCATTCATCGCATGCATCAATCGCGCTCTCCGTACCGCCTGTAAAGCCAACTCGGGTCGGCGGCCATTTCAGCCGTCCGGGCGCCATAGTGCAGCAACCGCCCGCGTTCAAGCAGCGCCACGTCCGAAGCGAGTTCGAGAGCTTCCCGCAACTGATGGGTGGACATGATCACGGACCGCCCTTCCGCGCGCGCTTCGTGAATCAATTTCTGCAAGAGCGCGATGGCGCGGTCGTCGAGCGAAGTGAACGGCTCGTCGAGCAGCAGCACGGCGGGATCGTGAACGAACGCCCGCGCGACCGCGAGGCGCTGCCGCATCCCTCGCGAAAACTCGCGCACGAGCCCATCCTTCACGCGCGCGAGGCCGACGCGCTCAAGCCAGTGTTGGGCCGCTTGCGACGGTTGCGGCAATCCATACAGGCGGGCGAAGAGATTGAGATTTTCGATCGCCGATAAATCGTCGTAAACCGAAATGCCGTGGCCGATAAATCCGATGCGGCGGCGCGCGGCGGCTTCGCGGGGGTCGGTGCCGCCGACGGTGACCGTGCCTTTCGCGGCGCGCGATAATCCGCCGAGGATTCGCAGCAGCGTGGTTTTGCCCGCGCCGTTGCGCCCGATCAGCGCGACGCAGGAGCCGGACGGGATGCTGAGTTCAATTTCGCGCAGGGCGGGATAGTCGCCAAAAAACTTCCAGACGCCGGCGGCTTCAACGCCCGCTTCGTTCATCGGCTTCCGGCGGTTGCGCGCGATACAGAAGAACGAAGCCCAGCGCGAGGATGGCGAAGCTGAGGAGCAGAATCCACTTGAGCGACTTCACGGCGCCCCAGAATCCATCGCTCGGATCGGAGCTGTTGTAGAGCTTTGGCAGGATCTGCGCGATGGACGGCTGCGCCGCGCTATCGCCGGTCGAATCGGCGGAACGCAACGCGCCCGTGCCTTCAACCCGCACGCGGAATTCGGGAGAGTCCACGCCGTAAATGGTGGCTTGAGTGCGCGGCTCCTGGCCCAAATTCTTCAGGCCGGGTCCAATGATCGTTACGCCGGCGGGCGCGACGATGCGCGTGGGGCCGCCCTTGTAAAGCACTTTGCCGTTGAAGACGCCGGGGCTGGTAAATGGGTACGCGTAGCTGAGATCGATGCGGGTTTCGCCGGGCTTGATCGGAAAATCGATCTTATATACGTTCGGGACGGAGGTCTTGTCCGCGGCGCGGCGGATCGGCATTCCCTGTGGCGCCTGCACGTTGACCATGACCTTCCCGCCGGTGGGCTCCGGCAGGTAGAACTGCAGCGTGCCGCGGTCCGGATCGTTGTAGGTAGTCTTGCCATCGTTCTTGTAGACGTAAATCTCGCCGACATTCATCTCGCCATTGGCCGGTTCGAGAAACATCATGTGTTGATCGACGCGCGCCTGCCCGGGCCGCTTGGAGCTTTCATAAACCGAAAGCGTGAGGTTCTGGCTGGGGAAGCCCGGCGGCAGCATGCGGTTGTACGTGACGCCATCGTAGGCGGACTGAAGCAGGCGGGGCCCTTCGATTTGGGTCTGGATGCTGAATTTCCCCCGCGCGTCGGTCTTGACGCTTTCGAGAGACTCCGGGCCGTTCTGGCCGACTCGATACAGGGTGACCGTCGCGCCGGATTGGGGTTTGCCGGTGGTTCCATTTACGACCGTCCCATCGATCGCGGCCGACGCTAAAGAGGTGAGGAGCAGGAAAAACAATGTGGCGCACGCACTCCTGCGCGCCACGTTCATGCGCGGACCTTCATCGGCTTCCCGCACTCGCCGCAGAATTTGAGCGCTTGCGGGAATTCGGCGCGGCAATTCGGGCATATGAACTTTTTCTTTTCGAAAACTTTTTTTACCGGCGCGTCCTTCATCGGCAAGTCCTGCTTCACGCGATCCACTTCCGCCATCACCTTCGCCAACTCCCGCTGCAAATCGAGCTTGGTCTGCCGGTAGTCGTCGTCCGAAAGCTTCCCCAACCTGTATTCAAACTGAAGGTCGCGCAAATTTTCGTAGATGGCCGCCCGGCGTTCATCCAAGTGCTGAAAGGGCGAAACGGGTAGCGGCTTGGGCAGGTCTTTGGCGCGTATCGTCAGCAGGAAAGCCATGATGCCGATGGCTAACGCGGACGCGAGAACGATAACCATTATTCGAGTTTGGCTAGATCCTTCTCGATGGTATCGCGATAGCGCGAATAGCTCTCATCGGGCGGCGAAACCTCCGCGACTTGCGGGCGATGGTAATAGTAACGACGCACAAACCAGAAGATGGCGAGAACCCCTAGGGCGAGCACGGAATAGGGCACGATCCAGTAAAATGAACTCGGATTTCCGCGGTAAATGCCGGGGCCGTACTGCTTAATATACGTGTCGATAATCGACTGGTCCGACATGCCCGCCTGCTGCATTTTGTGGATCCTGGCTTTCGCCGGAGAGCAAAAGCCGCAGCCCGACATGGACATCGGGCAGTTCACCGTCTCTTTACACGAGCCGCACTGGCATGCGATGTGGGCGCCGACGCGCTTGACCTCATTGCTTTCGATGCCCGGTGTTTGGGCGAGACAGCTTAAGCCCATCGCCAGCAGCAGAGCCGCCGCGCTAAGTTTCGACAACGGCATGTTTCTTCGCGATCCCCACTACTTCCGTTCGGGCGTACTGGCGGTTGACCTTCGCCGGAACCAACGCGACCAGCGTTCCGAACACCAGCACCATCGCGCCGATCCAGATCCACGACACAAGCGGGAAAATATAGGCCTGCAAGGTCGCCTTCTGCCCATCGGCGGCGGCGAAGTTGATGTAAAGGTCTTCGTCCAGCCGGTTCCGCAACGCCACGTGCCCCAGCGGCTGCTGGCTGGCCTTGTAATAACGCCGTTCCGGTTCGAAAGTGCCGATCGGCGAACCATCCTTGGTGCCCTCGATTACCGCGCTGTCCCACTGGTAATTCGCATTGTCCCCATGATCCATGCGCGCGACCTTTAGATTGTACTTGCCGATCGAGAAGCTCTTGCCGACCCCGACTTCCGCGGTAACGTTCCTATCGAACGCCGAACCGGTCCAGCCGACGAACATCAGCACGATCCCCATATGCACCAGGTATCCGCCATAGCGGCGGGTGTTGCGATGCGTGAGCTCGACCACCGCGCGCGCGAAATTCATGCCGCTTTTCTGAGCGATCGCGCGCGAACCCTTGAAGAATTCGAGAACAATCGTCATCCCGACAAACAGGCAGAATCCAAACGAGATCAGCGCGTAGTAATTGCGAACGCCCATCGCGAAAAGAAAAATCGCGAGAACCAGGCCGCTCAATCCCGGAACCATGAAATTGCGCCGGAGACTTTCGACCGACGTCCGCCGCCACGCGAACAGCGGGCCGACGCCGGTCAGGAACAAGAGCCCCAGCCCGATCGGAATCATCAACCGGTTGAACCAAGGCGCGTCCAGGCTGATCTTCTCGTTCGATACGGCTTCGGAAATAATCGGAAACAGCGTACCCCAAAGCACGGCGAAGCAACTGGCCAGCAGCAACAAATTGTTAAATAGAAAACTCGATTCGCGCGAGACCACGCTCTCCAGTTCCGATTCGCTCTTGAGGTAATCGAGCCGGCACAGGATCAGGTAAACCGTTGCGGCGATACCCATCGCGAGAAAAGTGAAGAAATACTTGCCGATCGGCGACTCCGCGAAGGCATGCACCGAGCTGACCACGCCCGAGCGCGTTAAAGACGTTCCGAAAATGCATAGGAAAAATGTGGTGGCGATCAGCACCATGTTCCACACTTTCATCATGCCCTTCTTCTCCTGCATCATCACCGAGTGCAGGAACGCCGTGCCGGCGAGCCAGGGTAGAACGGAGGCGTTCTCGACGGGATCCCACATCCAATAGCCGCCCCACCCCAGCGCGTCGAACGCCCAAGCGGAGCCGAGCATGATGCCGCAGCTCAGAAACAGCCACGCCACAATCGACCAGCGTCGGGTGGTGTGAATCCACGCATCGCCCGGCTGTCGCGTGATGAGCGAAGCCATGGCGAACGCGAACGGCACGGAGAATCCGACGTAGCCCAGATACAACATCGGCGGGTGGATCGCCATCGCGTAATACTGCAATTGGGGATTCAGCC
>JBPCKZ010000019.1:0-55533 GCA_051003795.1 Bryobacteraceae bacterium | reverse complement strand
ACAGTCCTTGCGTTTCGATCACTTCGCGCAACGCCGCCATCACCGTGCGAGTCGATTCCTCTTCCACCAGTTGCGCATAGTAAATTTCGCTCGTGGCATCGTCCAAAATCACGATGAAATCGTGCCACCGCTCGGCCGTTTCCATCGGCACACAATGCGTGCTCCGTTTCCCCCTCCGCTGATCGAATAGCCCGGTGTATCCGAATTCCTGGTAGCGCTCGCGCATTCGGCGCATCGTCCGGTCGCAGACTCCCACGATTTCGGCCGCTTCCAGCCAGTTAATCTTTTTCGCCATCGCCTTCAAAATTACGTCCCGTACTTTCATGGTCTGCTCCACTGCCGCGGTGTTCATCGAGCTCGGGTTTGTCACAACCCCAGCTTCGCCACATTTTGGTTAGAGCGGACAAAACACATGTTAACGACACGCCGGAATCTTCCCGTTGCGACTTGTAACTCCCTCCTGTACACTGAAAAACGCCAATCCCAAGGCGCGGAACGCCATTCGCAGCCGATGCCGCCGCACCCTCTCGGGAGCTAGCTAGCCATGTACCACAAGATTCGACAGGGCGAACATCTTTCCGGCATCGCCCGACTCTACGGCTTCCACGATTACGAGACCATATGGCGGCACCCTGAAAATGCGAAGCTCCGTAAGCGAACCAGCCCCAACATTCTGCTTCCTGGGGATTCCTTGTTCATTCCGGAAAAGACGGCGAAGTCTCTATCCCGCAACACCGATAGCCGCCATTCATTTCGCCTCTCGACGCGGCCCTTGTCGCTGCGGATCGTCCTCGAGCGCCAATTCGAAAAACCGGTGGCGGGAGCGCCATGCGAGCTTCTCATGGACCTCGATAGAACTCCGCTGGTCACCTCGGGCGAAGGCGAGTTGGACCAACCCATTCGAGCGTTTGATGTCGAGGCCACTCTTTCGGTTCGAGAGACCGCGGAGGGCCACGGCGGCACCGTGACCGCGGACTGGGAGTTGCCGCTGCGCATAGGATATTTGGACCCAATCGACGAGCCGTCGGGATGGCTCGGACGGCTGGCGAATCTGGAGTACTACCGCAGTCCGGTGAATGCCGAACCCGATGCGGATGAGTTACTATCGGCGGTCGAAGAGTTCCAGTGCGACAACCATCTTGCCGTGGACGGCGTTTGCGGCCCGCAAACACAGGCGAAATTGAAGTCCGTTTACGGTTGTTAAGATGTCCGGCGAGAAGATGACCGGCGACGACGAACGGCGTCCGCGTTTTCACGAATTCTCGACCGGCGGTTTTGCGGCCGCTATTCCCGCGCCGGCGTCGCCCGAATTCTTCGTCGCGCCCGCGACCGCGGACGAGCGCAATCGGATACGATCGCCGCTAATCCCGGTGGCTTGCTGGCGCGTGGACGACGTTCGCTTCGCCTTCGATTCCTCGTTCGTGCAGCCCGAAACGGCCGAAGAGCTGAAGCTGCTCAAACTCCTTCGGGAGGAGCACAAAATTTCGAAGGGAGCCGGCCCGCCCGGGCCTGTCGCCAGCCTGTATCCGGCGCTTTCGGTGTTCGGCCACGCCGATCCATCGGGCGACGACGAGTACAACAAGGCGCTGAGCGGGCGCCGCGCCACCGCGATTTACGGCCTGCTGATCCGCGACGCTTCCCTGTGGGAGCGGCTGTTCTCGAACCCGGCCGGGGGCGACAAGTGGGGCAACCGGGAACTCTCGGCGATGCTGGCGGCTCAGGGGTGTCCGGCGGGAGATAGCGGGAAGATCGAGCCCGCCGTGAGCGCGTTCCAATCGAAGAACGGGCTTCCATCGACCGGGCGCGCGGACGCCGCGACGCGCAAGGCGCTCTTCCTTGCCTACATGGATACGCTCTGCGGAGCCGATTTCAAACTGAAGGCTAACGAGGATTTCCTCGCCCGCGGGGCCGATGCCGACGGAAAGGGCGATTACCAGGGCTGCGGCGAGTTTAACCCGGTGCTGCTGCTGTCCCGGGAAGAAGAACGGAACTTCGAAAAACAGGAATCGAAGGACAACCGAAATGCGGCATACGGTCCCGATAGGCGCGTCATGGTGATGCTGTTCCGGCCCGGTAGTCTGGTCGAGCCCGCCAGGTGGCCCTGCCCGCGAGCCAAAGAAGCGACCGCCGGATGCCGCAAGCGTTTTTGGTCCGACGGCGAAGCGCGACGTGGCCTGCGGCTCCCCGGCAGGCGCCGTACCTTCCTCGAGGACGGCGACACCTTCGCGTGCCGCTTCTATCACCGGCTTGCAACCGGATCGCCCTGCGAATCCGGACGGGAATCCGGCGATTGCTTCATCTTCCTGAAGCTCTTCGACGATAGTTTCGAGAAAGTGCTCGCGAACCAGGAGTACGAGATTCAGGGACTGACTCTAGGGCGGCGGATTCGCAGCCGCACGGCGGAAGATGGCATCGTGCGGCACGAAAAGATCCCGGACGACCACTATGCACTGCTTTGCGGCGGGCAGACCGAGACGGTCGAGGTCTATTACATGTCCGAAGCCGAACGGTACGATGGAAAGCCGTGGTTCATGCGGGTGCGCCGCCTCGGCGCCGCGGATGGCGAAAGTAAAGGTTCAACCTAGCGGCCATCCATGCCCATTCTCCTTAACTGGATTCCCAGCGCCGCGCCCAAGACGGCGAACCGCATCGATATCGGCCTGGAGCTCTCCGGCGAAGACGATACGCTCCCCGCCGTGAGCGACGGGCGCGTGAAGCTGGTCGAGATTCCCGCGCCCAGCTCCCAAGGCAAGGCGGCCGGTTCAAGCGAAGGCACGGCGGACCGCCTGATTGCGACGTTCCACGGCAAGTTCCATCGCGACCCCAAGGCTCCCAAGGCGACGCGGCTCACCTTTGAAATTTTCGTCGGCAAGGCCACCGTTCCCGCGCACGATCAGACCGTGCAGGGCTTCGATCCGGAATGCATGTTCGGTGTGGATGCTTTTGTCTTGACCTTCGTCAACCGGGAATTCATCGTGTGGTTTCCCTTCCACGTCGATGTCCGCGAAGGAAAGTTTCTCGAGATCCAGGCGATCGCCGAAATCGATATCGCCGGGGGCGGCACCAAAGAGCTGGGAAAATCGATGGTCCTCAATCTGGGAATCCGCCGGACGCACGCCGTGGATACCACGTCTATCCTTCCGGGTGGGGCGAATTTGGCTTACACGGGAGACCTCGTCGGCCACATCATTCTTTTTCATGAGGCGTATCTTCTGCCCGGAGGCATCCGGAGTGCGGTGCAACCGGATCCCGATATCATCGCGCTCGACCCCGCGATGATTCCCGTGCCGGCCTCCGGATCTCAACTGAAATTCCAAGCCTACGTGAGCGCGAACATGCATATCGTCCTCATGGTGGATCTGCTGGACGACCTTTCCCCGCCGGACTCGTTCCTCACCGGCAATATCGGCGGCGTCACCGATCCGGCGCCGGTGAAAAAGGCGACGATCGCCCGATTCAAGAGTGCGCTGCCGCCCGCGTTAACAGACGTTTTCGTGGACGCGGGCTTCGCTGGATGCGACGTCCGCTGGTCGGACGACGCGGCGGCGGCGGCCCTGGTCGCGGCTTTCAAGGGCGCCTTTACGCTTCGCACCGCCGGCTGGAAACTGAGCAGCGCCGGTTCTCCGCTCAATACTTCTTTTTGGAATTTCTTCGTGGCATCGGGCCAGATCGGAACGGCTGGGAGCGGCGAACAATTTCAGACGCAGAACACGCCCACCACCGTTGGCGGGAAGAGTGTGTTCTTGAAGAATACCGTCCCGCTCGGCAGCGGCACTAAGCCGCTCACCAAGCCAATTGAGATCGCCACCGCCGTCTTTCAGGACCTGCTCATGACCCGGTCGGGCCTTTCCCGGAAGTATAAAGACATCGCCGAGTACAACGGAGCCGTCGATAAGGTCGCCGGAAAGTTGACTGTCCTGATCGCCCACGAAGTGGCCCATAGCCTCGGGATGATGCATCACTGCAAAGTGGAAAATTCCGGAAACTATAGCGAACAGTTCGGGAGCCCGGTGCTTTCCACAATGTCCTCCGGGGTGGAAAGCGGAGGTTTCGGAGTAGGCATGAAGTTTCACTCGCAGGCCAAGGTGATCTGGTCTTCCGCTTTCGGCGTGACGCCAACCTTCAGCGACGCATTTCTACAAAACAAATCCTGGACTCCGGCCGAAGTATTTACGCTGGACTGGACGAGCCGGATGACCCGATTCATTCGATCCCACGGAGAAGGGAGCGTGGCGAGTCCGGGGCTAGGAACAACACTCGGGACGAATCCGCCTTTTACCACGGACCCGCCTGCGGCACCGCAGCGCGGAACCTTTGTGCCATAGGCGAAGCCGGAACGTGGCGCAGGCACGAATTGACTTCTCCGAGCCAAAGGTATAGAAGTTACACATATCTGCTCGGAGGTTTCAATGAATTACCGGATCGGTTTTGTTTCGCTCCTCGCCGGCACACTGCTGTTTGCGCAAGGAGAACGCGGGACCTTCAACGGAACCGTCACCGACGCCAGCGGCGCGGTGCTTCCTAACGCGACCGTCGTCGCCACCGAAGTCGCGACCAACGTCGAAACCAAGACTTCGACAACGGATGCGGGCGTTTACCGCATGCCCGCGCTACCCTCGGGCCTCTACAGCTTCACCGTATCGGCGCCCGGTTTCCGCACTTCCATCCAGGAGAACGTAACCCTGCGAGTGGCGCAAACGCTCACCGTCGATTTCAAGCTGGAGTTAGGGCAGATCACCGACAAAGTTACCGTGTCCGGCGAAGCGCCGCTCATCGAAACCAGCTCCCCTGAAATTGGGCGCTACGTTTCAAAGCGGGAATTCGATACATGGCCGGTCGCGGTAAGCGACGGCCAGCGCCAAATCCAGACATTTATCTTCTCGAGCTTGCCTGGCGCGGTGGGCAATACTTTTCAGGGATCGATCAACGGCGGCCAGCAGTATTCTCACGAAATCCTTATCGAAGGCATGTCGCTCGGCCGGTTTGACCTGAACGGCGGCAGCAACAACGAATTTAGCCCGAGCGCGGAGGCTGTCAGTGAATTCAAGCTGCAGACCGGCACCATCGGCGCCCAGTATGGCGGCGGTCAAACGTCGGTGGCGAATTTCGCGATCAAGTCGGGGACAAACCAGCTTCACGGCGGGGCATTCAGCTACGTGCAAAACGACGTGCTCCAGGCGAATAGTTTCTCCAACAACGCCATCGGCCTAAAGAAGCCGCCGTTTAAGCTCCTCAATTATGGCTATGGCGTCGGCGGACCGGTTTATATTCCCAAGGTTTACGACGGACGCAATAAGACGTTCTTCTATACGAATCTGGAAAAGACGCGCCAGCGCGATTTCACGTCGACGGGGCTGATCACGCTGCCCACCGTGGCGTTCAAGCGCGGCGACTTCTCGCGGCTGCTCAATCCGAGTTATACCGGCAACGCGAAATCGGGGTCGATGGTGGGAACCGATGCGCTGGGAAGACCGGTGGTATTCGGGCAGATTTACGATCCCGCGACCACGCGATTGGTGAACGGCGCCGAGGTGCGTGACCCGTTTCCGGGAAATATTATTCCCGCCAACCGCTTCGATCCAGTGGCGGCAAATATTCTAAAGCTCGCTCCCATTACCGATCCGTTCAACGACAGCCTGCTGAATAATACGCAATCGATCAACACTTGTTGCCCGGTATTCGACGAGCGCATTTACGGGATCAAAATCGACCACATCTTCAGCCCATCAAACCGCATCGCCGCTTTTTACAACGTGACGCGGCGCGTCCGCAACAATTCCCCGGGCGGCCGCTGGGCCCCCCCTCCCGGATCGCCGACGGATGTGTATCAACTGCAATCGACGCCCGGGCATTTGGTGCGTTTGGCCGAAGACTGGACCATTTCGCCAACCATTTTGAATCATGCCGCCGTGGGCTACAACCGGTTTGGCAACTTCAATGAGAGCGTGTACGTCGACCAGGACTGGGCGTCGAAGATCGGCCTTCAGAATACCGCGCCGACGACGTTTCCGCGGCTGCAATTCACCGGGCAGCCGATTCTCGGCGGCGGCATCGGAGCGGGCGGGCAGCTCGGCTCGAGCGCCTCCGGGTTCAGTTTCAATGGCAGCACGATTTTTCAGGACGATCTTACGATCGTGCACGGCAAGCACAGCTTCCGCGTGGGAACCGAAGTTCGCTATTACTACTACAACATCCGCAACAAATCCGGCACCGGCCAATTCAACTTCAATTCGCTCGAGACGCAAGCCCCAGGCTTCAGCGGCAATACCGGCCAGGCGTTCGCGAGTTTTCTGCTTGGCGCCGTCGATAGCACGACCCGCGGAATCACTCTGACAAATCCAGGCTTCCGGACGCACGCGCCATCCTTTTATTTCGCCGACGACTGGCACGTAACTCCAAAATTGACGTTTAATCTCGGAGTGCGATGGGAAATCATCGGCGGCATATTCGAGGTCGCGGGCCGGACAACCAATCTCGATCCAACCAAGCCGAATCCGGGCGCCGGCGGCCGGCCGGGAGCGTTGGTCTTTGCGAACGCCCTGAATCGCAACGGATTCGAGAATACTAATTACAAGCAATTCAGCCCTCGGCTCGGCTTTGCCTACGCCATGACGGAGAAGTTTGTGATTCGCGGCGGGTACGGGATCAACAACGCATCGCCCGTGGCGGATTTTTCAACGCCATCCACGTTCGGGTACAACGGCTCGATTACGGTAAATTCGTCGAACACGCCGCGGCAATTTTTAGAAGACCCGGTGCTGTATCTGCGCAACCCTTATCCGAATTTCAGCGGCACGCTGCCGAACACGAACCCCGCGGGCGCGAATGGGCAAGGCGTCACGTACACTTCCTCCAACGCGACGCGGCTCGGTTACGTGCAGAATTACAATCTTGGCTTCGAGTACCAATTGCCTAAGGAATTCGTGCTCGACATAGCCTATATCGGCAACAAAGGCACCCGCTTGATCTCGCCGGGTTTGGACGCGCTGAACCAGCTTCCGGTTAGCGATCTGCAGTTTGGCGACGCTCTGCGGCAGCCGCTGTCCGCAAATCCGGGCCTGGCGCCGCTGCCCTATCCCGGTTTCAACGGCACGCTCGCGCAGGCGTTGCGCCGGTTCCCGCAATATCAGAATGTCGGACAGTATCTTCCGAATTTTGGCACTTCGACCTACAACGCGCTTCAGGTGACGGCGACGCGGCATTTTACGCGCGGGCTTGCGGTCTTGGCGGCATACACGTTCTCGAAGGTCCTCACCGATGCCGAGAGTCCTATCGACACCGTCTCCGCGCAGGACGTCTACAATCGCGGACTCGAGCGATCGGTCGCAAGTTTCAATGTTCCGCAGTTCTTCAAGCTGACGACCGTGTACGAGCTTCCCATCGGCCCAGACAAGCTGATCAACATCCGCGGCCTGGCGGGGAAGATTTTGGGCGGCTGGACCGCGACGGGGATTCAGAACTATCGCTCGGGAGGTGCGCTGGCGATCGGAACCAGCGGGCTGCGCGGCGACGCGATCTTCAACGGCGGCTTCCGTCCGGATGCGATCGCCGGGATGCCTCAGGTAATCGATAAAGGCGGGGCAATCGCATTTGGTTCGGGGACGCCGTACCTGAATCCGGCGGCGTTCGCTCAGATTCCGAGTACCGCCGACGGCATCCCGCTACGGCTTGGGACGGCGCCACGGTATCTTCCGAGCACCCGCGGTCCGGCGCGCGTGAGCGAGGATGCCGGCCTGCAGAAGCGATTCGCGTTCACTGAGACCATTAATGCCGAATTTCGCGCCGATGCTTTCAATCTTTTCAATCGCGCCGGGCGCGGCGATCCCAATACCGACGTGACCAGCCCGCTTTTCGGGAGAATCACCGGGCCGGCATATGGACCGCGAAGCCTGCAACTGGAGCTGAGGGTTAACTTCTAATTTACCTGCGAAAGTCGCCTCTTCGATGAAGATTCAACGAATCGCAACACAGGCCGCATTGCCGGCTTGCCCTGTCACGGTTTGTGTAACAGTCACTCCCGTGGCTCTCGCGCAGAATATCTCCGGGGCCATCTTGGGAACTGTCAAAGGCGTGCTGCAAGCCCAGCGTCCGTATCAGCCCTGGGCAGATATTAACTCGACGCAGTTCGGCGGCGACTCCACCTTGCACCAGTTGCAGTTAGAGGCCATCCAGCGCTGCAGGTCCGGGCTCACGTTTCAGATCGAGTACTCTTGGAACCGCTCGCTGGATGACGTTCCCGTGAGCGGCGGGCCGCAGAACATCTACTGTAATCGCTGCGACCGCGGTAACTCGGACGGCATCCGTCGAAACATCTTCACGTTGGCCTACTCTTACGAGCTGCCGTTCGGGCCCGGCAAGAAGTTCGCCAACGTGAAAGGCGTTGAGGGCAAGATCCTCGGCGGTTGGTCCGTTTCCGGCACGACAATCCTTTGGACGGGCACGCCATTCTCGGTAATTTATAGTCCCTCGGCGGCCGGTTCGCTGCCCAGCCGCGCGGACCGAATCGGAAGTAACACCAACGGAGACGGTACCCTTTGGTTCAACCCGGCTGCCTTCGCCGCGCCATCCAGTCAGTTCATTTTTGGCAATTCGTCCCGCAACATGCTTTTCGGTCCGGGGGCGGCGATCTTCGACGCGACCGGCAGCAAGGAAACCAGGCTGAACGAGCGGTGCACACTGCAATTCCGCGCGGACTTCTTCAATCTGCCGAACCACGCCAACTTCGGAAATCCGGGTGCGAACATCTCGGCTCCCGCCAGCGTCGGCCGCATCACCAGTGCCGCCGACCCGCGGCAGGTCCAGTTCGGACTAAAGTTCCTGTTCTAAGATGAGCCGTCCCTAACGTGGTCGCGCGGACGGCAATTCTGGTTTTGCTATCCGGCGGCATCGCGGCTTCGCAGGATCGCGCGTCGCAGCTTTCGATTGCACGCTCGCAGCTTGTTAGCGGCCGCCTCGCCGACTGTCGGCGCACGCTCGACGCTATCCTGATCGCCGAGCCGCGCGACACCGCGGCGCTCAAGCTCTTATCCGATGCATATTATCTTTCGGGCGAAGACGCCAAGGCCGAAGCCTCTCTGCTCAAAGCTATCGACATCGAGCCGCGCAATGCCGAACTTCACTACGCTCTCGGCCGCATCTACTACCAGGAATCGCGGCCGGAACCGGCGAGCCGGCAGTTCAACAAGACCGTCGAGCTCGATCCCGCGTCGTACAAGGCCTGGGACAATCTAGGGCTCTGCTACCAGGCTTTGAATCGAGATCCCGAAGCGATCCGGGCATTCCTGAAATCACTTGACCTGGTGCATGAAAAGCATCGCGACTACGAGTGGCCGTACGCGAATCTGGCCGATCTTCTGATCCGGAAGGGCGATTACGAGAAAGCGTTCGAACTGGCCGCCGAGGCCGCGGAGCGCAATCCCCGGTCGGCGCGCAATTTCTACTTGACGGGCAAGTCTCTCGTAAAGCTGCACAAGCTTGAGCTGGGGATTCGTTGGTTGAAACGCGCGACCGAAGTGGACCCGGATTATCCAGAGGCGCACTATCTGCTGGCGCGGACGTTCCGCGAAACGGGCCAATTAGAAGAGGGCAAGCGCGAGTTGCGCCAATTCGAAGAGGCTCGCGCGAAAACGCCGCAGCATCGGCGATAGCGCTATGGCGCCGCCTGCGGCGGGGTCTGAGGCGTGTAGGTCGGCGGTGTTATCCCGTTCAGATCGTTCCGATTCCGCTTCGCGTCATTATCGCTCTTGCTCTCTTTCTCGCTTTCGGGCGTGGGTCCCGTGTTCTTGGGATGCGTGTAATGATAACCTTTGTCGCGCGTAATCCTGCGATCTTCGCGCGCCTTCAAATCGCTATCCTCGGACGGCTTCGATTGAGCCGGCGCGCTTTGAAGTCCCACGAACAGTAAGCCGAGCGTAATCGCAATTCTTCTCATACACGCACTTTAGCAAGGTAGGCGCACTACCCGCGACCGCGGCTGGACCGCACCGGCGCTGTTTCTTCGTTGAATCGGGCGCGCGGCACGTATACTGAAACTTCGTGTTCCATCGCATTGAAAAGAACGTTCAGGAAGCCTTTCACAACCACATCGCCGCGCGTTACGGAATCGATCTGCAGGTCGCGATCGAGCAGCCGAAGCAATCGGACTTAGGCGATCTCGCCGCGCCCGCGGCGTTTCAACTGGCGAAGCAACTCAAGCAGCCTCCGAAACGCATCGCGGCGGAACTGGCGGCGGATATTGGCCCGATTCGCGGCGTTTCCGCCATCGAAGTTGCCGGCAACGGATATCTGAATATCCGGTTCGATCGCGCCGCGTACGCCGAGGGCCTATTGCATCCAGTGGAGGAAGCGAAGGGCGCGGACTCGGGAAAAATCATCGTCGAGCACACCAACATCAACCCCAACAAAGCCGCTCACATCGGCCATCTGCGCAACGCGGTTTTGGGCGACACGTTCGTTCGGATGCTGCGGGCGCGCGGCAACAACGTGGAGGTGCAAAATTACATCGATAATACGGGAGTTCAGGTTGCCGATGTGGTCGCCGGATTTCACTATCTTGAGAAGCGGACCCCGGCGGCCGTGTCGGCTCTGATCGAAGGCCCCGAGCGCTTCGACTATCTCTGTTGGGATCTCTACGCGCGAACGTCGCGGCACTACAAAGATAATCCCGATTCGCTTGCCTGGCGCTCGGAAACGTTGCACGCGATTGAAGCGGGTTCCGGCGATTTGGCGGAAATGGCGCATGTCGTCGCCGATGCCATTGTTCTCACGCATGTGAAAACGATGCTGCGCTTGGGAGTCGAATACGACTTGCTCCCGCGCGAGAGCGAGATCCTGCATCTCCAATTTTGGGCGGCGGCGTTCGAAAAACTAAAGCAGTCGGGCGCGATTTACCTGGAGAAAGATGGGAAAAATCAAGGCTGCTGGGTCATGCCGGCGTCGGCATTCAGCACGGACGCCGCGTCCGAAGACAACAAAATCATCGTGCGCTCGAACGGGACCGTTACGTACGTTGGCAAGGACATCGCGTACCAGCTCTGGAAGTTCGGCTTGCTGGGGAAGGATTTCTATTACCGGCCGTTGCTCAACTATCCCGATGGCCGCGAGCTTTGGATCTCAACGGATAGGCCGTCCGGCGGCTCGCCGCGGTTTGGGCACGCCGAGCGCGTCTACAATGTGATCGACGCGCGCCAATCCTATCTGCAAGACGTGGTGGTCGCGGGGTTGAAGGCGCTCGGGGCCCACGCACAGGCCGCGCAATCGATCCATTTCTCCTATGAGATGGTGGCCCTTTCGCCGCGCTGCTGCGCCGATCTCGGCATCGATCTTTCGGAAGAGGATCGCAAGCGTCCATATGTGGAAGTTTCGGGGCGCAGGGGACTCGGCGTCAAGGCCGACGACCTGATCGACAAGCTGATCGAGACCGCCTTGGCGGAAGTGGCTTCGCGGCATCCCGCGGAGACGGCGGAAGCGCGGCGCTACGTCGCGTCGCGGATTGCCATTGGCGCGCTGCGTTATTTCCTGCTGAAGTTCACGCGCGGAACCGTGATTGCGTTCGATTTTCAGGAAGCGCTCAGTTTTGAGGGAGAGACTGGACCCTACGTGCAATACGCCGCCGTCCGCGCGCGCAACATTCAGCGGAAGCTCGGAGAGCGCGGCGAAACTTCACCGGATTTTGAGAGCGAGTTATCCCGCGAGGCTTTGGGACGGCAACTTCAATCCGACGATTTCTGGCAGGTGTTGCTGGCCGCATCGAAGGCCGATTCGGCGGTCGAGAAGGCGGTGGCGGCGGGCGAACCGGCGCATGTGGCGCGCTATGCCTTTCAAATGGCGCAATCGTTCAATAACTTCTACCATCAGTACCCGATCCTGAGCGAGCCGGACCGGGAGAAAAAGGTCTTTCTGCTTTGGATGAACGATTTTTTTCGCGCGCAACTGGAGCGTACGCTCAATGTTCTAGGTATTGAAGTTCCAGAGTACATGTAACATTGCAAAATGGACTGGAACGAAATCCGAGCGCAGTTTCCCGCCTTGCAGCGCTGGACCTTCCTCAATACCGCGAGCTTCGGCCAAGTGCCGCTCAGAGCCAAGGCCGCGCTGGATCGCCATTTCGAGCGGCGCGATGAATTTGCCTGTCACGATTTCATCGACTGGTTCGACGGCATGGACGAGATCCGCGGCTTGGCCGCCCGCCTGATCCATTGCGCCGCGTCCGACATCGCGTTCATCCCGAATACCTCGACCGCACTCTCTCTGTTGATCGGCGGCCTCGATTGGAAGAGCGGAGATCGAATCGTTACGCTGCGGGACGAATTTCCGAATCATTATTATTACCCCGCGCACCTTCGCCATGCGGGTGTCGAGTTCATCGAAACGCCATTCGAACGGTTTTACGATTCGATTACGCCTCGCACGCGCTTGGTCGCGCTCAGCAGCGTCAATTACAGCAGCGGCTTTCGGCCCCCGCTCGAAGAGATCTCGCTGTTTCTGCGCGAGCGCGATGTTTTGTTCTATGTCGATGGTACGCAAAGCGTCGGAGCCCTTCAGTTCGATGTGGCGGCCATCCAGCCGGATCTCCTCGCGGTGCATGGATACAAGTGGCTGCTGTCGCCGAACGGTGCGGGGTTCCTCTATGCAAGCCCAGCGTTGCGAGGACGTTTGGACCCTGCGGTGATCGGCTGGCGCAGCGACCGCAATTGGCGTGGCGTCGATAACCTGCATCATGGCGAGCCGGTATTCCCGCCCGGCGCCGAGAAGTACGAAGGGGGCATGTTGGCGTTTGCGCTTCTATACGCGATGGGCGAATCGATCCGCATGATTCTAGAGATCGGACCGGAACGCATTGAGCGGCGCGTCCTGGAGCTCGCGGCGGAGGCCGCCGCAATTCTCCAACAAGCAGGCGGGAACGTGCCGCACCGGAATTCGCCTATAGTCGCGGCGGATTTTGTTGGCCGCGATATTCCCGCGCTGGAACACGCGCTGGAAGCGGAACGCGTGCTCGTCGCGGCGCGGCACGGCAACTTGCGCGTGTCTCCGCATTTCTACAACAACGAAGCGGATCTGGCGCGCCTGGCGGAAGTCCTTCGGCGATAATCTATACATGCAGAATGCAACGCTGGTTCCCGTGAGCGAGTATCTATCGACGAGTTATCGTCCCGACCGCGAGTACGTGGACGGGATCGTTTTGGAGCGTAATTTGGGCGAGAAAGATCACAGCCGACTGCAGGCTCGTTTGATTCACTATTTTTTAGATCGTGAAGCCGAATGGGGCGTCTGGGTAGTTCCAGAACAACGCGTTCAGGTTACGCCGACCCGTTTCCGAGTCCCCGACGTCCTCGTAATGCTTGGAGATGAACCGGATGAACAGATCATTACGCATCCGCCTTTCATCTGTATCGAGGTCCTTTCCAAGGACGATACCCTAAAGCAATTGCGGGGAAAGATCGACGATTACTTGGCGTTCGGAGTCCGGTATGTCTGGGTGCTGGAGCCGTGGAGCAAACGCGCGTACATCTATACCCGGGATGCGATGCAAGAAGTTGAAGACGGGTATCTCAGGACGGCGGACCCTGAAATAACCGTGCCTCTATCGGAAAGTTTTTGATTAACCGATCTCTGAAATACTGAAGTGACCATGACCCCCGAACCAGCCCCATCGCGGCAACCGGACCCGAACGCGCCAAAACACGCCGCGTGGGAGCGGGTCCAATGCGCGCGGCATCCCAAGCGACCCCATAGCAGCGACTATTTTGAGAAGCTGATAACCGATTTTCAAGAGATCCACGGAGACCGGCTGTTTGGGGACGACCCCGCCATCATCTGCGGCATGGGGTTTCTGGACGGCCGCCCGGTGATGGCGATAGGGGAACAAAAAGGCCGCGACACCAAACAGAAGTTGATCCGGAATTTCGGGATGCCCAAGCCGGAGGGCTATCGCAAGGCGATCCGGGCCATGGAGCTGGCGGCCAAATTTAATCGCCCCATCGTCACGTTGCTGGACACGCCCGGCGCGTATCCGGGGATCGACGCGGAGGAGCGCGGACAGGCCGAAGCGATCGCGCGGAATTTGCGGGAGATGTCGAGGCTCACCGTTCCGGTGGTTGCGGTTTGTATTGGCGAAGGCGGCAGCGGCGGCGCGCTCGCGCTCGGCGTGGCCAATCGCGTATACATGATGGAGAACGCCGTCTATAGCGTGATTTCGCCCGAAAGTTGCGCGGCGATTATCTGGCGCGATGCAACCAAAGCGGAACAAGCGGCGGCGGCGCTGAAACTCACCGCCGAAGATCTGCTTGGCTTCGAATTAATCGATGGCATTATCCCCGAGCCGCGGGGCGGCGCCCAGGAAAACCCGGACCTCGCAACGGACGAGCTTCGCAAGACGCTGATCCAGTCTCTCGATGACTTAGGAAAGCTTTCGGCGGATGAGTTGGTGCGGCAGCGCTACGACAAGTTCCGTAAGATGGGCAACTTCTTTTTATAGACGGCCGCGCGGTTGCGAAAGCTCCCCGCCATCGGTAGAGTTCATACATGGCCTTTTGTCCTAATTGTGGAACCGCCGCCGGTGGACAGTTTTGCCCGAACTGCGGAACGAACATCGAAACGGCGACGGCCGGAAGCGCGGCGGCGCCGTTGCGGGCAAGCGCTCCCGGCCTGACCAACAACATCGCGAGCGCCTTATGCTACGTGGTTCCACTGGTCTGCGGAATTATCTTCCTGGTGATCGATCCTTACAAGAACGATCGCAAGGTGCGGTTCGACGCTTACCAAAGCATCTTTCTGGCTATCGCGCTGATGGTAATCGGCTACATTCTGGAGCTTGTCTTACCCGAGATATCCTGGAACCTGTATTGGCCGATTCATTCGCTTTACCGCCTGGCGAGCCTGCTCCTCTGGATCTACCTCGCGGTCAAGGCGTTCCAGAACGCGAAGACGGTTCTCCCTGGGATCGGCCGGCCGGCTGAGAAACAAGCGGGAGTTTAGTCGGCGATGACTCGAAGAACCGCCATCGCGGCCTTGGGCGCGTTGAGCGTTCCCGCTTTCGCGCGGGCCGCGGGAACGCCGCCCGTCTGCATTTTTTCGAAACATCTTTCGAAAATCGAATACACGGACCTCGGCGCGATCGCCAAGGAACTTGGTTTCGATGGGGTGGACCTGACGGTCCGCCCGGGCGGACATGTCAACCCGCAACTGACGGCTGTCGATCTGGTACGCGCTATTGAGAGTATTCGCGGCGCGGGCATCGACGTTCCGATGATCACGACCGCGCTGACATCGCCCGACGATCCGACGGCGCGGCCTATTCTCGCCCTGTCCGGGCGGTCGAAGGTGCCGTTCTTCAAACCGGGTTATTGGAAGTATGAGCCGAATCGGGACATTCCGGCGCAACTCGCGAATGTGCGGCGCGACGTCCACGGCTTGGTCTCGATTGGACGCCAGTATGGCATCGCGGCGGGTTTTCACAATCATTCCGGATATAACGTCGGCGAGGCGGTTTGGGATACGCAGAGCATCATCGGCGAGATGGACCCCCGCTGGGTGGGCTTCTATTTCGATCCCTGCCACGCCACCGCGGAAGGCGGCGAGGCCGGTTGGGATATTTCTTTGCGTCTGGCGCTGCCCCGTTTGAAGATGGTGGCCATCAAGGATTTTTATTGGGCGAAAGCGAATGGTAAATGGACGATGCAAATGTGCCCGCTCGGGGAAGGCATGGTCGATTGGCGGAAATTTTTCGCGACCATCGCGCGCGCCGGTTTCAGCGGACCCATTTCCATGCACATGGAGTACACGCCTAAAGATGAGTTGAACGCCATCCGCAAAGACCTCGAATTCTTGCGAAAACAGTTGCATGCCGCTTATGGCGGCGGCGTCTCCTGAAAGGAATTTCCGCGAGTTTACTATTCAACGCCAAGTGGCGTTTCGATAGAAACCCAAAGTGGGGATCGGTTCCGGCTCCGGCGCGGGGTCCGGATCGGGTCCAGGATGCGGAGTTGGTTCTGGTTCGTGCGGCGGAGCCGCGTGCACCGCGTGGCCGTCCGGATAATCCGCCGACAGCGGAACCTCGCACTCGCAGCAATCGCTGCATGAGTGGCACTTATCGCAGAGGTGATTTCCGCACGTATCTTTCGTGCACCGGACGCAGATGCGTGTCGATTCTTGGTCGCAGATGTTGCAGGAGAAAGCCATGTGTATCATCGTGGACGGCGGGTGGCAGGCATTTCTTTGGATAACGATTCGCGGCAGCGCTGGGCTTCGCGATCGGCCACCTGAAATTGCTGCTCTTTCTGCATCGCGAGATCCAGAACATACTGCTGAAGCTTGTCGCGATTCCCGGTGTTCTCGGCGGCCACTCCGTCCAAGAGATCGGCGAGCGCGGGATTTTGATATTTGCGAAGACCTTCTTTTAACGAATTCACGCTGCTATCGAGCGATTGAATCCGGAACAGGATTTGCAGGGAATCGGGCAGTTTTTCGGGATGCTGCGCGAACGTTTGCGCCGAAGCCGCCAGGGATTTCGCTTGCGAGACGCTCGATTGCCATTGCGCTATGTAGGTATCGGGCGCGCCCTTCGCAATCCACTCTTTGGGACGGATTTGTTCGAGAATGGGCTGAAGTTGCGTGACGTGGGCGGAAATGGCCTGCAAGGTCTTATCGATATCCCAGGCGGCGGATATGCCGGATGGTCTGTTTTGAGGTTCGCCTTGTTGAGCGGAAAGGCACAAAGAGAATGCGAAAAACGAAAGCGATGCGCGCGAGAAGGAGTTCATTTCGCTCTCCCTTCAATCTAACACCCGCGTTCGCTCCTATTGGTTATTGCGGCGGTGGGGGAGGAGGGGGCGCCGGCGGAGCTTTGCAATTCGGGGCGCACCGGTCGCCGCTACCGCTGGTTCCCGTGCCGCCGCCGGGCACTGGCGCGCCGCTTCTCCCGCCGGGCGAGTTCGCGCTTTGCAGGATGCCATCGTAGAGGGCATCCGAAGCCGCGCGCACTACACGAAGCAGCACCGCCCCTTTATCCACATTCTTGGCCGCGAGCGGCTGGTTCTTATACACGCGAACCCACTCGCCGGGATTCAATAACTTGCCGTTACCGGCTTGCAGCAGGTGCCGCACTTCCACTTGTCCTTCTTCCACCAAGACCAGCGTAGTTGCGTCTTCATCCTCCACATCCACGTCGAAAACGGTTCCGCGCACCGAAATGACCGCGGTCGGGGTCCGGACTTTGTTGTAATTCGGCTGGCCGCCAATTTTTTCGATCTCGACCTTCACCTTGCCCAGCAATATTTCGAGCAGATCCTTCCAGTCGCCGCGGTTCGCGCGGAAAACGACGCGGGAATTCGGAAATACCTCGAATTTGCTGCCATCCGCAACCTGGAACAGCGCCGAGCCATCGGGACCCGTAATGACAATCTGCTGGGGTTGAATGGAATCGTTCACGTTCAGCGCCCACGGAGCATTGTCCCGAAGAACCGAAACCTGCCCTTTCAATACAAGAACTTTCGCCGCGCCGTCGATCTGCGCCGAAGCGAGCGCGGCCGAGCACAATAGTCCCGCCAAGGCGAAAAGTCCGCTGTGGTGGAGCCGCGAATCTCGATTGTAAAGCCGGATCACCTGGAGCCATCAGTTTAGCATTATCAGCCGCGCATTTAGCGGAATTGGCATTCCATTCTACAATTCGGAAGTGCTTCTGAACCGGCTGTTGCGGTACTTCAATTATGCCGCCGCCGTGGTTTTGATCGCCGCGCTCGCCGCCGTTTATTGGTTTTTCTGGCGGCCCCTACCTCAGACTTCTGGCGCGATCGATGCGCCTCTCGGCCGGAAGGCGACGGTGGTGCGGGATGGTCTCGGCGTGCCGCACATTACCGCCGGTTCGGTGGACGACGCGCTGTTTATTCAAGGTTACGTAACCGCCGAAGACCGCATGTGGCAGATGGACGGGCTGCGGCGCGTTGCCGGCGGCGACCTTGCCGAAATCGTTGGCCCCGCGGGTCTCGAAGCCGATCGCGATTCGCGCCGCCTGCGCCTGCGCCGGATCGCCGAAGCAGCCGTGCTCACGCTACCCGCGGGCGACCGCGCGGTTCTCGCCGCCTATGTTCGCGGCGTTAATTTTTTTCTCGAGACGCATCAAGACCGGCTGCCGTTTGAATTCGCGCTCCTGGGCTACAGTCCGCGCCCCTGGAGCGTTGTCGATTCCATCCTGATTGGCCTGCACATGTACCGCACGCTTACCACTACGTGGCCAGATGAGATCGAAAAGCGCAATCTGTTGGCGGGCGGCGATCCGGCGAAAGTTAATTTTCTGTTTCCCCCGCGCGCCGGCAACGAAATTCAGCCGGGATCGAACGCGTGGGCGGTGGCGGGATCGCGCACCGCGTCGGGCCATGCGCTGTTGTCGAACGATATGCACCTGGAGTACTCGATTCCCGGTATCTGGTTCATGACCGCGCTGAAAGCGCCTGGCCTCAACGTTTCCGGCGTCTCGTTGCCCGGAACGCCCGGGATCATCGTCGGCCACAACGAACGAATTGCCTGGGGCGTTACCAACCTGCATTTCGACGTTCAGGATCTTTACATCGAGAAGCTGGACGACCGCAACGGCCAATATCTCTTCCGGGGAAAAATGGAGCAGGCGCGGCCCGAACGCGAATTTATCCGCATCAAGGGCCGCGAGCCGGAGGTGCTGCGCCACTGGGTGACGCGTCACGGGCCCATCATTATCGACAATGCCGGTGAGCACCTTGCCTTGCGGTGGGCGGCGGCCGAACCCGCCACGTTCCAGTTTCCTTTTCTCGATCTCAACCGGGCGCGCGATTGGCGGGAATTCACCGCCGCCCTCGCCCGTTTTCCCGGGCCAGGCCAGAATTTCGTCTATGCCGACGTGGACGGAAACATCGCGTACCATGCCACCGGAATGCTGCCGATTCGACGGACTTACTCGGGAGATCTGCCGGTCGATGGATCGTCCGGCGATTTCGAATGGCAGGGATTCATTCCGTTCGACCAGCTTCCCGCGGCTTATAATCCGTCAAGCGGATTGATTGTTACCGCGAATCAGAACCCGTTTCCGCCCGGATATGCTTACCGGGTCAACGGCAATTTCCCTTCTCCGCTCAGGTCGAATCAGATTCGGGACATGCTGCTGGCGGGAAAAAGCCTGCGCCCCGCCGATACGCTGCGCATTCAGAAGGACGTCTATTCCGATTTCAGCCTTTTCCTGGCGCATCGGCTTGTGGCGGCATACGACAAGCGGCATGCGACCAATCCCGATCTGAAGGATGCCATCGCGGCGCTGCGCTCCTGGGACGGGCAAATGGATAAAAACCAAGCCGCTCCGTTGATCGTAACGCTGGCGTATCAGTATATTCGCAAAGCGGCCGCGAATCGCGCGTCGCCCGGGAATGGCGGCCTGTATGACACGGCCATGTCCGTTTCGGTCGTGGAAAATTTGTTGCGCGCGCGTCCGCCGGGGTGGTTCGACGATTACGACGAGATCCTACTGCGAAGCCTGCTGGACGGCTTGGAAGAAGGCCAGCGCATGCAGGGGCGCGATGTGCGGCGATGGGCGTACGGGAAATATTTGCAGTTGCGGTTGTATCATCCCGTGGGGCACCAATTGCCGCTTGTGGCGAGTTACTTCGACATCGGACCGGTTATGATGAGCGGCGGCTCGACTACAGTCAAGCAGACGACGCGGCGATTGGGGCCGTCGATGCGCATGAACGCGGATCTCGGCGATTGGGACAATTCGTTGCTGAATTTGCCGGTTGGCGAATCGGGGCACGTGCTATCGCGGCATTACAAGGACGAATGGGATAGTTACTATGCCGGCACGAGTTTCCCGATGCCATTTCGAAAGGTCGAAGCGAAGAGCACGGTGGAGTTTGTGCCCTCTTCAAAGTAATTGTGGCGCGGACACTCGTGTCTGCCGCGTCCACACTCGTGTGGACACAGGTTTTTTCACAGTTTCGAGACACGTGACGACACGAGTGGGGACAGGCAGACACGAGTGTCCGCGCCACATACGCTTTATAATTGTTGGACCGTGATGCGCAATGCGTTTGTTGCAGTCCTTATGATATCCGGCGCGCTCGGCGCCGACTTCCGCCAAGCCGTTGTCGTACTCGCGGCCACACCCACCGGACCTCAAAAGAAAGCCGCGCAAATGCTCGTCGAGGAAATCGAAAAGCGCACGCAATTGCGGCTGAAGGTCGTTTCCGAAGCGCCCGCGAACGGGGCCGCAATCTCCCTCGGACGCGGCGGGACTGGCAAACCCGAAGGATTCACCCTAACGTCGAACGCAAGCGGCGCCAAACCCCTCGCCGTTATCGCGGGAACGGACGATCGCGGCGTCCTGTTCGGCGCGGGATATCTTCTGCGGCAATTCCACATGTCGCGGCAGCGGCTCGAACTCGAGAACGGAATCGCCTACGCCAGCTCTCCGAAATACGCCGTTCGCGGCCACCAGCTTGGGTACCGCCCAAAAACCAACGCCTACGACGCATGGTCCGTGCCGATGTGGGAACAATACATCCGCGAGCTCGCCATTTTCGGCGCAAACACCATCGAATTGATTCCGCCGCGCTCCGACGACGATGCCGATAGCCCACACTTCCCGCTGCCGCCCATCGAGATGATGGCCGAAATGTCGCGCATCGCGAACGAGTACGGGCTCGACGTCTCGATTTGGTATCCGGCGATGGATCGCGACTACTCGAACCCGAAAACGATCGAGTTCGCGCTTGAGGAATGGGGCGAGGTGTTCAGGAAGGTGCCGCGCATCGACGCCGTGTTCGTGCCGGGCGGCGATCCGGGCCACACCCAGCCCAAGTATCTGCTGGCGCTGCTCGAAAAGCAGACCGCAAACCTCCGCCGGTTTCATCCCAAGGCCGGTATGTGGGTCTCTCCGCAGAGTTTCAGTAAAGAGTGGATGGACGAATTTTACGGCCTGCTCGCGAAGGAGCCGGCGTGGCTCTCGGGCGTGGTCTTCGGGCCGCAGATCCGCGGCAGCATCGAAGAATTGCGGGAGCGAACGCCGAAACGCTACCCGGTGCGTTTCTACCCCGACATCACGCACAGCCTTCATGCGGAGTTCCCGGTTCCCGATTGGGATTCCGCGTTCGCAATCACCGAAGGCCGCGAAACCATCAATCCCCGGCCGCTAGGCGAGGCCTCCATTTTTCATCGATACCAGCATTTTGCCGACGGCTTCGTGAGTTATTCCGAAGGCTGCAACGACGATGTGAATAAGTTTCTCTGGAGCGGGCTGCTGTGGGATCCGCAAACACCCGTGAAGGAAATTCTGGCCGATTACAGCCGCTTCTTCATCGGCGAAGATCTCGGCGATGGATTTAGCGCTGGCTTGCTCGCGCTCGAACGGAATTGGCACGGACCCCTCGAGACCAATGCGGGCGTGGATGTCACGCTGGCGCAGTTCCGGCAGATGGAACGGCAAGCCACGCCGCAACAAAAACTGAATTGGCGTTTTCAAATGGCGCTTTACCGCGCCTACTACGATGGATTTCTGCGCAGCAGGTTGCTTGCCGAGTCCCAGCAGGAAGAGCGCGCGATGGCTGCGTTGACCCAGTCGAAACGCACGGGTTCGGCGAGCGCGATGGATCGCGCGGTCGGGATTTTGGAAGCGGACGTGTTGACGCCGCTCGCGCGGGAATATCGCGCTCGCGTTTTCGAATTGGCCGAAGCCCTCTTTCAAAGCATCCACATGCAGTTGAGCGTGGAGCGTTATCGGGCGATCGGACTCAGCCGCGGCGCGAATCTCGATGCCATCGACTTCGCGCTGAATAACCGTGTCTGGCTGGAAAACCGCTTCGGCGCGATTCGCGCCATGGATTCCGAAGCCGCGCGTCTGAAGGCAATCGACGAAATTCTGAACTGGACCAATCCCGGTCCCGGCGGATATTACGACGACTTAGGTAATCCGGCGCAGGAGCCGCATTTGGTGCTTGGGGAGCCGTACGCGAAAGATCCCGATTTCCTGAAATCGCCGATGACCTCGTTCGGCGAAGCGCCGCAATCGGGCTGGCGGGTGTCCTGGTATACGGATGCGGAGACGCTTGGCGAAGAGCCATTGCGGGTTCGGTACAACGAGCTGGATCGCGGGGCGCGCTATAAAGTACGCGTGGTGTATGGCGGCGACATGCGCCAGGTCCCCATACGGCTAACGGCGAATGGAGTGGAGGTGCATCCGTTCCGAACGAAGCCCGCGAAGCCCGAGCCCCTGGAGTTCGACCTGCCCCGGGCGGCGGCGCGCAACGGGTCGGTGACGCTCGAATGGACGCGGCCGCCGGGGCTGGGCGGCAACGGACGCGGCACGCAGGTCTCGGAAGTCTGGCTTATCAAGGCGCCGTGAAACTCAATCGCCTTCGCCTCTACATCCGTTCCAACCAATGGGCGCCGCGTCTTGTACTCACCCTTGCAGTTAGTCTCTGGTTCCAAATTTCGGTGGAACCGAAGCTGATCTACACGGGAGACGAGCCGCATTATCTGTTAGGGGCACTCAGTTTTGTGCAGGACGGCGATTTCAATGTCTTGAATAATTACCGGCAGAAGGACTACGTCAAAATCGGCTACCAGCAGCTTTTCCCGCAATTGCATCTTCTGCATGGAAGCCGGCCGGGTTTCCTGCCTACGGAGCACGGAATGATGTTTCCACTGTATATTTCGCTAGCTCTCGCAATCAAAGGCGTGGTCGGCGTCCGATTTTTCTTACTCGCGACGGGGTTGTTGACGAGCTGTCTGGTGATGCTCCTGTGTGACATGCTGGAGGCTCCGCCGGCAGTCGGGACGATTGCCGGGTCGATGTTAGTGCTGTGTCCGACGTGGCAGATTTATATAACTCGAGTTTATCCGGAATGCACCGCCGGCGGATTGACCGTGCTTGCAGCGGTCGTGCTGGTCCGCGCGCAACAGGCCACTAGAAAATGGGAGCGGCTGTGGCTGCCATTTTTTGCCGGTTTACTGACCGCCTTGCTTCCGATTCTGTATCTCCGCTTTATCTGCCTTGCAACGGGTCTGTTCGGAGCCGCTCTGACGACTGGAACGATCCGTCGCAATTATAGATATTATCTGGGAATCGCGTGCAGCATCGGCTTCCTGCTCGTGTGCGTCCTTATCTTCTCGAGAGAGGCGGCGCTCGGGCCTGATTTCACGTCGCGAAACAATTTTTCGTTCAATGGAATGTTCGAAAGATTGTGGTACTCGTGGTTCGATACTTGGCATGGATTGGCTGTTTATCAGCCTGTCACGCTGTTGTACTGGTGGGCCATGGTACGGTTTTGCCGGACCAGGCGTCTGATTCAAGGAGACGTCCTGGCATGGCTCGCAATCTCGGCTGCCTGCTACTTGTTGACACTTGGGCTTTGGCAACTCGGTCCCGGTGCGTCGTTACCCGGCCGTTATCTGTGCTCCCTGCTTCCAATTTTCGCCGTTCTAATTGGCAATTGGGTAATGCAGGATGAAGTTGGACTGCAGGTGCGATTGGCCGCGTTCGCAAGCCTTTGCGTCGTGGGCGTGGCATATCTGATGGCTAGCGCCTCCCAGGGCCTTCCGCCAATGCAAGTATTTACGTGGTATCGCGCGATATTTCCGGCGCCTTGGGAACGGCACGGGTACTTACAGGATATGTGGCCAACGCCGAAACTGGATGTCACTTTGACCATCCGCGAACTAGAGACGTTGGTTCTTGCGACTCTGTTTACCAGTAAGTACGTCGACTGGATCGTCCGGGAAAAGAGGATCGTCCCTTCCTGGCCAGTTCGGTCTAAGTGAACCTGCCCAAGCACTATCGCTGGTACGTGGTGGCTATGCTTTGGGGCATCTCCTTCTTCAACTACGCCGACCGGCAAGCCATCTTCTCCGTCTTCCCGCTGCTCGAACGCGAACTCGGGCTCAACTCCGTGCAGCTCGGCCTGCTCGGCAGCGCTTTCGCGTGGGTCTACGGGCTGAGCGGCTTCTTCGCCGGGATGATTGTGGATCGCATCAGCCGGAGGAAAGCGATCCTCGGCGGCCTGTACGTCTGGAGCCTGATCTGCATGTCCACGGCATTCTTCCGAGGCTTCCGCGCGCTCTTCATTCTGCGCGGCGCGGAAGGATTGGGCGAGACGATCTATTATCCGGCATCCATGTCGATGCTGGGCGATTATCACGGCCCCGCGACGCGGTCGCGGGCCATCGGCATCCACCAGACCAGCGTTTACGCGGGAACCATCGCGGGCGGATTCTTCGCCGGATTGATCGGCCAGTATTATGGCTGGCGGTGGTCGTTCATCGTATTCGGCGGATTGGGAATTCTGCTCGGATTCGCGCTCGCCCGCTTTCTGAAGGAGCCGCCCCGAGGCGGCGCCGACGCCGGGGATGCAACTTCAGATCGGAAGCTCTCGATCCCGCAATTTCTGCGCTTGCTGCGGCGCACCCCGACCATGCTTTGCCTGATGGGCGCGTTCATGTGTTCGAACTTCGTCGCCGTGGTGCTGCTGAGCTGGATGCCCAAATTTCTTTACGACCGCTACCATATGGGCCTCGCCATGGCCGGACTCACCGCGACCATTTTCGTGCAGCTCGCAAGCGTATTCGGATCGATCTTCGGCGGATGGCTCGCCGATTACTGGCGGAAGCGCACGCCGCGCGGCCGCGTTCTGGTGCAGGCGGCGGGCGTATTTTGCGGCGCGCCGTTCGTCGCGCTCTGCGGGATTACGCACTCCGTAACGTGGCTGATCGTGGCGCTCACGGCGTGGGGTTTTTGCAAAGGGATGTACGACGCCAACATCTTCGCCTCGCTGTTCGACGTAGTCCGGCCGGAAGTGCGCGGGACTGCCGCGGGCTTCCTAAACTCGGTGGGATGGTTGGGTGGCGGCGGGTCGGCGCCGGTCGCGATCGGAATTATCGCCCAAGGGCGGGGCCTCGGCATGGGAATCGCGGCGGCGTCGATTGTTTATCTTTTTGCATTCGGGCTCTTATTATTGGCGGCGTTTGCGTTTATCGATAAAGATAGCCGTCGCATGCAGGCGGAGTTAACCGCGGAGGTTGTCACATGAAGGCAATTTTGTTCGTTCTCATTTTTCTGCCGATTGGACAGGGTAGCGCGGCCGCACCGCCGGAAACGAAGAATATAATTGTCTACCGCGAAACCGGACGGTTCGGCGGATGGCCCGCCAACCATGGGATCTGGTCATGGGGGGACGAAATCCTGGTAGGCTTCAGCGCCGCTTATTTCAAACACCAGCCCGCCGACCGGCATCAGTATGAGAACGCCAAGCCCGAGGAACCCCGTCTCGCGCGAAGCCTGGATGGCGGGGAGACCTGGCGCATCGAGAAACCTGCATCCCTGCTGCCGCCCGAACAAGGCGGCCCCGCCCTATCCGATTTAATCGAACCGATGGATTTCAGTAATCCCGATTTCATCATGACGATCCGCTATACGGATAAAGACGCCGGCTCTTCGCGCCTTTGGTACTCGGTCGATCGCGGAAAGACGTGGCGCGGGGCGTTCCGCTTTCCCGTGTTCGGACAGCCCGGCATCGCGGCAAGAACCGATTACGTCATAGAAGGAAAGCGCCAGGCGCTTGTTTTCCTGACCGCCGCCAAAAAGAACGGGAAAGAAGGCCGCGTGTTTTGCGCGCGAACCAAGGACGGAGGGCTGCATTGGACATTCGGCTCCTGGCTTGGCGAAGAAACGGAGGGCTTCCGCATCATGCCCTCGACGGTCCGGCTGCCCGGCGGCGTGTTGTTGACCGCAACCCGCACCAAGCAGCCGCCCGATTCGAACTGGATCGATTTATTCCGTAGCGGGGACGACGGCGTGAACTGGACGCTGGCCAGCCGGCCCGTGCCGTCGACCGGCATTCACAGCGGCAACCCGCCGCACATGATCCGGCTGCGGGACGGAAGACTGTGCCTGACGTATGGATACCGCGGCGAGCCTTATGGGATTCGCACGCGCCTGAGCGGCGACGAAGGGAAAACCTGGAGCGATGAGACCGTGCTGCGGGCCGACGGCGCGGCCTGGGATTTAGGATATGTCAGAACCGCGCAAAGGTTGGACGGCAAGATCGTCGTGGTTTATTATTTCGCGGAGAGGCCGTCGAGCGAGCGCGTGATCGTTGCGACGATATGGAATCCGGGGGCTTAATCATGAAATTTCCAGCGGCACTCGTTGCGTTACTTTTCGCGATCCCTCTTTTTGCCCAGGTCAACGCCACCGGTACATTCTCCGGCCAAGTCACCGACCCGGCCGGCGCTCTCATCGCCGGTGCCGTTATCCAAGTGACCGAACAGCAAACCGGCGGAACTGTAAGCCGGACGACCGGGGCCGACGGCTACTACACCATCCCGCTGCTCAAGCCCGGCGTTTACTCGATCAAAGTCGGCGCCAAGGGATTCGCCCCGATCACGCGCAAAAACGTCACCCTCCAGATTCAGCAAGTCGCGCAGGAAGATTTCACGTTGCAGGTGGGCGGGATCGAGCAGCAGATAACCGTGGAAGGGGGCGCCCCGCTGCTCAACGTGGAGTCCACCGAAGTCGGCAACGTGCTCTCGCAAGAATCCACGCAACAGCTTCCGTTGAACGGCCGCAATTTTGCGCAACTGGGGTTGCTGGTGCCGGGAACGAATCCCGGCCCGGTCGGCGGCATCCGCACGCAGGGAAATGGAAACGAGACGCAGCGCGCCGGCGCGGAGATCGTGGCCGATGGCGCGCGCGGCAGCTTCAACACCTTCATGATCGACGGACTTGACGACCGCGACCAATCGGTCGGCACGGTAAAGGTTTTTCCAAACCTCGAAAGCATCGAAGAGTTCAAAGTGCAGGTCGGCAATTATGACGCGGAGTTCGCCAGCGGCGGCGCGGTCGTCAATGTGATCACGCGATCGGGAGGAAACCGGATACACGGGTCGGCGTTCGAATTCCTGCGCAATTCGGATCTGGACGCGCGGCAGTTCTTCGACGCGGCCCGTCCGCCGTTTCAGCAGAACCAGTTCGGGTTCGCGATCGGCGGGCCGATCCGCAAAAACAAGACATTCTTTTTCGGCGACTATCAAGGCCTGCGGGAACACACTTCGAGCACCTCGATTCTGACCGAGCCCACGCCGGCCATGCGTGGCGGCGATTTCAGCGGATATCCCGCCGCCATCTTCAATCCGGCGACTTACAATGCGGCCGCGAGCACGCGCCAGCCGTATGCCGGCAACATAATTCCGCCCAGCCAGATCGATCCGGTCGCAAAAAATCTGCTTGCGATTCTGCCGCTTCCGAATCCTCCCGGAGTGAAGAACAACCTGCGCATTAACGATCTCGCGGTGCAGGTGCAAGATCAATACGATATCCGCCTGGACCATACGTTTTCCGAACGGGACAGCATGTTCGGCCGCGCGACTCACGGCGAAGCGGACATTACGTATCCCACAACACCCGTGCTTCGCGGCGGCGCGATTAACCCGCTGGCATTCGCGCAGGGCGCCGCTCTCGCCGGATCGCTTCGTCTGAACCACGCGCCCAGCACGCAGGCCACGGTGCAGGAAGTGCATTCGTTCGGACCGAACGTCGCCAATCAGCTCGCGCTCGGCTATACGCGTTTTGCGCTGCGCGTGACGCCGCTCGACGAGGGTTTCAACATCGCCCGGATGCTCGGGCTGCAAGGCGCGAACACCGGTCCCGTTGCGGCGGCCATGTCTTCGCTCAGCGTTTCGGGCTTCTCGAGCTATAGCGCGAGCAACGTTCCCGAAATTGTTCCGCAGAACACGTGGCAGGCGAGCGACACGCTTTCCTATACGCATGGATCGCACTCGCTAAGGTTCGGATTTAGCGCGACTCACAATGGATTCGGGTTCTTCCAACTCTCCGCGCCATCGGGCGCGCTCACCTTCACCGGCACGTATACCAATAATCCGGCGAAGTCCGCGGGAACGGGAATCGGATTCGCCGATCTGCTGCTGGGGCTGCCCGCCAGCTCTTCGAAGTCGGCGGTCCCCCAAGGCGTTCCGTACGAAACTTATACGGAGTACGGGGCGTTCGTGCAAGACCAGTGGCGCGCGACCACGCGGCTCACCATTACGATGGGCGTCCGCTGGGATTTATTCACGCCGGTTTCCGAGCGCTACAACCGCCAGTCGGATTTCAACCCCGCGACAGGCGGCATCGACCTCGCCGGGACTAGCGGCATCTCCTCGAGCATCCTCGGTACCCAGAACCACGACTTCAGCCCGCGCGTTGGTTTCGCTTACCGGCTCGGGGACAAGACCGTGGTGCGAGCGGCATACGGACTGTTTTACTTCAATGAACAAGGCGCGGGCGGATCGTCGCGGCTGTTCATCAATTTTTCTTTCGCCGAGCAATATGCGGTGAGCTGCAGCGCGACCGCGCCGTGCCTCGGCACTTCCACCGGTATTCCGAACACGCTTAGCGCCAACAATCTGCCGATCGTGGTGTACCAGCCGAAATCGAATTTGACGCCCAATATGCAGCAGTGGAATTTCACCGTGGAACGCCAGCTTGCGCCGACTCTTGTGGCGCGCGCATCGTACGTAGGCACCCGCGGGACGCACCTGAATTTGATATCGATGAGAATGTCGCCACGCCTGGGCCGGGAGCCGTGCCGCCGCGCCGGCCGTATCCCGCGTACGCGCAAATCTCCGCGTGGGAGCCGCGCGGCCCTTCGAAATACAATGGCCTGCAACTATCGGCGGAGAAGCGGCTCGGGGCGGGCTTATCGTTCCTAGCGGCGTACACGTACAGCAGGAGCTTGGATGAAGGCGCGGGCGGCAATTCGTCGGCCGGGGAATCGCGCATCAATATTCAGAATCCGCGCGGCCTTTCGGCGGACTATGGCTTGTCGAATTTCGATTACCGCCAGCGCTTCACGCTCAGCACGCTTTACCAGGCGCCTTTCGGGCGCGGGCGGCGGTTTCTTGGCGGCGCTGGAAGATTACTGGATGGCGTGGCGGGCGGATGGCAGTTGAGCAGCATCGTGACGGCCCAATCGGGAGCGCCATTTTCGGTATCGCTCTCAAACCCGACCGCCAACACGGGAACTTTCACGCGGCCCGACCGGATCTGCGACGGCAATCTGTCGAGTTCCAAACAAACGCTGGCGCAGTGGTACAACGTAAGCTGCTTTGTAAATCCTCCGCTCTATGCGTTCGGCAATGGGGGCCGGAATATTCTGATCGGCCCGGGGCTGGGCACGTGGGATCTGGGCGCGGATAAAGATTTCCGCGTATCCGAGAAATTCGGGCTGCAGTTTCGCGCGGAATTTTTCAACGTATTGAACCGCGCGAATTTCGGATTGCCGAACGGCAGCATCGGATCGCCCAGCGCGGGGAACGTGACCACGGTGATTACCAACGCGCGGCAGATTCAGTTCGCGCTGCGCCTACACTGGTGACGGTAGTGGGGGTCGCCGCGGCGCAGCGCTCGTACATTGAAGCCCTTTCGCGAAACCGAATTTTAGGATCGCGAGAACCGCAATCGCGTTTACGTTATCGGGCCGCGCCAGCGGGTTTCCCCGGAGCATCCGGTAGCGCGGGCGGCTTCATGAACTCGTACCGGTCGATGGTAACGGCAACCGCGAATTCAGGCACTCCTTCCGGCGCGGACCGTTTCACGCGCGATATGGTCCCGCGGCATCGAATCCGTACCGACTCCCCCGATTCGACCAGCGTGGCCAGGTATTCGACCGGGCCGCCCGCAACCATTTCGCGGCCTGTCGAGAACAACAGTCCACCCGAACCGATATTACAGGTTCGCACTGGACGGCTCACCCGCTTCCCCTCGAAATGGGTGATCTCGACCGGAAGCTTCATTTCGAATCGCCGCGATTTTCTCTTTTCCATTTAAATAACCAACCCGAATTTTACGGCCGAAAGACCAGACTGCCAAGAGCTTGAGTACCGGCAAAGCGATATCCTATGCGGGATAGGTTGAACTTCGAAGCCGAGAATCTCATTCGGGTACTGGAACTCGCGTGATTGCAGCTCGATTCCGCGGCTGGTAAAACCGAAAGCAGGCCAATCGTGAGAATTGCCGTTTCGTCACAAGATGTTTCCACGCCGCACGTTTCTTCGCCGGATGTTTTGACCGGGGCATTGTCGCTCGACGCGGTGGCGGATCCGGATTACGACCGGCATCCAGCGTACGGACGGGCGTTTCCGCCGCCCTCTCCATGGCTGCGCGGGAAAGCGTTGGCTCGCTTGGCTCCTTGGCTTTGTTTCGCGATCGCGAAACAGTTGTTGCTGGGCGATCGATTGCCGGCCATGCCTCGCGACGGCGATGGGCTTGAGGGCGGGCTGATCCGCCGCATGGTGGCATTACCCAAGTACGTGCCGTGGTTTCTCCTTACGCTCGGACAGCATTGTTTGCGGGTTCTGTTCCCATTTCGCCGGGTGGCCGCAAAGAGCACTCCTCTCGCCGAGGTACTGTATCGGAATGGGATCGTCGTGGCGCGTTTTCCGCGGGACGAGCGCGCCGAGCTGCTACGGCGCGTGGCCGGTCCGCTTGAGGAATTGCTCGCGCGCCGTCAAGGCGCCTCGCGCACGTTCAAAGGCAATCAAGTTTGTTTCACGCGCCAGGAACATGGCGATCTGATCCGCTTCGTTACGGAAATGTATGCGCGTCCCGGCCTGATCGATGCGGCTGCCGAATACCTTGGCCGTCCCGTCGCGATCACCAGAATGGTGCTCCAGGTAAACGATCCGGGCGACGCCTATCTTTACAGTTCGTTTCCCGATGTGGGCCTGGCGGATGCGCGCACGAATTATCTGCACATCGATCGCGCTTATGGCTGCCTCAAGTCGGTGATCTATCTTAGCGAGGTGGGTGAGCGCAACGGGCCTTTCTGTTTCGTGCGCGGAAGCAGCCGCATGGCATACGGGGCGCTCGGCGGAATCGTGCGGCGGGCGGTGGACCGCGCGGGGTTATCGGAATGCGACCGCAAGACCCGGCAACTCTTCATGGCGCTGCCGAAAGCGTTTCGCAAAAAAAGCGCGTTTGGGAGCGACTTGCTCGACGGGTCGGCAAATTCGGAAAGGTTGCTTAAGGCCGAATACCGGGTGACTTCGGACAAGGGGAATGTCGCGCTTTTCGATAATTTAGGGATTCATCGCGGCGCGCTGGTGGAGCAAGGGCAGCGGCGGGCGATCTTCGTAACCTTCGCTTAAGTTACGAACTCGCTTCAGCGGACGAATTCCATGGCCCGGCGGAATAACGGTTCGAATTCCGGCGCGGTTCCGGCTGCTTTGGCTTTCCGCACCGCGGCTTCGGCGGCGGGACGCGCGCAGCCCAAATTCAACAACGCCGAAAGGACGTCTTGATCCACATCGGAAAGCGCCGGTCGCGCCGGAGCGTCCGTTTCTTCCGAAGGAGCGGGAAGTTTGTCCCGCAATTCGAGGATCATGCGCTCCGCCGTTTTTCTCCCAACGCCGGGAATTCGCACCAACCGCTCGACCTCGCTCTTGCGGATGGCGACCGCAAGGTCGGCGGCGGCCACGCCGGACAGAACTTTGATCGCGAGCGTGGGGCCGATATTGCTCACCGCGATCAGGCGCTCGAACAGGTTCTTTTCATCTTGCGTCAAGAATCCATACAGAGCCAAAGCGTCTTCGCGAACGTGCGTGTGAATTCGAAGACGCACCTCGTGGCCGGAGTCCGGCAAGCCGGTGAATGTGGAGACGGGAATGGTGACGTCGTAACCCACCCCGCCCACATCCACAAGCGCCTGATTGGGATGCTTCTCTAATAGCAGGCCGCGCAGCAGAGCGATCATGAATGGGTGTGTTCCATTGTATCGGGCGTGTATAAGGTTTCATAAATGGCAATGCGCAGATTCTTTGTCGATCGGGTAAACGCGGGCGAGGCGGAGCTTTCGGGCGAGGAAGCCGGCCATCTCACGCGCGTGTTGCGCGTGGAACCGGGCCAACGGTTTGAATTGTCCGACAATCGGAATCTATACTTGGCCGAAATCGCGGAAGCCCGGAAAGATCGCGTGCGGTTCGTGGTCTTGTCGCGGTTGGATCCGGGTCCGGCCCTGCCTTCCCTGGTTCTGTTCCTCGCGCTGATCAAATTCGACCGGTTCGAATGGCTGATCGAGAAAGCGACGGAACTGGGCGCGGGACGCATCGTACCGGTGGAAGCGGCGCGGAGCGAGCCAGGCTTGCTGGCCGCCGCCGTGAAACGCGTCGAGCGCTGGCGCAAGATCGCGCGCGAAAGCAGCCAGCAGTCGCGCCGCCTGCAAATGCCGCGCATCGAAGGCGCGCGGAAGCTGCGGCAGGCGCTCGGGGAAGCCCCGGCCGCGAACAAGTTCAGGCTGGAAGAACGTCCCGGAGCGCCACACTTGATTACGGCCAGCCGGGGCGCGGCAGCGAACTGCGCCTTGCTTGCCGGTCCGGAGGGCGGCTGGACGGATTTGGAGCGGGAGGAGGCCGCCGCCGCCGGGTGGATGCCCGTTTCGCTGGGGCCGCTGATTTTGCGGGCGGAAACGGCGGCAATCGCGGCGACGGCGGTTCTAGTACATGCCTGGAGCGAGAACCGATTACACTGAAAGCTAGCCCTCCGGATGCACCTTTCGAAACACCATCTAATTGATTTGATGATTCTTGTGCCGATGGCGCTGTCTCAAATCGGGATCGCCGCCGTGATCCTCCGCGCCGTTCGCCGCCGGTTCTCCTGGATTGCGGTCCTTCTTACATCCCTTTTCATTGCGATAGCCGGAATTTTAATGGCGATAGCCGAATTGAGTACCCGGCCCCGCTTTACGGGCTTATTCTGGCGTCAACTGCGCCGGACGGGCATCCAATGGCAATATCTAGGCTATTTGCGAGCTGCCACTTTTCTCTGGTGCTTCAGCGCGTTGGGCGCCTATCTTCTCTATCTGATCTACTGCTTTATGGCGCCGCGCCTGGCCGTCAAATTCAGCCCCGGCCGGCGTAATTTGATCCAACTGGCGGGCGGCGCCGCGATTGCCACGCCTTTCGCCGTGACCGCGTTCGGAGCGATCGTCAAACGCGTCGACTTCCATGTTCGCGAAGTGGATATCCCCATCGAGAATTTGCATCCGGATCTGGAAGGCTTGCGCCTGCTCCAGCTTAGCGACATACATTTGAGCGCGTTTCTGAGCGAGCGGGAATTGGCTCGTGTCATCGACGCCTCGAACGAGCTGCGGGCGCACGTCGGATTAATCACCGGCGATCTGATCTCATCTCCCGGCGATCCGATCGACTCCTGCTTCCGGCAACTTGCGCGTTTGCGCACCGATGCGGGTTCGTTCGGCTCCATGGGAAATCATGAAATCTATGCGCACGTTCTCGATTACACGGCGCAACAGGGCCTCCGGCTTGGCATGCCCTTCCTTCGCCATGAAGCGAAGCAGCTCCGGTTCGGGAACGCTTCGGTGAATTTCGCCGGGGTGGACTATGAGCCGTTCGACCGTAAGCCCCACTATCTAGAAGGCGCCGATAAGCTCATCGTGCCGGGCTCCGTGAACATTTTGCTATCGCACAATCCGGACGTGTTCCCGGTCGCGGCGCGGCAAGGATACGACCTCACTGTCGCGGGGCACACGCATGGCGGTCAGGTGACGTTCGAAATCTTAACGCAAACCGTGAACATCGCGCGGGTATTCACGCCGTTTGTTTCGGGACAATACCGGATCGGAAAATCTTCCTGCTACGTGACTCGCGGGATCGGGACGATCGGCATCCCCATGCGTCTGGGCGCGACGCCCGAAATCACCCTATTGCGGCTGCGGAGCTCGAAGGCATAAGGCTCGTGCGCTACTTAGTGCTGAGCGATATTCACAGCAATTGGGAAGCGCTTCAGGCGGCACTCGATTCGGCCAAGGGGCAATACGACAGAATTCTCTGCTGCGGAGACCTGGTGGGTTACGGCGCCGACCCGAATCCGGTGCTCGACTGGGCGCGCGAAAATGTCCACCTGGTGGTGCGCGGCAATCACGACCGCGCGTGCGCGGGCATGGAAAACCTGGAGTGGTTCAATCCGGTCGCGCGGTTGGCGACCATCTGGACGCAAGGCGAGTTGACGCAGGAAAACAGCCGTTGGGTTCGCAATTTACCGAAAGGGCCGCTCGCCGTCGAGAAGTTTCAACTGATCCACGGGTCTCCGCTGCATGAAGACGAGTACCTGGTCGGTGTTTCGGACGCGAGCCAGGCGTTCCCGTATCTCGAAACACCGCTGGTATTCTTCGGCCACACGCATTTGCAGGGTGGGTTTATGTGGTGCCGGCAAAACGTGCAGGCTATCGGCAAGCCTCACCCGCCGCGGCAAAGCCAGATGCTGCTGGATCTGGATCCGGACTGCGCGTATCTGGTCAACCCCGGGTCGATCGGGCAGCCGCGCGACGGCGACTCCCGCGCGAGCTACGTTTTGTTCGATCCGAGCGATGGATTTCTGTTTTATCGCAGGGTCTCCTACGACATTGAGACCGCGCAACGAAAGATTCGGAACGCAGGCCTGCCGGAACTGCTAGCCAAGCGGCTTGCCGTGGGCCGCTAACATCCATCCGTGGCCGCCGACCCCTCCACTTACATTGCTTCCACCGCGCGGGTTCACCCGGATGCGCATATTGGGGCGGGAGTTCGAATTGGGGAGTTCTGCGTTATCGAAGCGGACGTCGAGATCGGCGATCGCTGCATCTTCGAGCCATACGTGTATGTGAAGCGTTGGACCACGATCGGCACGGGAAACGAAATCTCGGCGGGTACGGTGCTCGGCACGGACCCGCTCGATAAGAATTTCGGAGGCGAGCGCAGCTATTTGCGAATGGGCAACGGGAACAAGGTTCGCGAGCACTTCACCATCTCGCGAGGAACGCGGCCTGAGTCTGAAACCGCGATCGGCGACCGGAACTACATCATGACTTCGGGACACATCGCGCACAATTGCACGATCGGCAACGACACCGTGATCTGCAGTTGCGCGCTCGTGGCGGGGTACGCGGAGATCGGAGACGGCGCCTTCATTTCCGGGGGCGCGGTGATCCACCAGTTTTCGAAAATCGGGAAACTTGCGATGATCGGCGGGAACACGCGGGTTAACGCGGATGTGCCTCCCTTTCTGCTCTGTTCGGGATTCGACGTCGAAGCGAACGGACTGAACTCGGTGGGCCTGCGGCGCGCGGGGTTCCGGCATCCCGATATTGTTCCCCTCAAGGCAGCCTACAAGCTGCTTTACCGCTCGGGGCTGAAACTGGATGAAGCGCTGAGGCGCATCGAAACGGAAGCGCCGACCGAGCACACGCGGCATTTCGTCGATTTCATACGCCGGAGCGAACGGGGGATTTGCCGGGGGCGACCGCCTGCGCGCTAACGCCCGCCCACTTGGCGCCGCTTGGCCTTGAACTTCGGGCCATAGGACGATGTTTTGCGATTCAGCGCGCTCACCTTTGCCGCTGGCGCCATATGCGCCGGCTCGTGCTTCTCCCAGCGCCGCGCGGCGGCCGGCATCACTATCACCGGAGCGCTCTGCTTCTGTTCCCGCGGCAGCTCCGCCGGAACGGGGCGCCGAGTGAGACGAATATTCAGCGTCCGCTCGATCTTCCGAATCTCGCTACTGTCCTGCCGGGTAGCAAAGGTCGAAGCGGTCCCGCGAACGCCCATCCGGCCGGTTCGTCCGACCCGATGAATGAAGTCCTCCGGCACTTGCGGCAAATCGTAATTGATTACGTGCGCGATGCCGTCGACGTGAATGCCGCGAGCGGCAACGTCGGTCGCGACCAGAACCCGATACTGCCCATCCTGAAATCCGCGTAGCGCCTGATTGCGCTGATTCTGGCTTCGGTCGCCGTGGATCGTGGCCGATTTCACGGAGCCCGCCGCCAGCTTCTTCGCCAAGCGATCGGCCCCATGCTTGGTGCGCGCAAACACGAGAAACGATCCGTCGTGCTCTTGCAGCATGGATTGGAGCAAACTTAATTTTCGATCCTGTTCGACCTCATAGAGATGCAGGTCGATATGTTCCGCCGGTTTCGTGCTCGATCCGATCGCGACGCGCACGGGATTTTTCACATGAGCGTTAACCAGGTGCGCGACGGAGCTTTCGATAGTCGCCGAGAAAAATAAGGTCTGGCGATCGGCTGGAAGCAGGCCCATAATTGCCTGGATCGTCGGGAGGAAGCCCATGTCGAGCATGCGATCCGCTTCATCGAGAACCAGAACGCGCACGCCGCTCAGCTTGACCAGTTTCCGCTTCAAGAAATCGGAGAGGCGCCCGGGCGTGGCGATGATTACATGCGCGCCCTTGCGTACCGCGTTCAATTGTGTCTGTTCGCTAAGTCCGCCAACGACGACCGCGGCGCGTATGCCGGTTCCCGAAGCCAGTTTTGTGAATACTTCGTGAATCTGAATCGCGAGTTCGCGGGTGGGGGTCAGCACGAGGGCGCCGACGCCCACACCGGCGCCAATGCTGACGGGTTGTTTCGATAGCCTTTCGAGCAAAGGAAGCACGAAAGCCAAAGTCTTGCCCGTGCCGGTTTGGGCCGTGGCGACAACGTCTTTGCCCGCGAGCGCGGCGGGAAGCGCCTCGGCCTGGACTGGGGTGGGTTCAACGAACCCGTTACGAGCTAAGTTGCCCTGTAGAACAGGGCTCAACGGAAATTCCGAAAAAGTTTTCATTTAAATTTTGAGGACCGGGGAATCAGCGAGCCGACTAAAGAAGGAGAAGGTGTTGCGGATAAATTCCAGTACGTGCCTACTATAGCACTAAATTTGCGATGGCCTCTTCCAGTCCGTCGAGATTGCCGGCGAAAAAGTGATCGGCGGCTTCGATAAAGATCAGGCGTTTCGGCTCGGCGACGGTGGCGTAGAGGGATTCCAGCTCCGCTTTGGGGCCGTGCTCGTCGTTGGCGCTCTGCACGAAGAATTTCGGCAAGCGGCACTGGCTCAAATATTCCGTGCTTTCGCGCTGGGTTGGAAAGCCCACGGCGATCAGCCGCGCGGGATTTGGATTCTCGAGTGAGCAACCCAGCCGCAGGATCACGCGCGATCCGAATGAAAATCCGGCGAGCGCGTAGGGAATTTCGGGATAGCGTTGTTGCAGCCAGGCGAGCGCGGCGCGCGCGTCGTCCACTTCGCCGATGCCGTCATCGTGCATGCCCGCGCTGCGGCTAACTCCGCGGAAATTGAACCGCAGCACGACCGATCCGGATTTCCGCAGCCCGCGCGCCATGCGATGGACAACCTTGTTGTGCATGGTGCCGCCATACAAGGGGTGCGGATGGCAGACCAGGCATGCCTCCCGCGGACTGCCTTCCTCCGGCTCTTCGAGAAGAGCCTCGAGCTGCCCCGCCGGGCCGTCGAGGAGGTGCGACTCTATCCGGCGAGGCATGTTAGTGTCCGCGCCACAATTGATCGTCAGAAATAGAATTTGAGCGCAACCTGCATGATGCGTGGATCCCGCGCGCTCGTCAATCGCCCGAACAGCGGGCTGGTGTAGCTAGCCACGGGATTGAAAAAATTCGGACGGTTGAGGGAATTGAACACTTCCCAACGCAGTTCGAACCGATTCTTCTCGGTCACGTTGAAGCGCTTGAACAACCCCGCATCGAAATTCTCCATGCCGGGGCCAAAGAGAAAATTCCGGCTGGATGTTCCGAACGTGCCGAGCGCCGGCAAAGAAAATACCGAAGTATCGAAGAACTTCTGAATCTTGGACGAGCGGCTCGTGTCGTTAAACGTGTGCGCCGGGCCGTGCACGTCGGCGCGATCCGCGCCGACGCCCGCCAGACTGCGATCGGTTCCGGCTCCCACGCCGAACGGAAGTCCGCTCTGCAGCGTAACGATGCCGTTGAGCTGCCAGCCGTCCAGCACCGCGCGCCGCCAGCCTTTGGTCCCGTGAAAGAAAGGCATGTCATAGAGGAAAGAAGTCACGAAGCGGCGCTCCACGTCGAAATCCGCGGGACCCTTATCCAGGTTGAAATTGAACGGGTCGACCGCCTGATTGCCGAGTCCGCCGCCACCGTCCCCAGACGTAAGGTCGAGCGCCTTGGACCAGGTAAACGATCCAAGTACGGAGAATCCGCCGCCAAACCTTCGGTTCCAACTGACTTGCAGCGAATGGTAGGTGGAGTTCGCGATCGACTCGCCACTGGTGATCGTTCCAAATCCGGGGTAAATTCGGCGGGCGTTCACATTAGTCGTCGTGGAATTGCCCGGGATGTAAATCGCCGGGTTGATTTCCTCGCCGGCGTACAGCCTGGTTCCCTTGGAGCCGACGTAAGCGACGGTTAGAACGACGTGCCCAAACGTTTCCCGCTGGACGTTCAGATTCCACTGCTGGTTGTAACCGCCGGTGAAGTTCGGATCGAGGGAATTGACATTCAGCGGCGCAATGAACTGACGCGCCGCGCGCTGAGCGGCGGTGGACACGGGCAGATAGGTTTCCAGTTGCTGCAAAGTCTGTGGCGCGGTCGCATACGGGTCGGAGAGTTGCACTCCGAAGGTGGTCAGCCCAAGCGAGAACGGTTGATTGAGCGGATTGCTGTTCAGCGTCACTAGCCGTTGGTTGGCCGAGAAGACGCCATATCCGCCGCGAATACTGGTCTTGCCGGAGCCCGTGGGATCGTAGGCAAACCCGACTCGCGGAAAAAACCTGAGCCAGCGGTTGGGAACGATGCCGCTGGGAATGCCTGGGTCCCCGGCGAATAGCGCTCCCACGGGAGCGTTCGGATATAAGGTGGATTGAACACCGGGGCGGAAGGCTCCCAGGTTGTTATGACCCTCTTTGGCGTCGAGGAAAGGCTCCCAGCGCAAGCCCAAATTGACTGTCAGACGGTGAGAGACGCGCCAGTCGTCCTGGAAGTACAGGATAGGCGTGTACTTGAATTGAAATGAAGAGATCGGAGTGTTTTGAAAAACCGTTGTGGCCGCCCCCAGCATATAATCGGCGTACCCGTAGAGCGAACCGCTCAGCGTTCCATTGAAGGCAAATTGAGTGTCCTTCTGGAAGAACTCGCGGCCGTTGCGCCGCACATATTCCAGATCCCCGCCCATTGACAGTAGATGGTTGCCTTTGGTGACGCTAAGCGTATCGGTGTACTGGAAATTCTCCATGTAGCTGAAATAATTTGTATTCACGCGCAGACCGAGTCCATTTGAGATGGAGAGCGACCAATCGGTAGGGACGCCGGGCGGCGAAATGGAGACGCAGGACTGCATCCCAAGTCCGCCCAATTCTTGACTGGCGACGTAACCAGCGGACTTCGGATGAAGGTATTCCGCGCGAAAGTGAAGTTGAAGCTGTTGATTATGCTTGGCGTGAAAATGTGGGTGTCGTTCAGCGTAGCGTTATGGGTCACCCAATTGTTTCCGGAATTGAAGGCGGGTAGGGCGGCGTTCTGCTCCACGAAAAAATCGTCCCAGAAGTAGCGCAAGCTCGCCTTATTCGCCTGGGAGAACGAATGATCGAGCCTCATCGTTAACTGGGTATCGTTGGTGGGCAGCGAGACTTGGTAAACGGCGATATTTCCGGGCCGGTTGGGCAGCGGAAAGAACGCCTTGTTGAAAGCTTGCGCCACCGGGTCCAGAAGCGAGGCTGGAATCATGTTATTAGGAAATGGGACGCCTTGCGGATTGGCCGCAGTTACAGTCTTCGGATCGGCCACGGCGCGGCCGGCGGGCAGCTTCGACTGCGAAAAATCGCCCATTCGCTCCAGTGCGCTGGGCACGACGACGTTGGAAATTGTGGAGCTGGCGACTTGGCGGGTCGCTTCGACGGACGTGAAGAAAAACGTGCGGTCCTTGCCGTTATAGCCCGGTAGTTTCACGGGACCGCCCACCGAACCGCCGAACTGGTTGCGGCGCAGCGGATCGACGCCGGCGGCGAAGAAATTGCGCGTGTTCAACTTGTCGTTGCGCAGGAACTCGAACAGGGACCCGTGAAGCTCGTTGGTGCCCGACTTGGTGACCATCGTTACCACCGCACCGGCGTCGCGTCCGTACACGGCGCTGTAGGCGTTCGTCTGGATGCTGAACTCCTGCAGCGCGTCGGGATTCGGAAATGCCGCCGCCAAGTTGTTGTAGGCGTCCATGTTGAGACCGCCATCAAGCGTGTAGGACGAAGAATTCGCACGCGTGCCGTTGACCGCAAAGCTGAGCGAGGTATTGATGGCAATGAAGGAAGCCGCGGATCCAGTAGGCACGTTGATCGCGCCGGGCAGCAGGGCTTGCAATTGCAGCGTCTGCCGTCCGTTCAAGGGCAATTCGGCAATCCGGCCCGAATCGACAACCTCCTTCACCGTGGAGCTGAACGTATCGACGGTAGTGACATTCGACTGGACGGCGATCACCTCCCGCACTTCGCCAACCTGCAACCCAAAATCGACCCGCCCGCGCTGGTTGACTTCGACCAGAACCCCGGTGACTTCAGACTTGCGGAAGCCGCCAGCCTCGCAAGTAACCGTGTAGGTTCCAGGCTGGAGGTTGGGGAATACATAGTTCCCCGCGTCGTTGGTGACGACTTTTTCCGAAACCTGAGTCGCGGAGTTGGTTGCGACGACCGCCGAATTTGGGACGGCCGCGCCACTGGCGTCCGTGACGGTTCCGAAAATGACGCTGGTTGCGCTCTGGGCGAACGCGCTCCAACTCAAGGCGAATAAAAAAACAGCGGCACGAAAACAAGACATGGCTAGACCCCTTCCCGAGCAGTGTATCAATATACGCTGGCGCAGGTTCTACGGTTCTACGCGGCCTTCCGACCGTCGGGGGAACCGAATTTCGCGATCTTGACCGCACCCGCCGGAAACACGGAGCGAATTTCAAGTTGCCCCCCATGGCTTTTATAAAATCGCCGAGGAAGGACTACAGTTTGCAAATGGGCGCAATTTCCCCGCTGTGGACCTGGCCGTTATCGTTTTGTCCAGGAGTCGAATGCCGCGCGGGCAATTTGCCCGCCGAATCGCGGGTGCTTCCCTTGATGTACAACGCGACCCCGACCCATTCCGTTTAGGAGCGCGATTACGCCTAAATCCTCGGTCGCGCCGTTCGGTCCATTTCCATACCGGTTGCGCGTGCCTTGTGCGCAACGACAGTGTTGCCGGGTAGTTATCCGTTCAGCCGACCCTTTCCGGTCGTGGAGCTTCAAGAAACCGCACCAGCTGGGCTGTTCTGTCCCGAGCCGCGCGAACGAGTGCCGCCTCGGAAATTCCATTCAAGAAATGCGTGATCAATCAGTTCGTGCGGAAATTAATGAACTGCATGTCGATGCCGAAATCGCTTCCCCTCAGCAATGCGATGGCGGACTGAAGCGTGTCGCGGTCTTTTCCGCTCACGCGCACCAAATCGCCTTGAATGGACGCTTGCACTTTCAGCTTGCTGTCCTTGATCGCTTTCACGATTTCCTTGGCCTTTTCGATCGCAAGCCCCTGCTGCAGCGTGATTTCCTGCTTAACCGTCGAGCCGGCGGCCGGAACGATCGGGCCGAAGGTCAGATTCTTAATCGGCACCTTGCGCTTGACCAGCTTCGATTCGAGCATCTCAATCACGGCTTTGAGCTTGAACTCGTCCTGGCTTACGAGTTCGATCTTCTTTTCTTTCTCGTTCAACTCGATTTTCGACTTCGAATCTTTGAGATCGTAACGCGTCGTGACTTCTTTCAATGCCTGCTGAATGGCGTTCGATACTTCCGGCATCTCGATTTGCGATACAACGTCAAAACTGTTATCTGGCATGGGCTTTGGTTTGAGCGTTGGTTTGAATCGTGAGGCCGCTTAAAACTTTGTCCGTGACTTGTTCGATCAACGTGGATAGAGATGCTTCTAGCGCGAGCGTCACGGCGGCGCGAACCTGTTCACGGTCGAGAACCAGAACCGAACTCCGCGGCTGTTGCGATTGTGGCCGAGCGGATGGACGCGCCGTCGCGGCCGCTCCGCCGATCATGCCAATCAACGCCGACGCTTCAAACGGCTTTTTTAAGACGCCGTCCGCTTGAACACGCTTGGCTTCGGCTTCGTCGAGAGGTTCCACCGCCCCCACCGTCAGGATCACGCGCGTTTGCGGGTGATTGCCGCTGGTTTTGATGTAACGGCAGATCTCGTATCCCGAAACCTGCGGCATCGAGACGTCCGCAATCACCAGATCCGGATCGACATCCTTCAGCCGCAGCATCGCCGTGTCGCCGTTCGTGACGCTGACAACCTGATGCCCCTCTTCGCGCAGGATGCGTTCACCCATGCGTTGCGCGTGCGGGCTATCGTCCGCCAGCAGAATGCGGCTCATTGCTTGGTTTCGCTGGGTTTGGCGTCAGTCTGCTTGGCGGCGGCCGCCTGCTTCTCTTCATCCTTAATCTGCTTCTTCGATTTCTTTTTCTGCTTCAGCGGTTGCCGGTTGGTCGGAAGCGGTCGATTATCCGTCGCTAGAGCGGTCGCGCTCGAAGCCGCCGCCGCGGCGTTCGTGGCGGTACCTGACGCGGCCGGATCGGCTCCGGGGACATTCCCCGCGGCGGGCGGATTCTGACGCGCGTCGGGACGAGTATCGAGTTCGGTCGAATTAGTAACCTGCTGGAGCGAGACGTCGGACGATGTTCCCGCGCCCGTGCCGGCGGCGGTTGCCGGCACGCTCACCGGGACCGGCGGCCGTAAGGACGTCATGGCGGGAGCTCCCATTTTTGCGGCCGTATGCGTGTCCGGACCACGTTTGAACACTCCCAGCGCCTGGCTCAACATGCCCGCCTTTTCGCGGTGCTCCATATCGTATTTCATGCGCGCAATGGCGGCGGGATCGGCGGGCGGAATCGGGCGCTTCAGAGTCGCGAGCCGTTCCTTCGCCTCATCCGCGCGATCGCTAAGAGGATAATCCTTCACGATTCGCGAATACGCCACCGCCGCTTTGTCTTCAAAACGGTCGCCCATCTTCGTGTAGGAATCGCCAAGTTCCCAGAGCGCCTCGTCCGCGCCGCTGTAGAGCGGATACTGGTCCGCGACAAATGCCAGCCGGTTCGCCGCGGCCGGAAAACTGCCCTTGGTGTGATAAAACGTCCCGGTAAGGAATTCCTTGTCTCCCAGCACTTCCTGCGTGTTGCGAAGCATCTGCTGCGCCTGCGGCAGGTATTTGCTGTTGGGAAACTGCACGAGAAGTTGGCGGCATTCGTCCTCGGCCCGCTGCGCCTGCGTATTGTCGCGATCGGCCTTTTCCATCTGCTTGTAATGGATTTGGCAGACGCGCCATTGCGATTCGGCGGCCTCTTCCATCGTGGGATAAAACAGGATGAAATCCTTGTACTCCGCCTCCGCCTGAGCCAAGCCGTGAGCGCCGCCCTCGCGATACCAGCTATCCGCAATGGCGAGCTTCGCTTTGGCGAGATATTCGCTGGCGTCGTAAGTGTTGATGAGGGTGTTGAGCGTGATCCGGGCCACCTCATAGCGGCCGTGCTCGATATCCCCAATGGCGCGGTCGAACAGAACCTTGTCCGGCTGCAGCGTATTCTTCGCGATGGGGTTTTCGTATTTCTTCCGATGGAAAGCGCACGACGACAGTAGGCCGGCGGTCGCGAGTAGAACGAAAAAGTAACCTGGTGTCTTAAAGAGCATGTTTATTTCACAAAGCGTTTATTCCACGAATGGGCAGGCGGTCTGCCACTCCGCAAACTACACTCGTACAGCGTTCGCCTCCGCCGCAAGCTGTTGCATTTCTTTCACGGTAGCGGCTGGATCGGCACTATGGAACACCGCCGAGCCCGCCACCAGCCAATCGCAACCCGCGCGCACGATCTCCGTGACGTTGCCGGGCGAAACTCCGCCATCGATCTCGATGGCGAAATCGAGCCTTCTTTGATCGCGAATGCGCGCCAGTTGCCGGATCTTGTCGAGCGAGCGCGGAATGAACTCCTGGCCTCCGAATCCCGGATTGACGCTCATGATCAGCACGTGGTCCACAATATCCAAAACGTCTTCGAGCATCGAGACCGGCGTCGCTGGATTCAGCACCACTCCGGCGCGGGCGCCCTCGCTTTGAATCATATGGAGCGTGCGGTCGAGATGCCGGCAAGTTTCCTGATGAACCGAGATTTGATTCGCTCCGGCCTCTGTAAACGCGGGCGCGAAACGGTCGGGATCTTCGATCATCAGATGCAAATCGAGAATCAGACGCGTGGCCTTGCGAATGCATTTCACCACTGGCGGACCCATCGTCAGATTGGGAACGAAGTGGCCGTCCATGATGTCCACGTGGAGCATTTTGGCCCCGCCACGTTCGACAGCCGCGATCTCGTCACCCAGCCGGGCGAAATCCGCCGACAGGATAGATGGAACAATCTGAACCATTTATGGGGCTTAAAGAAATTTTATCACAGCGGCGAAAAAGCCGTCCCCGGGGTCGCGCCCCGGCAGCCGGCGCATGGTAGCAAGGACTTCAATGGCACAATTCGCGGAACGATTCGCGGCAACCTTCGCGACCACTTCTTCATTCTCCTCGCTTTCGAGCGAACATGTGGAATAGACCAGCAGACCGCCTGGAGCGAGCACGTCGAGAGCGTTATCGAGAAGCGCGATTTGCCGCGCCTGCAGGTCGGACAGATCGCCTGGATTCAGTTTCCATTTGATCTCTGGGTTCCGCGCCAAAGTTCCGGTGCCGGAACAGGGAACATCGAGGAGTATCCGGTCGAACTTTCGCGCAAAGGGCAGTGGGCGAGTGCCGTCCAGCGCAATCAGAGGAATCCCAAGCGTCTTCAGCGCGCGAAGCCGGCGCGGATGGAGATCGCAGGCAACCGCTTCGATGCGCGTTTCGAGAGCTTGCGCGGTCTTGTTGCCGGGCGCGGCGCACAGATCGAGAAACGTCTGTCCCGGAGCAAGTTGCAGGAGTGGAACGATGGATTGCGAGCCGATATCCTGAATGCGCCCGTCGCGTTCATACGGAATCGGGGCGGCTAAGTTCGCCAGCGCGATGGCTTCCGCTTGCGCGGCCCCGAACATCCGGCTCCATCGGTCGAGCAGCCAAGCCGGATGGGAAAGGCGGGTCGCGTTGTCCGGCCACTCGATGGGATCGCGGTCCACTTTCCGCAAGACCGCATTCGCGAACCCGGCGGCGGAACGCTTGCGGGCTCGCTTGATTAATTCGACGCTCTCGCCGACCGCCGCGTGCGCGGGAATGCGCTCCAGGTATCGCAGTTGATAGATGCCGATGCGGAGTGCGGTTGCGACTTCCGCATCGAGGCGTTGGGCTGAACGTCCAGCGGGGCGGCCGGAGTAGTGCCGGATCAGGTAATCGAGCGACCCGCGATAACGCAGCACGCCGAAGACGATCTCTTCGGCAAGCCCCGCGTCGCGCGAATCGAGATCGGAGGTTCGGGTGAGCAGCAGATCGGAAGCATAGCCGCCCTTCTCGACCGCCATCAGAATGTCAAACGCAACAGTACGAGCAATCGCGATCATCGAGCGTCGCCCTTTATACTAAAGGCTGTGGATCTTGAAAAAACGCTGCTGCGCAAGGTAGGAGAGGCGATTGCGCGTTTCAAGATGCTTCGCGATGGGGATCGGGTAGCCGTCGCCGTCTCGGGCGGCAAGGATTCCATCACCCTTCTCGATGCTCTGCTGCTGCTGCAAAAGCGCGCGCCCGTCGAGTTTTCGGTGTGCGCGTTTACCGTCGAGCAGGGGAAATTCGTGCGGCCGATCGAGCCGGTGGGCGAATACATCCGGCAACGCGGCGTGGAGTGGAATTACTATGTCGATAAGCCGTCCGTCCGGCTCATCGACGAGAAGCCCGAGCATGGCTGCGATCTGTGCAGCCGCTATCGAAGGCGGGCCGTTTACGAAATCGCGCGGGGAATGGGCGCGAACGTCATCGCTTTCGGCCACACCGCCGACGACTTCTGCGAATCTCTGCTGCGCAACACCCTGTTTACGGGCCGCCTAAGCTCGCTGCCGCCGGTCACGCAATCCCGCGACCGCGAATTCCGCTTGATTCGCCCATTGGTCTTCGTGACCGAAGACATAACGCGCGCCTATGCGGAGAAGCTTGGCATTCCAGTAGTTCCCTGCGTGTGCTCATTCAAGACCGGAACGGTCCGGCGATCCTTACGGCGGATTTTCACCGACCTTGAAGTGGATTATCCGCACCTGAAGGAAACGATGCTCTCCGCCATGGGGAACGTGGACACGGGGCGATTGCTCGATCCGCGGTATCTGGACATGGAGGCGGTACCCCACGTTCCTCAATTGTTTGAGATCGTCGGCGAAACGTAACAACGGATCTATTACGCTTGACTTAATTCCGGGAAACCGGGGGAGAAGGCGAATAGCGGGCCGCCGTTCAACGCGATACCCTTCCCGGGCCCCGTTCTCCATGGCGGCTAATGCGTCCGATCTTTGAATTTTCGAAAATGGACGCATGGAAGTTCGCGGCTTCCTCGGCCCCCCCTTTCATGTCGTTTTACCCCTTAGTTCGATACGCCGACGCAAGCCGTGCAACGGCAGATCTTCCGCAAATGCTCGAATGAATAAATTCCCGTGCCGTGCCCGTCGCTCCATAAAATCCGAATCGCGTAATTGCCCACAGACTCCACGCTTTCCATCTTGAGCTTTTGCGTAAACAATTGAAACGGATTTTCGGCGGTTTTCGGCCGCGGCGCCGTCCCATGCGCTCCCGTGCAGGTGGCGCACGGGCAGTGGTCTCGTAAATACTCGAGGCCGTAATCGCTCTTGTGGCCATCCTTCCAATCGATCTGAACGCCGCGCGATTTCGAGATTGCGATATGCTCGGGATCGGTCATGACAATAGCCGCTCCACGTCGCGCACGCCGGAGATGCGGCGCATCGCGGCGACCAGTTTTTCCATCTGTTTTTTATCTTTTACATCCACCGTCATTTCGACCAAAGCCGCATCGCTGTTCTGATCGATGGCCGTCTTCGCCTCCAGGCTCCGGATATTCGTATTCTCGCTCGACAGCACGGACGTCAACTGGTTCAACAGTCCCGGCCGGTCGTCCGTGTGGACAAGAAGGTGCACCGGGAACGCTTCGGCGGCGTTGCGCGCCCACTCCACTTCGATCTTGCGCTCCACTTCGTACATTAGCGCCTGAACGTTCGGGCAAACCTTCGAGTGCACCGCGACGCCCTTGCCGCGCGTCACGTAGCCGACAATCGCCTCGCCGCGAATGGGATTGCAGCACTTCGCGCGATAGATCATCACGTCGTCGATGCCTTTCACCTTGATGACCGCGTCCGGATCGAGTTTGCGGGGCGGAGAGGCGGGCGTGGTCTCCGGCGCCGGAGCCGGGGACGTGGCGGGTTGTTCGGCATTCTCGTCCTGAATCTGCGTGGGAGCCGATTTTTGCAGCACCTGGCGCGCCGAATACCTGCCGTAACCCAACCCGGCGTAAAGATCTTCGACTTTGCCGAAGCCGTACTCGCTCGCCACGTTCTCCAGTTCGCCGCGCGTGATTTTGCTCATCTGAACGCCCAGGCGCCGGGCTTCCTTGTCGAGGTACTTCTGGCCGATCTCAATCGCCTTCAGCCGCTCGCTCGCGTTGATCAGGTGCTTGATCTTGTTACGCGCTTTAGCGGTCTTGACGACCTGCAGCCAGTCCTTGCTCGGCTGATGGCCGGCTTGCGTCAGGATCTCCACGCTATCGCCGTTTTTCAGCGTATATTTCAAGGGAACGATTCGCCCGTTCACCTTCGCGCCGGCGCACATGTTTCCCACGTCCGAGTGGATGGCGTAAGCGAAATCGATCGGGGTCGCATCGCGCGGCAGCGTGATCACCTTCCCGAGCGGCGTAAAAGTGTAAACCTCTTCGGGGTATAGATCGACTTTCAAGGTCGACATAAACTCGCCGGCGTCGCTCATGTCGCGCTGCCATTCGACCATCTGGCGCATCCAAAGCATGCTCCGGTCGTCGTCGTGCGGACCTTTTTTCCCTTCTTTGTATTTCCAATGCGCCGCGATCCCTTCTTCGGCAATGCGGTGCATCTCCTCGGTGCGGATCTGCACTTCGAAGTGCTTGCCTTCGGGGCCGATTACCGAAGTGTGCAGCGACTGATACAGATTAGGCCTGGGAATCGCGATGAAGTCCTTGATGCGCCCCGGTATGGGACGCCACTCGTTGTGAATGACGCCGAGCGCGGCATAGCAGTTCTTCACCGAATCGGTTACGATCCGCAGCGCCATCAGATCGTAGACCTGATCGAACGAAATCTTCTGGCGCTTCATCTTTACGTGAACCGAGTAGGCGCGCTTCACGCGGCCGTCGACGCGGGCGGGGATTCCTTCGCGGCGAAGTTCGGCTTCGACAGTGTGCTTGATCCTGTCCAAAAACTGTTCGTTCGCGGCGCGCTTCGATTCGATAATCTGCGAGATCTCGGCGAAATCGGCCGGCTCGAGATACCGAAACGCGAGATCTTCGAGCTCGCTCCGGATCTTGCCCATCCCGAGCCGGTTCGCGATCGGCGCGTAAATTTCCAGAGTTTCGCGCGCGATGCGCTCTCTCCGCGCGGGCGAGAGGCACCCGAGCGTTCGCATATTGTGCAGGCGGTCGGCCAGCTTCACGATGATCACGCGAATGTCGTCGACCATCGCGAGCAGCATTTTGCGGAAGCTTTCCGCCTGGCGTTCCTCCGCCGAAAAAAAATCCAGCTTGCTGAGCTTTGTGACGCCATCCACGCAGCGCGCGACTTCCTCGCCGAAGTTCTTGCGGACTGCTTCAACAGTGACGCTGGTATCTTCTACCACGTCGTGCAGCAACCCGGTTTCCAGGCTGACGACGTCCATCCGCATTCCGGCGAGAATGTGCGCCACCATCACTGGATGGGTCATATACGCTTCGCCCGATTCGCGGAGCTGCAATTGATGATATTTGGAGGCGAACTGGTAGGCTTTTTCGAGCGGGGCTAAATCGTCCTTGGGGCGAAGTTCGTGGACTTTGGCTTTAAGATCGTCGAAAAGGCGGTCCGGGGAATTATTGTCTGCGGAAATGGCAACGGCGGGCTTCTCGCAATCCGCCGTGAGAAGCCCGCCCTCGGGTTCACTTCTATTTGGCACCAGTATTAGGAGCTGCCGCCTTCCTGTCCGCCTTGACCTTAATTGTGGCCATTGCTTTCTCCACCCAACTGTCGGCGATATCCCACTGTTTCTTCCACTCCTGGCGAGTGTCCATGAGATCCGCGCGGTAGCGGATCAGAAGGTTCGTGTAGGACATGGCGTTTTCGTATTCGGGATCGATTTCGAGAGCCTTCTGCTCGTCCTTGATCCCCTCGTCGAGAATCGGCAAATATTTGGCTTTTAACTCTTCCCGAACCTTCGCATCTTTAAGCGGGCCGGGGTCGTCGGGCTTCATGCCTTCCTTATTGCGAGCTTCGCGGTACGGAGGAAGCCACCGGTACCACGCAATCACGCCGAGCACGTAATACGCATCCTTGGCCTTGGGATTCAGAGCGATGAGTTTTTTGTTCCACTCTTCCGCCTTGTCCCAATTCTTCTGGTTGTAGTAAATGGAAGCGATATCGGCGGTCGCGGTCTCGTCCTTCGGATTTTTCTCGAGCACCTTATTAAATTGGACGAGAGCCGCGTCGGCGAACTGCATATTCTCTTTCGACTCCGCGCCGGGGATGTACTGGGCCATGTACGCCGTGGCCAGATATAAACGGGCAACGTCGAAATTCGGATCGATATCCACCGCCGTCTTGAAATACTCCACGGCTTGGGAGAATTGATTGGCCTTGAAAGCCGTCGAGCCCCGGTTCAGGGCATCGCGAGCCTTCAATTGGGCACACCCCGCCGACCCCAAAGCGAGAGCCGCGAGAGCCGCGAGCGAAGCGATCCACCTAACCCGACCACTCCGTCCCCATCTCGCGTTCATTACTGTCCCGCCTCCACTTTCGGGGTCATCAGCCCGACCTTGTCGATGTTCGCGCCGTGCGCGATATCGATCGCCTCGGAAACGGTTTTGAATTCCAGATTTGGGTCGCCTTTGATGAACACGACGCGTTCGGCGCGTGTCTTGAAGATCTCAATCAGCCGGTCGCCGAGCTTATCGGGAGTAGTCGGCTCCTGGTTGATCTTCCAGTTCTTATCCTTGTCGATCGAGACGACGACCGTGCGGTCGTTGTCGGGGGGGGGCGGCGCGTTCGGAGGAGGCGGCTGAGGGGCGAGAGCTTCGAGCCCCTTGGGCGAAACCGGCGAAATCGCCATGAAGATGATCAATAGCACGAGCAAAATATCGATCATCGGCGTCATGTTGATATTGGCCTGAACGCCTTGTCCGCCGCCAACTGACATTGCCATAAATTTTCTCCTTTAGACTAAACACTTCAGACTAAATACTTCGAAACTACCGGGACGCGCGCCTAAACAAGCGCTTCCCGCTACAATCCGGCGGCGGCCTTCGATCCCTTCTTCTCGGGAGCCTGTTCGGTGAGTAGCCCTAACTGATCCACGCCCGCAGCGCGGAGATTGTCGACCACTTCCTCGACCCTCTGATACTTGGCTCTCTGGTCGGCCCGGATAAATACCATCTTGTCGGTGGTCTTCTTGGCCAGTAAATCCTTGACCTTGGGAGCGAGCTGGTCCGGTTCGACCCGCTGGACGCCAGGGCTCAGATACACCTTGCCGTCGCGGGTGACCGCGACGGTGATCGCATCCTCTTTTTCCTGATCGCTCATCGTCACGGGATGATGACTCTTCGTCATATCCACCGTGATGCCTTTGTTCAACATGGGCGTTATGACCATGAAGATGATCAGCACCACGAGCATCACGTCGACCATCGGAGTCACGTTGATCTCGGATACTGGCGGCGGTGCTTTTTTAAGTTCCATAATGAATCTCCTTCCCAGTTCTTCCAGATGCTGTCCGGCGATTCGCTCCGGGGCGGCGCAATGCGGATCGCGCCGCCCCGGACAATTCAAACCCGCCGGAGCTCGACTTCTACTTGCGAACCGCCGTTGTACCGCGTTGGCTGCGCTTCAGGAAATAGTCGATCAATTCCGAGCTGGAGTTGCCCATCTCGACATCGAACGCATCGATTTTTCCCGTGAAGTAGTTGAACATCCAGACGGCGGGGACGGCCACGAACAATCCAAACGCGGTGGTCACCAACGCTTCCGAAATACCGCCCGCGATCGCGCCGATACCGGGAGTCTTTTCCGCCGCCATGCTGCGGAAGGCGTTGATGATTCCCAGAACCGTGCCGAACAGGCCGACAAACGGCGCCGTCGAACCGATGGTCGCCAGACTGCTGACGCCGCGCTTCAACTCGGCGTGAACAATGGCTTCCGAACGTTCGAGCGCGCGTTTCGATGCGTCGATCTCTTCACCGGAAATATCCGCGCTCGACTGATGCGCCTGAAATTCCTGCAGACCCGCCACCACAACCTTGGCGAGGTGGCTCTTTTTGTATCGATCGGCGATCTTGATCGCTTCGTCGAGTTTGCCTTCGCGCAGCGCGCCGGCGACCGCCGGAGCGAATTGCCGCGACTGCTTCTTGGCCGCGTTGTACGCCATCAAGCGATCGATCATGACACCGATCGACCATGCCGACATGATGAACAGGACGACGACGACCAACTTTGCGGGAGTGCCCATATTGTTCCAGAGCCCCCGCGGATCAAACGATACGGCGCCAGCTTCTTGAAACAGAAGGAACGCCAAAACCTGCATCTGTAAAAGCATTTATTTCCTCTCCTGCGAGTTGAATTGAACGAGTCGAATTAACTGTTACTACTGATTCAACGTGAAGTTCACGTCGATCGTCGTGATCACCTGCACCGGCTCTCCATTGAGGAGGGTCGGCTTGTACACCCACTGTTTAACCGCTTCCTGCGCGGCTTGCACCAACAACGGATGTCCGCTAACCAAAACCAGATTCTGGATCGTGCCGTCTTTATCGATTACCGCGTTAAATCGCACGGTCCCCTGAATACGGGCTTGTTTCGCGAGCGGCGGATAGACGGGCTTGATTTGTTTGATGATGTTGGCCGCTTGCACGTTACCGCCAACTCGAATTTTCGATGGAGTGACCGGCTTCGGCGGAGCTTCCGCTTTCTTTGGCGGGGGCGCGGCCGATGGCAAGCTACTCAGGATGCCGCCCAAAACGCCGCCCGCCGTACCACCCGCAACTCCACCCACCACGCCGCCGACCATGCCGCTCGGCGGAGGGAGTTCCTCTTCCTTGATCATCTTGATTTCTTTAGGAATCGATTTCGGCGCTTGCAACCTGCCCATGTCGAACTGTTTCGGGATAATCTTGACCACCTTGACAGCTTGGGCGGGCGGGGGCGGGGGCGGCGGGGGCGGCGGCGGCGGAGCCACCAGGAAACTGCTCAACTGAGTCTTGGGGAGCGCGTCGAAGTAGATCAGGGGAATGATCACCAGGACGGCCATAAGAAGTATCTGACCCGCGAACGACAAGAGAATCGTCCAAACCCGATTGGTCTTGCCGACGCCTTCAACGAATGTCTGTTCGAACATATCGCCCTCTCGCTATTTTTGAAACTACGTTAACTCATTTGTCTCTATGGCTATTTCGCTAGGCCATTTCACCACGCTATTTCACCACGCTATTTCACGACACCGACCGAACCCTTCCGGGACGGCTGCTGCTTCGAGACCGGCACTATCGGCGGAGCCGTGCTCCTCCGCGCATCGATAAAATTGTGCCATCCCAATACGATCGGGCTCGCAATGAACACCGACGAATAGGTACCGACGATAATACCTACTACCAGAGCAAAAGAAAATCCATGCAGTACCGGACCGCCAAATAAAAATAGCGCCAGCACGCTTAAGAAGGTAAGGCCGGAGGTCATGATCGTCCGGCTCAATGTCTGATTCACGCTGCGGTTGATCACCGCGTAAAGCGGCTCGCGGCGGTTCGCCCTGAGGTTTTCGCGGATCCGGTCGAAAATCACGATGGTATCGTTCATCGAGTAGCCCACCAGCGTTAACAGCGCCGCGATCACGGTCAGTGAAATCTCTTTGTTGAAAATCGAAAACAGGCCGACGGTGATGATGGTGTCGTGAAAAACCGCGATCACGGCGGCCACGCCGTAGACCCACTCGAAACGGAACCATATGTAAACCAGCATGCCCGCCAGAGCCGACAGTGTAGCCCATATCGCCTGCCGCCGCAAATCCGCGCCCACCTTGGGGCCGACCACTTCGGTGCCTCTTAACGTAAACGGAGACAAATAGCATTCCCGTTTTACCGTATTTAAGATCGCGGGCGTAACGCCCGGCACGCTGGAAAGCTGGTCGAGAATGGCGATCAATCCCGAACGAGGCGAACTGTTCTTGAACGCCAGAATGTCCGCGGCCACCTTCTGCAACTGCGGATCCGAAAGCTGCACTCCGCTCTTCTGAAGCGGATCGCGCAGGCGGCTTACCAGCGCATCCTGGTTGGCATTGTTCAAATCAAACTTGCCGCTCGCCGGCTGTCCGAAGGTGCTCTGCAGCGTATCGATAACGATCTGCCGGTTCTTGCTTAGGGTCTGTTCGTCGGCGCCTTCGGTGCCGATCGAAACTTCATTGTCGCCGCCCACGAAATTTTGAACGGTGGGCGCGCTGGGCAGCCGCTTATCGAGAGCGGCGCGAATTTTATCCTCCGGAGGAGCCTGAAGAAATTTCACCGTCATCAGAGTTCCGCCCTTGAAATCAATTCCGTAGCGCGGTCCCCCATGCATCGCCAGGCTGGCGATCCCCAACGCGGTCAGTACCAGTGACGCGATGATGAAGGGCCATTTCTTGCCCAGGAAGTCGAAATTCGTATTTCTGAATAATTCCATTAAACATTGCCTGCGTCCAGTGCTACCCCGGGTAGACACCGGATTCGTTAAACTTGTTCCCGTTACACTGCCGTTTCAAAAGCTATCACAAATACTTTGACACAAAATGGTCAGATGCTCAGCGCCGTTACCTGCCGCTTGCCCGACAGCTCATAATCGAAGATCACTCTCGACACGAATACCGCCGTGAAGACGTTCGCCAGCAGGCCGATCACCAGCGTAACCGCGAATCCGCGCACCGGGCCCGTACCGAACAGGAACAGGAACAGGCAGGACACGATCGTCGTAACGTGCGTATCGACGATCGTCCACCAAGCCTTCCCAAAGCCCGCATCCACGGCCGAAACTATAGATTTTCCCGTGCGCAATTCCTCGCGGATGCGCTCGAAGATGAGCACGTTGCTATCGACCGCCATGCCGATGGTCAGAATAATTCCGGCGATCCCGGGCAGCGTCAAAACCGCATGGAAGTACGATAGCGCGGCCATCAGGATCACGGTGTTCAAGATCAATGCGAGCACCGCGTTAAGCCCGCTCTTGCGGTAGTAAATGAGCATCACCAGAATCACGGCGCCCAGCCCCGCCAGCCCCGCGATGATGCCCTCGCGAATCGAATCCGCGCCTAAAGACGCTCCCACCACCCGCTGCTCTTCATATACAATGCCGGCCGGCAGAGATCCCGAACGAAGCACCAGCGAGAGATCGCCGGCTTCTTCCTCGCTGGCGAGGCCTTCAATCATGCCCGAATCGCCAATTTTGCTGTTAATGGTGGCGACGCTGCGAATCTGATTGTCGAGCACGACGGCCAGACGGTTGCCGATGTTCTCGCCCGTATACCTTTCGAATCGCTTGCCCGCGTCGGGCGAGAGGGTGAAATTGGTCTGCCACTTCCGCATGTCGCCTTGTGAAGCGCGCGCATTGCGCATGTCTTCGCCGGTGATGACCGGGGTGCGCGAAACCAAATACCATTGGCCGCCGCCGCGCGGATAGGGAAGCAAATGCGTATTCAAAGGAAGCACCCCGCCCTTTTGCGCCAATGCCGCTTCCTGCGTTGGGAACGGTCCTTCTTTCACGTCGACGATCGAAAGCTGCGCGGCCTGTCCGATGATGTCCTTCACGCGCGCCGGATCGTCCACGCCCGGCAACTGAACCAGAATTTCGTACTCGGCATCGGAACGCCCGTGCTGCTGCACCACCGGTTCGGTAAGTCCCAGCAGATTGACGCGCTGGCTGATGGTTTCAATCGACTGTTCGACCGTCCGCCGCTTCACGTCCACCAGCTCCGACGGCGTCATATTCAGGCGATAATCCGTCGCATTCACCGGCGTCAGAATCCAGGTGTTGTAACTCTCGGCGATCAGGTTGCGAAAAGCGCTCGATTTCGAAGCATCGATCCCGTGGACATTGACCTGGATGCTGTCGGCGTCCTTGATGGTCTGCGGATCGTTGCGATCCATCCCCGAAAAATTGATGTTGGCCTTCCGCAAGGCTTCCCGGAGGCTCTCGATGGCGTGGTCCGCGACCGATTTCATGGCATCCTGAACCTGAACCTGCAGCACCAGGTGGCTGCCGCCTTTCAAATCCAAGCCCAGCTTGATGTTGCGCTCGACATTGCTCCGTAGTGAAGCCATCGACGCCGGAAGCCCGATAATGCCGTAAATACAAAGCAGGATGGTCGCCACGATCACGACCGTCTTCACCGTTAAATTTCTCTGCATATTATTAATCCCTTGTGGCGCGGACACTCGTGTCTGCCGTGTCCACACTCGTGTGGACACTTGTTTGGAAGCCGCGAAAACCCTGTGTCCACACGAGTGTGGAC
>JBPCKZ010000018.1:0-4583 GCA_051003795.1 Bryobacteraceae bacterium | reverse complement strand
TCGAGGCGGACCTTTGGCCCGATATCGCTCTCTCCCCCCGTTTTCCCCAATCCTGCGCGAGAGCGGTCACCCCAGCTGTCCGTTTTTGGGGCCTCTTTCCCGGTCAAAGCCCGGCAGGGCGGGGCTTTGGGCCTTTTATAGACCCGACAAAACGAAGAGACGCCGCGAACTGTCGACGTGCAAAACGGCAAGACGAAGGTCGAATTCGCGCTGCCGAAGGCAAGGCGTATCGCTGCTTCGATTCACCTGGTATTGAGCCTTCGCAGAAGCTGATCCATATCAAGCGCCGCGCGATCCTCCACGCCGCGCGGCAGCTCCGGCGCGATCGCGATGGCTTCGCCATGCCCTTCGAACCAGGCCAGGAATGATGATTGCTCCGCGCCCGGCAAGCGCTGCTGATTGAGCCACGTGTAATACGCGCCCATATCGGCGTCGATCAACGAGCCTTGCGGGTCCAACACGGGCGCACGCTGCGCTTCCGCCAGCAGTTCGTTCATGGGCTGTTCGCGCTGCCGGGGCGCGAATCGCGCCACTAGCGTAAGCGGTTGCGCGCGCCGCAGCGCTTCCCGCGCGGCCCACTGGACGAACGTCGTGCTGAACACCTGCGTGCCCGAACCCTCGGAGAGAAGACTCAGTTGAAAGCGGCTCATCACTCCTTCCTCGCCGGTGCCGCCCATCCCGATCTCTTCGGGAGTCAGGCGGGCCAGCATGGTTCGCAGCGCCTCCGCGCCGAAACTCGGCGATTCGTAGGCCTGCCGCATTTTGTTTTGTAACGCGGTGCGCGCCGGCGTGAGCCGGTTATAGCTGACGACAGCAAGCTCCGGACACGCTGCCGCCGCTTGATCGCCGTCGATGTACCAGTGCGCGAACGGCTGTGGACGCGCGGCGGCGCGCGATCGGGCCGCTTGCAGGATCGCCGCCAAACCGTTAGCCGGCTTGACGCCGCTGTAATACACTCCCTGCCGCCGAAGCTTTCGAAACAGCGCGTATCGATTCTCAGTCACGCCTTGCCCGATCGTCACGATCACCAGACGCGGAGCGGCAGGCGGTTCGGGCGCGGACGCGGCATTGAATTTATGGATATAGTCTTCCGACGCCGCGCGGAACGCGTCCATCTGATGCGTCGCCCAGAGATGCGCGGTCAACTGTTCCAGAAACTGAGCGGGCGAATCCACCCAATCGAAGTTCTCGAGCGCGGGCGCGAGCCGGAAATGCGCGAACACCGACATCTCCCGCCGCAGCAGCTCTGGCGAAAGCGATTCCAGATAAACAAGCTGGCGGTCGAGCTCGGAGCGCTCGGCGGGAAACTTCCAATCGTATCCGCGGAACTCCTTCAGAAGAAATGGAACGAACGCCACGGGCAGTTCCCGCAGCAAGGCGATGTGGCTCGCCGCCAGCTTGCGGCCTTGCGGCGGATAGCGGGTGAACAGTTCCCCTTGCAGCTCGGCGGGGCGCATCGCTAAAGCACCTCGGGAAGCGGTTTGCCCTTCGAAAATCGCGGTGAAAAGCCGAGGCGCGCGCCGAGCGTCGGCAGCAGATCGATCGATTCCACCGGGCGATCGACGATCGCGTTTTCGCGCACGCCCGGTCCCAACACCATCATCCAGGTCGTGCGGGAGACCGGATCGCCGCTGCGGTGATGCTGAAATCCGTTGCCGCCCGGGCTGATGTCCGAATCGCGGCCGAAGTCCGGCAGGATGAACATGGTCGTGTTGCCCGCGTACTCGGGCTCCGACTGGATGGCGCTCCATAAATCTTTGCAAAGCCGGTCCGAGCGCTGTATAGCGTCGATGTACAGTGAGAACGTGCCTGCGTGCGCGATGTCGATATCGTGCAGCGTGATCCAAAGCAGGCTCGGCGCGAGCCGGCTCATCAGCCGCCGCGCCACATATACGGAGAGTTCATCCGGACTCGCCAGGTTGCGCGCGTGCGCGGCGAAATCCGTCACCGAGAGCTTCAGAATCTCGCTAAGCTGGTGAACGTCGATGCCGCTTTCGCTCGAGAGCGGATTCGAAAGCGCCGATTCATAGTTGTCTCGCAACAAGTGTCCGTAAGGTTTTCCATCGCCCGCCGGCAGCGCCGAAGCCAGCAGGCGCTTGGGCAAAATCACTCCCGCCCCCGTGCCCGAGCCGTACGTGCGGTGACTGCTCTCCCCGATCCGGTTGAAGCCATTGCTCGGCGCGATCACCCACGCGTCGCTCGCCGGACGTTTCAAGTCCTTACGGAAATATTCGAAGGCCGTCGGATTTTCCGGCGCGACCGCGGCGAAGTTGTTGAACGTTTCGTAAACGCCGGTCGCGAGGCTCGCCGTTCCGACGTAGTGTCCGAGGATGCCGCGATTCACCACCTGGCTGAAAAACGTCGCGCGCGGGATCAACTCCGTCAGCATGTGCGGAATGTTGCCCTGACCGTCGGGCGCGAACGTCTCATCGTCGCGAGCGCCGCCGCCGAACGTAACCACCACGGCCTTGCGCGCGCGCGGCACGCCCAATGATTGCGCCGGGCCCATGCCGAACAAGGTACGGCCGAGAGTCGCGCCCGTGGCGGCTTGCAGAAATGCGCGGCGGCTGCTTGAGATTGCTTGTTCGGCGAGTATTCCTGCCAACGATTGACTTCCTATTTGTCCTATATTATCGCGCGGCCCACGCAACGGCTCGAAGCTCCTGTTTCCCTTCGGTGATAGTCAACGCGCGATTCACCGCCACGTTCGACCACGCCTGCGTATCGCCGTTCGGCCAGACAATCTCGATGCGTTCCGCCCGATCCGCGTCGCCCAATCCAAAGTAGAGCGTGAACGAATTCTGCGAGAGGTAGCTGCCCCCGCCCACCACCGCCGAGGTTTGTTTGCGGCCTCCCGCCGTCACCATGCAGCGCGCGCCGATCGCGCTGCGGTTCGACTTCGTGCCAATCAGACTGATCGCGACCGAATTACGCCTCGGTCCGGTGTTCTTCAGCAGCGACGGTCTTTCGTTCATGTTCACGATCACGACTTCCGGCCGCCCGTCGCCATCCAGATCGCCGATCGCCAGTCCTCGCGATGGACGCGCCGCGGTGAACGCGGGACCAGCGGCGGCGCTGATATCGGCGAACCGTCCATTGCCCAGATTTCGATAGAGCAGCGTCTTCTGCCGGTACGTTTCGCCGATCGGGGAGCGGTCGATCTCCGGATACACGTGTCCGTTCACCATCATCAGATCGGGCCAGCCGTCTTCGTCCGCATCGAGAAAAGCCGCGCCCCACCCCAGCAACTGATTCTTGCCCAGCCCCGCCTCCTGCGATACATCTTCGAAAAATCTGCCGTCCTCATTGCGATAGAGCGACGGCCGGTCTCCCGAGAAATTGGTCTTCGCGATATCCAGAAATCCGTTGCCGTCGTAATCGCCGACGGCGATTCCCATTCCCGCCTGCAGCCTTCCATCGGCGTTGTAAGCAACGCCCGCCGCCGCGCCGCGCTCCTCGAAAGTGCCGTCGTGGCGGTTGCGATAGAGCAGGCTTGGCGATTGATCGCATGCCACGTAGATGTCCGGCCATCCATCGTTATCGAAATCGGCGGCGGCAACTCCCAAGCCGTAGCGCCCGCCGGGCTTGAGAATACCGGACGATTCGGAAACATCGGTGAACGTGCCGTCGCGATTGTTGTGATAGAGCGCGTTGCGGCCGGGCGGCAGACCGTGCGGCCCGCACCATACATCCATGCCTTTCCAATCGCAGCGTTTCGTATCGTGGCCGGGCGGAAGATCGATGTAATTGGCGACGAAAATATCGAGATAGCCGTCGCGATCGTAATCGAGGAACGCGCACCCGGAACCCCAGCGCGTGCCGGATATGGGAAGACCCGCGGCGGCCGTGATGTCGGCGAATTTGCCGTGGCCCAGATTGCGATAGAGGCTGTTGTGGCCGTAGTAGGTGACCAGCAGATCCGGGTGGCCGTCGTTATCGAAATCGCCCACGCAAGCCGCCTGCGCCCACCCGGTTCGATTCAATCCGGCCGCGGCCGCGACATCCGTGAAATGGCCCTTGCCGTCGTTTCGATATAGCTGCGAGCGGGGCTGCGAGGACGCCGGGTGCGGCAGCGTACCGTTGGCGATGAAGATGTCGTTCGCGCCATCGCCGTTGTATTCGAAAATGGCTACGCCTGTACCGGTGCTTTCGAGGATCGAAACCTTGGCATCCTTGCCGCCGAATGTATTGGGAACGTTCAGGCCCGATGCCGCCCCGATATCGATGAAGTGAATGGTTGCCGGTTCGCGAGCTGCTAACGCGAGCAAAGCCAGTGCGGCCGTGGCAAGCACAAGCGCTAGCTTCAGCATCGGACGCAATTATACCGTCCGGTTGCCTTGACACGGTTGCCCGGCACGTTTGACATACCCGCGCATTGACATACCCGCGCATTTGCACAACCGGAATTCCTGTGATATAGTCGCGCCAAGTTCGAAAAGACGAGGATTAAAGGGGGGACCATGAATCACGTTTATTCAGGGCTACGTATTGCCCTATTCACTCTGATTACCGCATGCGCCGTTTTCGCGCAACGCGATCTGGGGACTTTGACCGGAACGGTTACCGACGCCACGGGCGCCGCC
>JBPCKZ010000017.1:0-12366 GCA_051003795.1 Bryobacteraceae bacterium | reverse complement strand
TCTTCGCCATCGCCTTCAAAATCACGTCCTGTACTTTCATCGTCTGCTCCACTGCCGCGGCGTTCATCGAGCTCGGGTTCGTCACAACCCCAGCTTCGCCACATTTTGGTTAAAGCGGACAGATCACCTGTTTACTCAACCGGACAGATCACATGTTAACGACAAAATGTTTTTTTGAGCTTGACTTTATATCGGAGGTGATATATACCTGACCTCGTCACAGTGGTTCCAGGAGGCCTTATGTTCGTGCGGCTCACTACCTTCTCATTCCTGATCGCGGCCCTGTCTCTGGTTCTCTTTCCGATTCCGTGTCTCCCACAGAGTTCCAATGCAACGATTAGCGGGTCCGTATCGGACCAAAGCGGCGGCGGCATCCCTCGCGCGGAGATTACGCTCAAGGCGGTTGACTCCGGCAATGTTCGAAAGGATACAACCGGTCCGGATGGCCTTTTCTCTTTCCCCAACCTCCAACAAGGCGCTTATGAACTGGAAGCCTCCGCGCCGGGTTTCCGTAATTTCGTGCAAAAAGGGATCACTATCCACCTGAATGAGGCGGTACGGATCCCCGTCTCGCTTGAGCTGGGCGAAGCCGCGCAAAAAATAGAGGTCGAGGCCAACGCCTCGGCGCTGAACGTCGAGACGCCCGAAGTGAAGGGCACTCTCACCCGCGCCGAGATCGCGGCTCTTCCGTTGCAGGTTGCGGGAGGTCAGCGCTCCTCGGCGGCTTTCGTTACTCTCCTGCCTGGGGTGTCGGCTGGGGGCGGCTCGGGAGATGCATTCCAGGCCCGCTTTAATGGTGGACAGCGGTTTTCGGACGAAGCGACGCTGGACGGCGTGACGATGCAAGAGGGGCTTCTCAGCCAGAGCGGCATGGTAGCAATCCACAATGATTTCCCGATCGCGCCGGAAGCGGTCGGAGAAATCAGCGTGCTCACCTCAAATTTCGACGTGCAATATGGATCTTCCAGCGCCGCGGTCATTGTCGCCAGCACGAAGGAGGGCACCAATCAATTTCACGGCGGCGCTTATGAGTACCACCGCAATACGGTTTTCAATGCACGCCAGTGGGGCGTAGCCAAGCGATCGAAGGATCTGGAAAACGATTTCGGGGTTTTCCTGGGCGGCCCGGCCAAACTGCCGGGCATCTGGTCGAGCCGCGTGAAGACCTATTTCTTCGGCCACTTCGAAGGCTTTCGTTCCGTAGGCTCCACGAATAAGCCGATTTTGACAGTGCCAACGGCCAAGATGCGGGCCGGCGATTTCAGCGAGTGGCCCAATCCGATTTACGACCCCGATACAACCAGAGCCAATCCGGCCTTTAACAGTGTTCAGGCCGTTGGCCCCAATAATCTCCCGTATCTCCGAAACCAGTTTATGGGATGCAATGGCGGCCAGCCTAATGTGATCTGCCCGTCGGATCCTCGGTTGGCTAGTTCCCTCGCTCCGCAGTGGCTGAAACTTGTACCTTTGCCGAACCTGTCCGGCATCACGGCCAACTATGAATCGCCGAATGGGCTGGCCAGTGGGCTAAACGCGAATACGGACCAGTGGGACGCTCGCGGCGATACCTACCTGGGCGAAAAAGATCACATTTCCGGCACTTACCATTACCGTGGTTCGCTTCCGTTTACGCAGCATGCATTCCCGGCCCCCATCGACACCAACAACACACGCATACCGAACTATAGCCATGTCGCGCGCGGTAATTGGGACCATACTTTCAAGCCGACGCTGCTAAACCATTTTGCGATCGGTTTTCTCAATCTCCCGACCACGGTCTACAATGCCAGCGATTGTTGCGTGTCGCAGCTTCCTCAGATCGCCGGCGTGTACAATCACACTCACGTGCCGGCTATCCGGTTTGGCGGAGGGTACGATGGCTACGGCGGCAATGCGGATTTCTTTACAACGCGCCCCACATGGGCACTGAACGATACGCTGACCTGGATTCGGGGGAGGCATTCTTTTCACATCGGCGGCGAATATCGGAACGTGAAATATCCGACCTTATCCGTAGCGAACGGATCCGGAACTTTCAACTTTTCAGAACTCAACACGGGATTGCGCGGCATCACCAGCGGGAATTCGATCGCGAGTTTCCTTTTGGGCGGCGTCTCTTCGGCTAGCGCGACATTCTACACGCTTCCCAGTTTCCGACCGACGGGCGACGCCTTTGGGGCCTTCGCCGGCGACACCTGGAAAGCAACCACCAAGCTCAATGTCACACTCGGTTTGCGCTGGGATGTGTTTCGCCCGTCGGTGGAAGCCGATAACAAAACCTCGTTCTTCGATCCAGGCGGCGTGAATCCGGGGGCTGGAGGCCGATTGGGACGGCTGGCGTTTGCGGGAGACAAATATGGACCGGCCAGCTACGGCGACCGCCATCCTGAGAAGACGTTTCATAAAGCCTTCGCACCCCGTTTGGGGCTGGCATATTCTCTGACTCCGAAGACCGTCATACGCGCGGGTTATGGCATTTTCTTCGAGCAGAATTTTTACCCCGGCTGGAACGCCGGCATCGCCACGGACGGTTTTAACAGCACCGCCTCCTTCGATAGCTCGCTCGGAGGACTTCAGCCGGCTTTTTTGTTGCAGAACGGACTTCCGCAGAATTTCGCGAAACCACCCTTTACGGATCCATCTTTCCTGAACGGCCGCGGCGCTCCCAATTACCGGCCCAAAGATGCCAACGAGTTGCCTTACACGCAGCAATGGAACCTCTCGGTGGAGCACGAGCTCGCCGAAAACTTCTACTTGGGGGCTGCCTATGTAGGGAACAAGGGCACTCGACTTCTCTCGCAGATCAATCCTATTAACGCGTTAGATCCCAGACTACTGTCCTTGGGGGACAAACTGTACGATGAGTTCACGCCCGGGCAAACGACGCTCGATGGCGTAGCCGCGCCATACGCCGGTTGGGCGGCGCAAATGACTGGATGCCGTCCTTCGGTGGCGCAGGCACTATTGCCCTACCCGCAATACTGCGGCGGAATTTACGGTCAAAACGAAAACGTGGGCAACTCCACCTACCACTCGCTTCAGGTCAAGGCGGAGAAGCGTTTCTCGCGCGGCCTGTACATGCTCACCTCTTACACCTTTTCAAAAACCCTCACGAGCGCCGATAGCGCGCAGTCCACCACGGATTTCCACCCAATATCGCCTTTCGAACAGAAACGCAACAAGGCTCTGGCCGACAGCGATCAGCCCCAAGTACTGGCCGTCTCGGCTACCTATGAGCTGCCCTTCGGAAGAGGCCAGCGGTTTCTGAATGGTGGCGGGCTGCTGAATGGTCTGGCGGGCGGTTGGGAACTGACCAGCATCACTCGTGTGAACTCGGGCCTTCCTATCAGCTTCACGTCCGGCTTTTGCAATGTGCCTGCCCAGTTTGCCGCCGGCTGCCTTCCCGCGATTCTGCCGGGCGCTAACCCGCTCGCGCAGAGTAATAGCGGCTACGACCCGCACAAACCTAGATATAACCTGGCTGCGTTTGAGCCTGTTGATAGTTTCAATTTTTACTACGGCAAGGGTGCCCGGGTGACCAACGTACGCGGCTTCCCGTATCACAATCAAGACTTGGGCCTTCACAAAAACACGCACATTACCGAGAAGGTAACGATGCAAATCCGGGCCGAGGCCTTTAATGTCTTCAACTGGCACGTCTTCGGTGGTTCTAATACCAACGTAGCCAGCCCGAATTTTGGTCTTTGGAACGGTGGTGTCAGCGCGCCCCGGAATCTCCAGCTCGGTGCAAAGGTTATATTCTGAGGCTACGCTGCAATTAGCGGCCTCAATGGCGTTGACCCGGCGCCAATTGCTTTCGCTTGGATTGGCGTTCGGCGCCTCGCGTCTGCCAGGCGGCGCCAGACCGGCGCCTTTGTTCGAGGAAATACCGGCATCGGTTAGCGGGATCACGTGGCTTCATGAAAACGCGAGGTCGGACAATCACTATTTGCCCGAGACTCTCGGGCCCGGCTGCGCCTTCCTCGATTACGATAACGACGGCTGGATGGACATCTATCTGGTCAACAGCGGGCCGTCCGACTTTTTCCACCCCAGCACAACGCCGCGAAACGCGCTGTACCATAACAACCGCGACGGCACGTTTACCGATGTTACCGGGAAGGCCGGTGTGCCGGGCGGTACATTCGGAATGGGCGTGGCCGCGGGCGATTACGACAACGACGGCTATCCCGACCTCTTCGTCACATCGTACGGCAATTGCATTCTCTACAAGAACAACGGCAACGGAACGTTTACGGACGTTACCGCGAAGGCCGGCGTCGCTACTCCCGGCTGGACCACCAGCGCCGTGTGGTTCGATTACGATAACGACGGAAAGCTGGACCTGTTTGTGTGCAGCTTCGTGGATTATGGCAAAGAGCATCGCCTCTCATGCGGGGACAACAAACTTGGGCGCAAGTACTACTGCATTCCGCGCGTCTTCAAGCCCACGGCGAATGTTCTGTATCACAACAACGGGGATGGAACTTTTGCGCAGGTGCAACACGGCACGGACATTGAACGCTCGATGGGCAAAGCGCTTGGAGTTGTCGCGACCGACATCAACAACGACGGCCGCATGGACCTGTTCGTCGCCAACGACACCGTTCAGAATTTCTTATTTGTGAATCGCGGGCCGGATGGCGGCGGAAAGACGCAGTGGGAAGAGATCGCACTACAGGCGGAAGTCGGTTATGGCGAGAACGGGCACGCGCGTTCGGGTATGGGTGTGGACGCGGCCGATCTGAACGGGGATGGCTGGCAAGATTTGTTCGTCGCTAATGTCGATCAGGAGATGTTTTCGCTCTATCAGAATAAAACCGACGAATCGTTTGCCGACGTTGCACACGTCCACGGTGTCGCGGTAGACACCCGTCTGCTAAGCGGTTGGGGACTGAAGCTCTTCGATTATGATAACGACGGATTTGTCGACCTGCTTCTGGCCAACGGGCATCCCGACGATATGATCGAAAAGTATTCCTCGCAGGTCCGCTATAAAGAGCCGCTTCTCCTGTTCCATCAGGAGAACGGTAAACTGCGTAACGTAAGCGCCGAAGCGGGACCCGCTTTCACGAAGACGTATTCGGCGCGGGGCTTGGCCGTGGGTGATTTCAATAATGACGGTCAAATAGACGTTCTGATAGCGACCAACGGGGGAGCGCCCGTGCTATTACGAAACCGGGCGGCGCAGGGGAATCGCTGGGTCGGACTCAAGCTGCAGGGCGTAACCTGCAATCGCGATGCTGTCGGCGCGCGAATCACATGGTCGGCTGGGGGAGTGAAACATTCGCGGTTGAAGAACAACGGTGGAAGCTATCTTTCTTCTCACGATATGCGGGAGGTGTTGGGAACCGGCACGTCCAAGGCCGACTGGGTCGAGGTGCAGTGGCCTAAGCCCAGCGATAGAGTGGAGCGGTTCGCGAACCCGCTGATGGATCGATATACGACCATCGTGGAAGGGAACGGTATTCGATCCTGAGTTGCACCGCATGGAGACAGCATGGAGAGAGGTCCGGTTCCGATTGTCGTCGTGGGATTATTCTTTCTCGCCCGGCACTGCTGGGGTCAGTCCCAGGAGATTCCCCGACAGGTGGAGTTCGCGATTGATCGGAAAGACTATCCGCGCGCCGAGTCGCTGTTGATTGAAGCGATCGACGGCAAGCCGGATTCACCGCAACTGCTTTCAGCGTTGGCGCGCGTGTTCTACCTGGACGGGAAATACTTGAACTGTGCGACAGCGCTCGAAAAGGCCGCGAAGCTAAACCCGCTTTGCGAACGCGACCGTATCACCCTCGCGATCGCCTACATTGAACTGGGCCAATTCGATTGGGCTAGCGAGGATCTGAAAGAGATCGCCGCGGCCGATCCGCGCAATGCCGCGGCCCATTACTGGCTGGGACGAATTGACTACGAGGATCAACGATTTGCCAGTGCACAAGCGCGATTTCAGAAAGTCGTCGAACTCGAACCCAATCATGCGCGAGCCTGCGATTATCTCGCGTTATGCCTACAGGCGCTGGGCAAGTACGAGGACGCCGCCAACGCATTCCGCAACGCGATACGCGTTAATCGAGTAAATGCTACGCCGTCGCCGTGGCCTCCATTCGATTTCGCTTCGCTGCTGATGCTGGGCAGCCGGTTCGAGGAAGCGGAGCCCTACCTACGGGAATCGCTCAAGTACGATCCGCGTTTCGCCAAAGCCCATCATCGGCTAGGAGTTCTGCTCGCAAAACGAAGTAACGTTTCCGGAGCTGTCGAGGAACTGCAACGGGCGGCGGTACTCGATCGGAGCTATCCCGAGCCGCTTTACGCTCTCGCCCGGTTGTACCGGCAGCAGGGAAAAGTAAAAGAAGCCGACGAGGCAATGGCGGCGTTCGAGGCCCGCGGAAAGCAAAGCCAGCGTAGCAGCCGTCGCGACAACTAAGAAAATGCGGCATATTTCAAGCATCCTTATATTTAGGTAGTGGGGATCAAGGGAACCGATGTTTCATCCGCCCGACGACGGTAGACCGAATCCGCGCATCGTGGATCGGCGAGGCGATTTCAAGTCTAATCGTAGTGCCGGCTTAAGCGGCGTGTTAAGAGTACAGCCTCGGAGTAAACAATGTTTTGTCGCATCTTTCTCTTCGTTTCAATAGCGGTCCTTTGCCGGGCGCAAGATGTGCCGCGCATGGACCGGATTGTGCAGTCTTATGTGTCCGCCAAGACGTTCATGGGTACCGTTTTGGTGGCTCGCGGCGGCGAAGTCTTGCTCAGCAAAGGCTACGGATCGGCCAATCTCGAATAGGATATCCCCAATTCACCGTCGACCAAATTCCGCCTGGGGTCCGTCACCAAGCAGTTCACGGCGGCGTCCATTCTCCTGCTCGAAGAGCGCGGGAAGCTGAAGGTCGAAGACCCGGTGAAGAAGTACATGCCGGACGCGCCGGACGCATGGGACAAGATCGGCATCTTTCACCTGCTCACGCATACTTCGGGCATTCCGAGCTTTACCGGCTTTCCCGATTACAGCCAGACGGAGCCCTTTCCAACCACCCCGGAGAAACTCGTCGCGCGCTTTCGCGATAAGCCGCTCGATTTCGAGCCCGGCGAGAAGTGGAGCTACAGCAACTCCGGATACGTCCTCCTCGGATATCTGATCGAGAAGATCGGCGGAAAGCCTTACGCGGCGTTCTTGCAGGAAAATATTTTCACGCTTTTGGAGATGAAGGACTCGGGCTACGACTCGAATTCCGAAATCGTCCATCGCCGCGCGGCCGGGTACGCGCCGGGAAAAAACGGCCCCGTCAACGCGGGTTTCATTCACATGAGTATCCCGTTCTCGGCTGGGTCGCTGTATTCAACCACCGAGGACCTGCTGCGCTGGGAGCAGGGTCTGTTCGGCGGAAAAGTGCTCTCGGCCGCATCGCTCCGGAAAATGACTACGCCGTTCAAGAGCGATTACGCATTCGGACTGTCGGTGCGCACGACGGAAGGACACAAGGTGATCGATCATGGGGGTGGAATTGAAGGCTTCAACACCCACCTGGCGTACTATCCCGAAGACAAGCTGACGATCGCCGTACTCGCCAACCTGAATGGACTGGCGGCAAGCGACATCGCCCGGAAACTCGGAGAGCTGGCTCACGGCCAACTTGTGCAGTTGACGTCCGAGCGCAAGGAGATCGCCCTGCCGGTCGCAACGCTGGCCGGCTATGTGGGGACCTACGAGCTCGCTCCGCGGGTCAATATCATGATTACGCTCGCGGGCAATCAACTCATGGCGCAGCTATCGGGACAGGGCAAGCTGCCGCTGTTCGCGCAGTCGGAAAAGCTGTTCTTTCTAAAGGCGGTCGATGCCCAGTTCGAATTCGGAAAAGATGAAAAGGGCGCTTACGCGATACTGCATCAGAATGGCCGCGATCGGAAAGCTATCAAAAAGAGCGACACGGTTTTGGAGCGCAAAGAGATCGCCGTCCCGCGAAAAATTCTGGAGCAATATACCGGCACATACGAACTGCGGCCAGGATTCGATCTTGTCGTGACTCTCGAAGGCGATCAACTCATGACGCAGGCCACCGGACAGCCCAAGTTCCCCGTATTCGCCGAGTCGGAAACCAAATTCTTCCTCAAGGTGGTCGATGCGGAAATCGAGTTCGGCGGCGATCGTTTGACCCTGCACCAGGGTGGCCTGGACATGCCCGGGAAGCGCATTCCTACCCGAGAGCACTGAGATTGAGCTGTCGGTCCATACTGAAAGCGTAAGCTGAATGAGCCGCCACGAACAGGGAGTTACCCGTCGGGAATGGATGGGCGCGGCCGCGGCCCTGGCCCTGCCCGTCATCGCGGCAGGCCGTGGCTCGCCCGTTTTTCAATTCGATGCGGAACGCGTGCCGGTCAGCCGGTACGGGTCGTATCTGGGTGTCTCGAATCACTTCTGGAATTTCGGAACGTCGCCGCAGGTCCCGGGGGGCCACTTTTATATCCGCTGTCTGCAGGACGATCCAACGCCCCCCGAGATCTTCCGCATTGAAGTGCTGCGGAACGGAGCGCCTGTAGCCGCTGAAAGCGAAGGGACGCCGGGGCGCCTGATTCTCAAGGCCCGGCCGCGTGGCAAGTCATGCCGGATGCCGCAAGATCGCCCGTTCAGGTGGAGCGGATCGGCGGTTCGATGGCGGTTGAAGCACCGTGGGTCGAAGACAAAAGTCACGTGCAGTGCAGCCGGGCAATCTTTACATTCACCGGGGAGAACTCGAGCCCATTCGAATGTTCTCTCGAATTTTTCGAAGGCGCCCCTGGACCGCCGCGCATACACCCGGCGTTCGACGATCTCTCCGCCGCGGTCGAATCGGAGTTTGAGCGGTGGGCATCGCATGTTCCGGCGCTCGACCCGAAGCTCGAGCCGGCGCGCAAACTGGCGGCTTACGTTTTGTGGTCCTCAACCGTCGCTCCGCGCGGACTCTACCGGACGCCCGTCGTCCTGGGGAGCAAGAACTGGATGGCGCGCATATGGTCCTGGGATCATTGCTTTGCCGCGCTCGGCCTCGCGTCGGCGCATCCTGAACTGGCGTGGCGGCAGTACATGATCTTCGAACGGATGCAGGATCCGGTTTCCGGCGCGCGCTGGTTGCCGGGTTGCGAACGCCAGGACGCTTTCTGACCGCGTTCGGGTTCAGCACCGAATCGTTGACCAGCTCATTCTACGATTCGGGGTCCTACGTGAAAGGGCCCGTGTGGGCGCCTCAGAATGTGTTCCTGAGTGAAGGGCTGAAGTCCATCGGCGAGACGGAACTGGCCGACCAGGTTCGCCGCGCCTTTTCCGAAGCCTGTCTCAAGGGAGGATGAGCGAGCACTTTGACGCGCGCTCGGGCGCCCCCGGCGGCGATCCCGCCTATATCTGGACCGCCGGAATGTATTTATACCTGAACCGAATCCGAAGCGGAATCCGAACCCGCGGCGGTACGATTCATCCATGCGCTTATTGCTCGTTGCCGCGACCACCGGCTACCAGACCCGCGCGTTCGCCGAAGCCGCCCGCCGCCTCGATATCGAACCAATCCTCGCGACCGACCGCTGCCATATCCTCGAAGACCCCTGGGGCGATCGCGCGATTCCGGTGCGCTTCGAAGATCCCGAAGCGTCCGCGGAGGTTCTCGCGGGAGAAAAGTTCGATGGCATTGTCGCCGTCGCCGACCGTCCGACCGAGATCGCCGCCCGCGCCGCCGAACGATTGGGCATTCCCTTTCACCCACTCGCGGCCGTTCAGGCCTGCCGCGATAAGAATGTCTCCCGGCAACTGTTCCAATCCGCCGGCTTGCCAACGCCCGAATTCACGCGGTACGAACTGGCTGATATTCCCGCCCACGATCGCTTCCCGTGCGTTCTGAAGCCTCTCGGTCTTTCCGCCAGCCGCGGCGTGATTCGCGCCAACAATCGCGAGGAATTTCAAGCCGCGTTCATCCGCATTCGCGAGCTTCTCGCGCGTCCCGGCATCGTTGCGCTTCACGAAGACCGTAATCGATATATCCAAGTCGAGAGCTTTATCGAAGGAACCGAATTCGCTCTCGAAGGTCTTCTTACCCAGGGCGAGCTTCAGGTGCTCGCCATCTTCGATAAGCCCGATCCGCTCAACGGCCCCTACTTCGAGGAGACTCTCTACATCGCGCCCTCGCGCGAAAGCCGCGAAATGCAGCGCGCGATAATCGATGCGGCGCAAGCCGCCGTGCGCGCACTCGGGTTGACGCACGGGCCGATTCACGCCGAAATGCGCGTGAATTCCCAAGGCGTTTGGATGCTCGAAGTGGCGGCGCGGCCCATCGGAGGCTTGTGCGCGCGCGCGCTGCGTTTCGACGGTGGCGCGTCACTGGAAGAGATAATCGTCCGCCACGCCGTGGGGGAAGATGTGAGCGGCGCGGAACCGATGGACGCCGCTTCGGGCGTCATGATGATCCCCATTCCCAAGGCCGGCGTCTACGAAGGCGTGGAAGGCGTGGAGGAAGCGCGCGCCATCCCCGGGATTACGGAAGTGGTCGTTACCGCGAAGCTGGGGCAAAAAATGGAGCGCCTGCCCGAAGCGGCAAGCTACCTGGGATTCATTTTCGCTATCGGAGAAACGCCGGGCGACGTCGAGGAGGCGTTGCGAACCGCGCACGCCCGGCTGCGCTTCGAAATCGCAACCAGCCTGCGAATCGTGCGCTGATTACTTCGCTTGCGGCGGGACGTATCCCGCCGGCAGGGCCGCGCCGTCGCCGAAAAAGTAGTCGTCCATCTGCTTGATCAGGAATTCCTGCGACTCGGCGGTGCCCAGATTCAAGCGGTATTCGTTCATGAGCATTTTCATATGCTCGACCCACATCTTCCACGCCTCTTTCGAGACATTGTCGTAGATCTTCTGCCCGAGCGGGTGGCCCTCGAAGGGAATTTCGTCCAGGCCTTCCATATCCTTTTGAAACTTGACGCAAAATACCTTGCGCGCGCCAACCGGAATGGCATTCGAAATCGTGGTCATGCCACGTCCACCGCTACCGCAGCCCATACGGTCAGGATACTACTTTCGGAAGCCCGCTTCGGTAAGGATCAGGCCCAGCCGGCGGCTGTCGCCCGGCACGGTAAACGTTTGGTCGACGGCAATACCCACCTGCGTGCCGGTTTGCGGACTCGTCGTAATCACGTAACTTCCGGGGCCGGAGAACATCCGAGTCGTGACCGCTTTCCCGTCGACCGAAACGGTGACGGTCCGCGCCGGAGCTTGTTCGGGGATGAAGAACGCGACGCGAACGGGCAGGGGTTGGGCGGGAGCTTTCAGCGACACCGCGCCGCGCTCCTCCATCCAGCGCCAGCGATTGTCTTCGAGCTTCGAAATGCCGAATAGGATCTGCTGTTCCGCTTCGGGGGCGTTCATGGGAAGGTCGGACAACACGGGCGCGCGGCTTTCGAGGATCTCCGCGCGTACTTCATCAATCGGGCTTCCGGCGATATCGAACGGGAGCAGCCCCTTATCGGCTGTCGCGTAACCGGACCGCGCGTGCAATCCGATCAGGCGCAGTGGGAGCGATGGGTCGATTTCCCGCCGCGCGACGAGAACGAGCGCGCGCCCTCCGCGGTTGTACGGAACGGGATAGGCCAACTCGCTGGTAACCACGATATCGCCCGTCGGCACCCATTGATCGCGATGCAGCGGCAGCGCGCCTTCGGCTTCCAGGTAGTAGCGCAAGCCCCACTCGCCATTGACCCAGGTGCGGTGCCGCGCCGTCTCGTCCTGGAGCGATGCGGCGAACGCGCGATAGCCGTCCCAATGCCGATAGTTCACGACGGCGAGCGCGACGGAAAGCGCCATCTGGAGCGTGAGCCCCGTTGCGAGCCATGCGGGCCGGAGGCGCGAAACGAGGAGCGCCACGGCGGGCGCGATGGGCAGCAGATAGCGCGCCGCGCCGGAATAGAAGAAGGCGAGCGCTCCGCAGAAGAAGATGACGATCCATCCGAGGAGGAAGAGCGTGTCGCGATCGCGACGTTTCCAGGCCAGGACCACGGCGGGAGGCAGCAGCAGCGGACAGACGATCCAGCAGGCGTGGATCGAGAGCATTTCGGCATTCCGCAATTTGAGCGCGAGCCGGTCGAAGCTGTGGTGATAACCAAGCGCGACCGTGAACGGAAACTGCCCGGTTGTAAGAAATTCAAAAAGCTGCCAGGCGCCGATGCCCAGGATTGGCGTCATCATGACAATGATGTGGCGCGGGCACTCGTGCCTGCCGTGTCCACACTCGTGTGGACACTGTTTTTTTAATTTACTGAATAGATATGCTCCCAGAATCGGGACCGCCAGCACCGCTTGAAACGCCGTCAGCGAAGCCAAAAACAAAAAAAACGCGGCCCACGCCAATCTATCCC
>JBPCKZ010000016.1:0-21980 GCA_051003795.1 Bryobacteraceae bacterium | reverse complement strand
TCAGCGTGCAGGGGAACGACACGGGCGTCGATCCGGCGTTATCGCTAAGCGTAACGGTGAAGGGGAAGGTCCCCTGCGCGGGCGGCGTCCCCGTCAGGCTGACGTTCGGTCCCGTGGTCGCTGTCAGCATCAACCACGGTGGCGCGTCGGGGTTCAGTTTCCACGTGTAAGACGATCCACCGCCGCTTGCCGATAACATCGTTGTGAACATGGAATTGGCATTCACCGCGCCGGGACACGTTGCGTTCGTAATCTGGAGCGGGCCTGGAACCACCTGGACGGTGCAGGAATACTGAGCCGTCTTGTTATCCTTATCCGCAACTTCCAGCGCCACCGGGAAAGATCCCGCATTCGGAGCACGGCCGGTTAATGTGACCGTCGAGCCATTCGGCGCGGGCGTAAGCCAGGGTTGTCCGGACGTCAACCTGAATGAATACGGCGGATTCCCTCCGGCGGCCATGGCCGTCAGGGTGACCGGCGAATCGAGCAAAAAGGGTGTAGCCGGGCAAACGCCCGTCAACGTCAGCGCAGGAAGTTGCGGACCGATATTGAGCGAGCACTGTCCCGTGGTGTCGGTTTGCGTTCCGCTCGCGACCTGAATCCGGAATGACGACGCTCCGGGCGGTCCCGAAGGCGTTCCGGCGATGGTGCTCCCATTGAGCGTCAACCCCGAAGGCAGGCCGCCGCCAATTACGGAGAAGGCGTAATTGCCCGCTCCCAAACCGCCGGTGGCGGCGAGCGTGAAAGCCGGATAAGGCTGCCCTTGCACGCCGTCTCCCGGGCATCCGGTGGTTAGATGCAGCGGGGGCGGCGCAACGGTGATGGAGCAGGATAATTGATCGCTCGTGCCTCCGCTGCTCACCTGGATAATAAACGAAGATTTTCCCGGGGGTCCGGCCGCCGTTCCCGAAATCGTGTTGCCCACCAATTGCAGGCCGGCTGGCAAACCGCCCCCGGGAATGGACCAAGAGAAGTTACCGTCGCCGCCCGTCGCCGAAAGCGGCTGAGAATACTGTGTCCCTTGAACGACGGAACCCGCGGGACACCCCGAGGCGATCGCCACGGATGGCGAACTAATCGCGATGTTGCATGAATAAACCACGGTCTTCGATCCGCCGGTGTCGCTCACCTGCACCCCCGCGGAATACACGCCGGAGGTGGTGAAAGTTCCCCCAAGCGAATCGTTAAACACGCCGCCCGCGGGCGCCGTTCCGGTGGCCGCGGCCAGGGAGAGCACGGGCGTGGTGGAAGAAATCAGGTAATTCCCATTTCCTCCCGAAATCGAAAACGGCAGGGAATAGGGCGCATTCCGCGTGCCGGACGGCGCCGGGCAGGCGCCTGAGATCGTCAACGGCGGCAATACGACGAATGGATTGCACGTAACGGACACAGGGGAGGATTGGCCGGTGTCCGACAGCGTAACCGTGAACGGGAACGAGCCGCCGGCCGGTGGAATCCCGGCCAGCGCCGTTTGAAACGTTCCGTTCGCCGGCGCGGGTCCGGTCGCGCTGCCCAACACCAGCCATGGCGGCGCCGAGGAAACCAGCCTGTAGTTGCCGTTGCCTCCGGCGGCGGTAAGGCCCAGAGTAAACAAAATCCCTTGCGGAATCGGCGTCGCTGGACACATGCCGCTCAACCGCAATTGACTCGTTACGATCACGCTGCACGGGAACGTCTTCGGCGCGCTACCCGCGTTATCCCCGAGCGTCACGGTGAACGGATACGTCCCGGCGGCCGGCGGCATCCCGCTTACGGTCACGGCGAAAGTTCCATTGGCGGGCGCGGTACCCGTGGTTGCGCTTAACGACAGCCAAGCCGCGCTGGTGCCGAGGCTTAATTGATACGTCCCGCTGCCGCCCCCCGCCGTCAGCGGCAAAGTGAATTGGCTGCCGAGCGGAGTCGTAGTCGTGGGACAATTTCCGTTCAACGTCAGAGCGGGCAGCACGGTCACGCTGCAGGAGAACGTAAACGCGGGCGTGCCGGAGTGGTCTGTCAGCGTCACCGTAAACGGATACACGCCGGGAGCCGGAGGCGTCCCGCCTATCGCCGTGAGGACGCCAGTGGTTGCGCTGAGCGACAGCCATGCCGGCCCCGACGTGTAAACGAGCGTGTAATTGCCGTCGCCGCCCGATGCCGTAAGAGGAATCGAAACCGACGCGCCAAACGGCACGACCGTGGGACAGACACCCGTCAGCATTAACGGGCCATTGATGGCGACCCCGCAACTCTTGGTGGTTGTACGCGTTCCGTCCGTCAGGCTCAGGACGAAGCTGCTCGTGCCGGCCACCGTCGGGGTACCGCCGATCGCGCCATTCACCAGATTTAGACCATTGGGCAGCGCTCCCGCGGCGATGCTCCACGTCAGGTTTCCGCGCAATCCCGTTTCGGCCAGCGTGAGCGACGGATAGGCGACGTTGACCGTTCCGCTTGGAAGCGGGCAGCCGGTGGTGATGCGCACGCCCTCGATGGCAAGCGTTACGGGCACCGAACCCGTATAGGTCTCGACCACTTCCCATTCCGGATCGAGGCCGCCCGTTCCGGGTTGCGGGAAGGTATCGTGCGCGTAATCGCCGTTGGTGGCGGGGATGCCGAGCTGGGTACCCACCGAGGTCGCTTGGAAGCCCGAGTTCTGGAAAAAGTTGAATTTCACAACCGGCTTCGGGAGGAAGTTGTAATACGTGTTGCTGCCCGCCGCGGCGAAAGCGAAAATACCGCCGCCCGCGGAAACAAACGCCTGGAACGACGCTTTTGCCGCCGCGAGGTTGACCGAACTCGTATTATCGTTGTCGCACGGGCCGCAACTCTTGTCCGATGCGACACCGATAGCGCTGTATTTTGCGGTATCGAACAAAGCCGGATCGGGAATTCCGACGCTCGGATCCACGCGAACAAACGGCACGGCCAACGATGTCAGCACCTCTTGCAATTCCGTGCCCTGATCGAAGATCAGCACGGGTAGCGTGGGGGCCGGGGCGGCCGCGCGCGCGAAGTTCACGATAGCCGCCAGTTGAGCTTTGGCCGTAAGGGAAGGCGTGTCGCCGTTGCTCAAGGTCGCCGATGAAGCGTGGTAATCGTCGTCGTGACCGGTGATGATGATGTTGCCCGAGGTGGGCGGTCCGGTGCCCGCGGGCGTGATGGTGAAAGATGCGGCGGCGGATGTCAGGCCCGCGGAAGTTACGGTGACGTTCACCGTGCCGGGCGCCGCGACGAGTGCCGCTGGAACGGCGACCGTCAATTGCGCGCCAGTGATGGAAGTGGGCGTGAGCGTCTGGCCGTTGAAGCTTACGGTGGCGTTGGAGGCGAAGTTGGACCCGGCGATCGTGAGAGTGAAACCTCCGATCCCGGCAGCGGCGGTGTTGGGGGTAAGCGAAGAGACGACCGGTGGCGGCGGACCAATTTGGAAAGTCACCGCATTCGATCTCGCGCTGACGTTCAGAACCGTTACGCCGACCGGCCCGGGTTGAGTGATGAGATTCGCCGGGATGGTGACGATGAGTTGAGTCCCGGCGGCGTTAACGGATGTAGGCGTCAGTATGGCGCTGCCGAATAGCACCGTGGACGTGGGCAGGAAACTAGTGCCGTTCACGGTCAGCGGAAAGGCGGGTCCGCCGGCCGTGGCTGAGGGCGGGCTGATAGAAGTAATGGCCAACGGTGGAGTATTCGTTAAATTGAACATCGCGGGTGCTGCTACCCCCGCCACGCTGGCATTCACGGTGTACCCACCGACAATGGCGTTGGCCGTGAATGTGGGCGCGGTCGCGACGCCCGATGCATTCGTCGGAGCCGTTGCCGTTGCCGTGTTTCCGCCGCCCGCGAATGTGCCGCTCGCGCCCGATGCCGGCGCGGCGAACGTAACCGTCACGCCGCCTACGGGATTCCCGCTGGCGTCCTGTACGGTAGCTTGCAGCGCGTTCGCGAATGGGCTGCCAATAAAAGTTGACTGCGGGGTTGTTCCGGGCGTCGCGGTAATCGCGGATGGCGGCCCGATTCCCAGCAGCACGGTCACGTTATTGCTGCCGTTGTTTGCTACCGCTAAATCGGTTTTCCCATCGCCGTTGAAATCCCCTACTGCCATGGATCGAGGATTAATGCCGACCACGAACGGGCTTCCCGGCTCAGGTATGAACCCACCACTGCCATTGCCCAGCAACACGGCGACGCCATCGGAAAAATTACTGACGGCTAGGTCTATATTTCCATCTCCATTGAAATCTCCAACTGCTAGTCCAAAAGGAGACCCAGGAGACCCAGTTGGGAACGGGCTTCCGGGCACGGGTGTAAAACCGCCGCTTCCGTTGCCTAGCAACACCGTCACATCGTTGCTGCCTCGATTGGCGATGGCCAGGTCCGCATTGCCATCCCCATTGAAGTCCCCAACCGCCACTGCGGTGGGATTACTCCCGACTATGAACGGGCTCCCCGGAGCGGGCGTAAAAGCACCGCTGCCGTTGCCCAGAAACACAGCCACCTTATTGCCGCCCTGTCCGGCATTGTCGGTGTCTGCGACAGCAATGTCCGACACGCCATCCCCATTGAAATCTCCGACGGCCAGCGAATGGGGGTCAGTTGGAGAAACTGAAATCGTGGAAGGGCTTCCCGGCGCGGTTGCGAACCCCCCGCCGCCATCGCCAAGCAACACGGTCAATAGGCCGGTAAAATTCGACTGGCTACCGACAACCACGATGTCCGCAAGCCCGTCTCCATTGAAATCTGCAACCGCCAACGAGGTCGCTGCCCGAACGGTGAACGGGCTCCCCGGCGCGGGTGCGAATCCGCCGTTGCCGCTGCCCAGCAACACAGTTACGCTGTTGCTCGCGTTCGCAACAGCTAAGTCCGGTTTCCCATCCCCGTTGAAGTCCCCTACCGCGACGGAGAAAGGAGACGTTCCCACCGCAAATGGACTGCTCGGAGCCGGCGTGAACCCGCCCGTTCCATTGCCCAGCAGTACTGTAATTGTATTGCTTGAACCGTTAACGATTGCTAAATCCGGAATGCCATCTCCGTTGAAATCAGCCTGCGCGATCGATTCGGGGGCGCTTTGAGTAGCGTAATTGACCAGAGGAGTGAAGCTGCTGGCCGGCGACGCCTTCACCGTCTGCGACACGGCGGCTGAAGTGCTCGCGGCGTGAGTGGCATCGCCGCCATAAATCGCCCTCAGAGCCGCAGTGCCGGAAGGCAAAAGGCGCGTGGTCAGCGTGGCCTTTCCCGATGTGGTCACCGCCGCCGTCCCGATCAACATCGTTCCGAAGCTGAACGTCACCTTTCCGGTCGCGCCGGAGGAGGTCACGGTCGCCGTCAGCGTGACTGGCTGGCTCAAGGTAGACGGGCTCAGCGATGAAGTCACGACCGTAGCCGTCGTGACGATGTTGTTGCTCAGGGGGAAATTCGCCGTGGAAGAAGTCCCGGTAATAGTCGCCCGTACGTTGTATGGCCCTCCGGCGATGCCATTGGCGGTTAACGCGGGAGATGTGGCTATTCCCGAAGCATTCGCCGCCACCGTCGCCGAGATCGTCCCGCCCGTCCCGAACGTTGCACTGGGTCCGCTGGCCGGGGCCGTGAAGGTCACGTTCGCGCCTGGAACGGGATTGCCGCACGCGTCCTTCACGCCCGCCACCAGCGGATTCGCGAACACGGCGCCCAGGCTCGCGTTTTGGCCGCCGCCCGAAACGGCGGTGACGGCCGCCGGAGGACCAGGCGTATTGGTCAAATTGAATGCCGCGGAATTCGCCAAGCCAACCAACGTCGCGTTCACGGGATAGCTTCCGAGGGAGCAGTTAGCGGTGAACGCGGGGGCGGTCGCAACGCCGGCGGCGTTGGTCTGCGCCGTTATCATATTTCCGTCGCCGGCAAATGCGCCGCTCGCCCCCGACGCCGGGGCGGTAAACGTAACGGTTGCGCCATTGACGGGATTGTTGCCGCCATCGCGAACGGTAGCCTGCAGCGCGGTCGCGAACGCGGTACCCGCGGCGGCCGATTGGGGCGTGCCGGCGGTCGCGGCGATGGAGGCAGCGCACCCCGTCGAATCAAGCGTACCCGTGAAAAAGGGTGAAGCGGAGAAACGCGGAATCGGCGGTGCGGCAGGCAGGGAGGAAGTTACCACGGGAGCCGGAACAAAGCCGACCGCTACGTTTGCCAACACCCCCGTCCCCGAGGTGGCGGCAAAGTTGAGGAACACCGGCACCGCGAAGGTTTCAATGACGGAGCTGTTCGTCGCGACGATTTCATACGTGGCGGTGGCCGCGCCGCCGGTTGTCGTTATCTGCGCATAGGGGTTCCCGCCGATAGTAGTCGTGGCGGCAACCAGCGGAGCCGGAGCGGCTCCGGGAGTGGTAAGCTGCGTGTCGCTGGCCACCAAAACGGCCTTTGCCGTCGAGCCGATCACTCCGTTCGGCGGAAGAGTGGTGGGTACCAGCAAGGTCGCGGCCCTTCCAATGTTTGTGAAAGCCAATTGGACGCGGGTGGCGAAATCGGCCTGACCGGCGCCCGCAAGCGTTGCAACCGGGCCGCCGAGGGTGGCCCCCGAGGTGGTGGCCGGAATAAACCCGGATTCGGTGTTGTTTACCGTACCCGGAACGGTTGGAGGTCCGCCCCCTTGCAGCTTGAACGCCGTCGCGAACGCCTCGCTGAAGTTGACGGTAAACGCGGCCGAGGTACTCGCCACGCTCGAGCACTGCGCCGAGCCGGCGCCCGGCCCGCCCACGAAACCAACCGTCTGGTTCGGGTTGGAAATAGTCGCGCCGGAACTGACGGAAACCGTTTCCATAACCGAACTGGGTGCAAGGCTCGAACCGGCGCTCACTCCAGTGGCATCGGCGCGCACGTTGGTAATGCGAAGGATCACGCCCGTCGAACCCGCGGGTGGAAGGATAACGCCCGGGAACGCCAAAGAGTTAAACGCCACAAGAGATCCCTGAAAAATGTTTACCCCGAAGGCTTGCGCGTTCGGAGGCGGCTCGTTGACCAGCAGCACCGCCTCGCTAGCGTTACCGTTCAGAAGCCGGCTGGTGACGCTGGTGTTCAAAAAAATCTGCACGTTAACGGTAGTCGTGCCGACCGGGGGGCCGCCGGAACAGGTCAGCACCACGTCGCCGGTAAGCTCCGCGAGGCCTTCGGCCCTCAAAACCGGCGGCCCGGCAACGCTCGCCGCGCAGTTAAAGCTGTTCGAGAACTGTGCGCTTGCGGGGATTCCCACGCCAAATACGAGGGCCAACGCGGCCGGCACGCAACGAAAGCCTGTCAATGCCTCCCGCATGTTCATGGCTTGGCCGATCTATTCAACGCGGGCAGGAATCGAAGCGCCGGCGTGGCATCCCGGATATCGAAAAGCCAGGATGCCGGATTACCGCTATCGGACAGCAGATATACCGAGCCCGCGCCCAGCGCTGCAATTCCGCCGGGCGTGCAGCCGCAATCCAATGCCGCCGCAACCGTTCCATCCAGGCCGAGAATCAGCACATTCCCCGTCCCGGAATTGGCCACGAAAACGCGCTTATCGGGCGAAATCCGCAAATCCGCGGGAGCGCTCACGCCCTGCGCGCCTGTCGCTAACACCTGCACGCCGACGGTCCCCGTGACATTGGCTAGAAGGACGATCTGGTTCCCTTGCGAATCGGCGAGCACCGCATCGCGGGTAGCCGGCACAAAACGGAGCGCCGAAGGCGTACCCGCGCCCCAGATCACGGCTCCATTGCCCATCAACGCGACTCCGCCGGAGGTGCCGGCGAGTACCGCCTGGCCGTCGTCGCTCACCGCAAGTGCCGCTAGAGCGCTGGTTAGGCCGGATGCATCCAACTCCCGCGAGACGCCCGGCGAATCCGGCAAGCCTCCGATCACTTGCAATTTCTGGAGCGCCTTGGAATAGAGCACCGCGAACGAACCCGATGGGCTGAACTCGATGCGGTCGGGCTGCGGCATGGCGCCGGAAATGGGCGCCATCGGCCCGGCTCCGTCCGCCGAAATGGGTAGCACGCTGGCGGGCGTGACCGCGTCGCGAGAAGCCAGCGCGTATTGCTGGCCGGGCGGCAAAGCGATAGCCGTCACATCCGATGGCAGCGCGATCGCGTCGCCGATCAACGCCGCGCCCACGATGCCGACGATCGGGCGCAGATCGAGCGGCGCCGCGTGAGTCGCGAACCCGAGCACGGGAATTTGCGGTCCGGCCGTTTGCGGGCTTGCGGCGGGATTGGAAACGGCTTTGACCCGGCTGCCCGCGGCCGGCAGCAGTGAGCAGGCGATTATAATTGCGGAAACCGTTCGCGTAAAAGCTCCTTCTCGCCGCTCCAATCGAAAACCATCAACTGGTTGCCCGGTGAATAGGATGTATCATGTTCTTCCAAAAGAGTCAAAGGCTTTTGCTCCTTTTACTCTGTTCGGCGGCATAATATATCCCCGTTTTATCGTCAAGCGAATGGTGCGGTTCGAACCCATTTCGTTTCCCGGAGAGCCATTTTACGTTCAGCTACAGCGTCCAAATTCATGTGCGGAAGGGACTGCGCGGCAGCGACCTCCACCGTAAATCGCTAAAATTAATAGGCAAGGTGAACGTATGGTCAATGTAGACATGGACTGGACCGGCTGCGAACTGGTTGAAAGGTTCCGTCGCCCAAATTAAGCGGCTGATCGAGTTTGCACACACGCGGCGCGGCCAACCTAACCGGAAGCAAGAAAAAGAGCCGGTAGTCGATTGAAACGCCCGCCCGCCGATTCTCACAGTAGACCTGTAGGCGGCCTAAAAGGCCGGTTTCAACCTACAGGAGAAAAGAGATGTTCAGTTACAGTGTCAAGTTCATCTGCGGGCAGAACGCCCAGACCACCCAGCCATGCACGCCGGTACGCCAGGGAATCTACGCGACCGAGATCAACAGTCACAATTTCCACCGCGACCAGACGGCCCAGATCGACAAGCGCGTGCTGCTGGTCGTGCAGAACGATGCGCCAGTGGGCCGCGAGCCTCGTGTCGCGCAGGCGAAACACTTCGACACGATTGCCCTGCCGCCCGACTCGGCCACCATGGACGATTGCTGCCACTTTGCCGAAAAGCTGCAGTTCAATCCCGCGCAACTCAATATCGGTTTTCTGGAACTGGTGAGCACCGTGGAGCTTAACGTCGTTGCCGTCTATACCGCCACCGATCTGAAATCGGGCGGCATTAGCATCGAAGTCGAAACGATCGGCGTACGGCAAATATAAATTAAACCGCTTGACTAGGGCTTCCACTGGGCATATATTTGAGCAACCGAAAACTTTGATTTTTCAGGAGAACTTTGCCATATGGCGCGCGAAAGCACGCAACACAAACTGGATCGGGTACGCTCGCCGCGCGTTCAGATCACGTACGATGTCGAAATCGGAGGCGCTATCGAGTTAAAGGAATTGCCCTTCGTGGTTGGGGTCCTGGGCGATTTCACGGGCCAGCCGGAACAGCCGCTTGCCAAACTGAAGGATCGCAAATTTGTCGAGGTAAACCCCGACAACTTCGATACGGTCCTCGAGGGCATGAAGCCGCATCTCTCTTACTCGGTCGAGAATAAGTTGAGCGAGGAGTCGGACGCGCCGAATCTCAAGGTGGATCTGCGCTTCAAGAGCATGGACGATTTCTCGCCCGAGAACGTCGCGAGGCAGGTCAAGCCCTTAAAGGAATTGCTCGACCTTCGCACGCGTCTTTCGGACTTGCGGGGCAGCCTGCAAGGCAACGACAAATTGGAAGAGCTTCTGCTCGAATCGGTCAGCAACACCGAGAAGCTCGATAAGTTGAAGTCCGAGATGGGTAAAGGAGAAAATCCCAATGGCTGATCCGCAAACAGCCGTTGCGCCGGGCGCCGCCGCGGTCGAGACCAAGGAGAAAGGCCTCCTCGACCAGATAGTGGAGCAAGGCCGCTTCGGAGTCGAGCCGGCTTCCCGGGAGCGCGGGAAGGATTTGATCAAGGAATTCGTCTCTCAATTCCTCGATGGCTCCATGACCATCGCGCGGGATGCGGAGATGATGATCAACGCGCGTATCGCGCAGATCGACCACCTGGTTTCGATCCAGTTGAATGAGATTCTGCATCACGCGGCGTTTCAGAAACTGGAAGGGTCCTGGCGCGGCTTGAAGCACTTGATGGATCAGAGCGAAACCGGCACGATGCTCAAAATCAAGGTTCTGAACTGCAGCAAGAAAGAGTTGCTGAAGGACCTACAGCGCGCGCCGGAGTTCGACCAGAGCGCGCTGTTCAAGAAAGTCTACGAGGAGGAATACGGGGTATTCGGCGGAGCCCCGTTTGGCGCCCTGGTGGGCGACTACGAATTTGGCAAACATCCGGAAGATCTGGAGCTTCTGGAGAAAGTTTCGAATGTCGCGGCGGCGGCGCACGCGCCGTTTGTGAGTGCTTCGGCGCCGGATCTGTTCAACCTGGATAGCTGGACATCGCTCGAAGCGCCGCGGGACCTCGCCAAAATTTTCGACACCACCGAATACGCGAAATGGAAGAGCTTCCGCCAGACGGAGGACTCGCGTTACGTTGCCTTGTGTCTGCCCCGCACCCTCGGCCGCCTGCCTTATGGAAAGGAAACCAAGCCGGTCGAGGCATTCAATTACGAAGAGAAGGTGGATGGCAGCGATCATTCGAAGTACCTGTGGATGAACGCGGCCTATTCGCTCGCCACCCGCATGACCAATTCGTTTTCGCAATTCGGCATGTGCGTGGCGATGCGCGGCGTGGAAGGCGGCGGCCTCGTGACCGGTCTGCCGGTCCACAACTTCTATACCGATGAAGGCGATCTCGCGATGAAGTGCCCGACGGAGGTGCCCATCACCGACCGGCGCGAAAAGGAACTCGCGGATTTGGGGTTTGTGCCTCTGGTCCATTGCAAAGGCACCGATTACGCGGCTTTCTTCGGCGTGCAATCGGCCCAAAAACCCAAGCTTTACGACACCGATGCGGCCAATGCGAACGCGCGGCTCTCGACGCAACTGCCCTATATCATGGCGGTCTCCCGCTTCGCCCATTACTTAAAGGCGATGATGCGGGATAAGATCGGCAGCTTCATGTCGCGCGCGGACGCTGAAACGTTTCTGAACCGTTGGATCACTCAATACGTGGTCCCGGACGATACGGCGAGCGCGGCGGCGAAGGCCAAGTGCCCCCTGCGCGAAGCGCGCATCGATGTTTCGGAAGTGCCCGGCAAGCCCGGCGTTTATCGCGCCGTGGCGTTCTTGCGACCGCACTTCCAGCTGGATGAATTGACCGTGTCGCTTCGCCTGGTTGCCGAATTGCCAGCGGCGGCGAAGTAGTAAAAAAATCGGAAGGAGAATTGAAAAATGGCGGTAAATGCGTACTTGATCATCGACGGCGTCGAAGGACCCAGCACGAGCAAGAAGAAGGCTATCGATATCCTCTCTTTCAGCTTCGGCGTGTCCCAGACTTCTACTTTTGGCACGGGCGCTTCAGGCCAGGAAGCGCACGCGGGCCGGGCGGACTTCGGCCAGCTGAATATCATGAAAGTTCTGGATAAGACTTCGCCGGCAATTTTGGACAACTGCGTTCTTGGAAAGGTCTTCAAAAAGGTCGAACTCTTCTATGACAAACCGACCGGGGCTAAAAAAGATAGCCAACAGGACTATTTCCGCATCACTTTGCAGGACGCTCTGGTCAGCTCGGTACAGCTCTCCGGATCCGCCGATAACCCGGTGGAATCGGTCTCGTTCTCGTACCGGCGCATCGAAGTAGCCTACAAACCCGAAAAGGGCGACGGCACGCTGGACAACTACGTACCCAAGGGATACGACCTGGCGACACTGCAACCCTGGGCCGCGTAGAAATGGATGCCCGGCAACTCTTTGCCGATGGCAAGGTTCGCGAGGCGGAGAAGGTTCTGGCGAGCTCTCTCCGCGACAATCCGGCCGATCGGGCCAAGCGGACGTTCCTCTTCGAGTTGCTGTGCTTTTCAGGCCAATACGATCGCGCCGAAAAGCAGCTCGGCGTCTTAGCCGGGGATGGCGGCCCGGCGGAGCTGGGCGCGGTCCTCTACTATTCGGCTCTGCATGCGGAAAAGACGCGGCACGATCTTTTCCGCACGCAGCAATTTCCTCGCTCTTCTCCCGTTGCCTCTCCGGGCGGCACTCTGAACGGGAAGCCCTTCGAATCCATCTCCGACGCCGACCCGTCCATCGGCGCGCGGCTGGAGGTTTACGCCGCCGGAGCCTATCTTTGGATCCCCTTCGAACATATTTCCTCCGTTCAGATGGAGGCGCCGCGCAGATTGCGCGACACGCTGTGGGCTCCGGCGCTCGTCGTGACCGGCCCGTCGTTTCAAGGGACCGATATCGGCGAGGTGTTGATTCCGGCCGTTTATCCGTTCTCCTGGAAATCGGCGGACGAACCGGTGTGGCTCGGCCGCGCCACGGACTGGGTGGCGGACGATAGCGGCAACGAATTCCCCATCGGCCAGAAGACGTTCATAGTGGACGGCGAGGAAGTACCGCTTCTGGAAGTCCGATCGCTGGAGTTCGCCCGTGCCGCTGCGTGAAGATCTGCTGAACCCGATTCCCGGAGAAAATCCTTCCGGTAAAGATCTTCGCTACGACCCCGTCTACGACAAGATCAAGGAAGCGCGCCGCGAGGACGACAATCTGGCGCAGGGCGACTGGCAGCGCGAGCGGAAGATAGCCGACTGGCCGCTGGTCGTCCAGCTCGCGCAAGACGCCATCGCCACCCGCGGGAAGGATCTTCAGATTGCGGCGTGGCTTACCGAGGCCATCCTCAAGCGGGACGGCTTTGGCGGATTTCGCGAAGGCCTGACGCTCTGCCGCGGCCTGTTGGAGAAGTTCTGGGACACGTTATATCCGGCGCTCGAGGACGGCGACATGGAGATGCGCGCCGCGCCCATCGATTGGATCGGCTCGAAACTCGGCACGCCGCTCAAAAACGTCCCGCTCTGCAAGGATGGATACGGCTACTGGCAATACAAAGATTCCCGATTGGTCGGCTATGAAGAAATGGCCAAGTCGGACAATCAAAAGTCCACGCGGGAACAAGCCCTGAACGAGGGCAAACTCGCCCCCGAGGCGTTCGATAAATCTTTCGGCGAAACTCCCAAGGCTTTCTACGCGAAAGCCGAAAAAGAGTTGGACGGGTGTCTCGCGGAATTGACCGCGCTCGATGCCGTTTGCGAGGAGAAGTTCACCGGCGAAGCTCCCGCGCTAGGCCATCTGAAGACCGCGATTGAGGAGGCGCGCGGCACGGTGCATGGGCTGCTCCAAAAGAAACGCGAAGCGGAGCCCGATCCGGTGGCCGAGATAAAAGCCGCTCCGGCCGGCGTTCCGGGCGATGAGTCTCCGTCCGGCGATGGGGTTCCCTCTTATCCCCCCGGCGCCGGTTTCATGCTGGGGACGCAAGCCGCCGTCGAGCCGCCCGGGCGCGCCGAAGCGATAGCGAACGTAGTCGCGGCCGCGGCATTCTTAAGAAAACGCGAACCCGCCAGCCCCGCGCCCTACCTGATGCTTCGCGGGCTTCGCTGGGGCGAGCTGCGCGCGGCCTCCGATCCCATGACTCTCGAAGCGCCGCCCACCGAAATTCGCCGGCATGTCAAGGGCTTGGCGATGCAGGGGAAGTGGCTCGATCTGCTGGAGGCCGCCGAGAATGTCATGGGCCTGCCTTGCAGCCGGGCATGGCTCGATCTGCAACGCTTCGTGGTCGAGGCGTGCGTGGCTCTGGGAGAAGACTACTACGCGATTGCCGTTGCCATCCGGTCGGAGTTGCGCGCTCTGCTGCGGGATCTGCCGGCGCTGCTTCAAGCAACGCTGAGCGACGATACGCCGGCCGCCAACGCGGAAACCCAAACGTGGCTGCGCGAGCTGATTGAAGAGCCCTCGAATTCACCTCCTCTTCCCGAACCGATCGATACGCCGCTCCTCGACTTGCCTCGGGTTCCAGGGTGGCAAAAGAAGTTCGTGGATTCCCATGCGCTCGCCGTGAACGCGCTTCGTGCCGGGCAGCAGCAGAAGGCCATCGACATTCTTTCGCGCGAACTGGACCGGCAGCGTACCGGGCGCGGGCGCTTCCAGCGCAAATTGCAGCTCGCGCAAATCTGTATTTCCGCCGGAAAACCGAATATCGCGCAACCGCTGCTGGACGATATCGCGGCCGCGATAGAAACCCACAAGCTCGAGGAATGGGAAGATCGCGAGACGGTCGCCGGAGCTTTAGCCCTCCTGATTCGGGCAAGCACCGCCATCCAGGAGGACGACACCGCCAAATCGGCTCTCTTCAAACGCGTCTGCCGGCTCGATCCGGTGAAGGCGATGGAGATCGCCTGAGATGGAGCGAATCAGCCTCTCGGTGATCGACCGGCTCATCGACCAGGACCCGCGGACGTCGACCGAAGCGCCTTTGAGCCACGCGCAATCGGTGCGGGCGCACAAAGAATCGGTGCGCCGCGATTTGGAATGGCTGCTCAACACCCGCCGGATTGCCGAGCCGCCTCCGGAAAGCCTGCGCGAGGTGAATCGCTCGCTATATCTTTACGGACTGCCGGATTTCACGACCTACAGCATTGCGAACCCAAAGGATCAGGCCCGGCTGATCCGTTTTCTGCAGTCCGCCGTCAAGCAGTTCGAGCCGCGTCTCTCCAATGCACGGCTGGTGGCGATCGAGAACACGGAAAGCAAATCGCGCAAGCTGCGGTTCCGCATCGAAGCGCTGCTGCTGATGGACCCGCTGCCGGAACACGTCACCTTCGATACCGTGCTGCAGTTGACCACGGGCCAGGTCGAGGTCAAAGATGCGGGATGAGCTGCTGCTCTACTATGAACGCGAGCTGAACAGCCTCCGGCAGCTGGGAGTGCAGTTCGCGGAGAAGTATCCCAAGATTGCGGCGAGGCTGCAACTGGAGCCCGCGAAGTGCGAAGACCCGCATGTGGAACGCCTGCTCGAAGCTTTCGCTTTTTTGGCGGCTCGCGTTCATTTGAAAGTGGACGACGAGTTTCCCGAGATCACCGAAGCGCTGCTCGGGGTGGTTTATCCGCACTTCATCCGGCCCGTGCCATCGATGGCCATCGTCGAATTCCAGGTGGATCTGGAACAGGGCAAGCTTACGACGGGGCTCAAGCTCGAGCGCGATACGGTGCTCTATTCGAAGCCGGTGGCCGGCGTTCCGTGCAAATTCCGCACCTGCTATGAAACTACTCTCTGGCCGGTATCGGTTAGCGCGGCGGAATGGCGGACGCCCGATCGCCTTCAACCCCCGATCAAAGCGAGCGATGCGGCCTTCGCATTGCGCCTTCAATTGCAGTGCGGCCCGGATACGCAGTTCTCGAAGTTGGGCATGGACCGCTTACGGTTTTACTTGAACGGCGAGAGCGCTTTGGTCCACATGCTCTACGAGCTGCTGTGCAGCCGCGTGCAGCGGATTGTGGTGCGCGATCCCGCGCGAGGGACGAAGACGCGCCCGGTGACCCTCCCGGCATCGGCGCTGCATCCGGTCGGATTCGACGACGATCAAGGACTGCTTCCTTACCCCCGCCGCTCGTTCGGCGGCTATCGCCTATTACAGGAGTTCTTCGCCCTTCCGGAGAAGTTCTTCTTCCTCGAATTAACCGGTCTCGAGGCTGTTTGGGCCGCTGGTTTTAAGGACGCCGCCGAGATTGTCTTTTTGATTTCGAATGTCGAGACCGAGGATCGCCGGCAGCGGCTGGAGCTGGGGATACATCCGAGCCTTTTCCGTTTAGGCTGCGTGCCCGCGGTGAATCTTTTTCCGCAAACCGCCGAGCCGGTCCCGCTGGATCAACGGAAATATGAGTACCCGGTGATCCCCGACGCGCGCCGCCCTCTCGCGGTGGAAGTTTATTCGGTTGACGAGGTCGCCGGCATCGATACCGAAACACGCGAGATCGTTCAGTACAGGCCCTTCTACTCCTCTCGCGGACGATCGCCGCAAGACCGGAGCCAGCCGTGCTTCTGGATTGCATCGCGCCGCAACTCGGTCCGGCAAAACGACGATGGCACGGACATGTATCTCACGCTGGTGGATCTTTCGAACCGGCCGGTGCATCCGGACGCGGATTCGCTCACCGTGCGCGCCACCTGCACGAACCGCAACCTGCCGTCGCGCTTGCCGTTCGGCAATGAATCGGGTGATTTTGAAATCGAAGCCAACGCGCCCATCAAGCGCATCGTGGCGCTTCGCAAGCCGACCGATCCGCTGCGTCCGCCTCTCGGCAAAATGGCTCTTTGGCGGCTCATTTCGCATCTGTCCTTGAATTATTTGTCGTTGGTGGAAGAGGGCCGCGACGCATTGCAGCAGATTCTTCGGCTATACGAATTCACGTCGTCGGCGTTTGCCGGCCAGATGATCGATGGCATCGCGGAATTGCGCAGCCGCCCGCACTTCGCGCGCGTGCTCTCGGAAAACGGGATCGCGTTTGCGCGGGGAACGCGGGTCGAAATGGAGCTCGATGAGGAGCAGTTCGTGGGCGGAGGAGCGTATCTTTTTGCCAGCGTCATCGAGCGGTTTCTGGCGCTGTACGCGTCCCTGAACAGCTTTACCCAGCTTTCGGTGACGACGCGGCAGAGAAAGGAGGCGCTCGCCGAATGGCCTCCCCGAGCGGGTCACCGGATTCTTCTTTAGCCTTGCCCGATTTAATCTTGATCGAAGTTGAGCGCGTCTTGCGCGAAGAGCCTGGGACCTTCAATTTTTTCCAGGCGGTCCGCCTGATGCATCGCCTACGCGCGGATAGGGATGGTGTGGGCGGCTTTGGGCCCCCCGGCCGCGAAGCCCTGCACTTCGGCGTTCACAATTCACTCGCGTTTCCGGCAAGCCAGATCGCGTCCATCGACTGGACGGGCGATGTACCCCGGATGGCGGTCAACTTCATGGGGCTTACAGGGCACGCCGGCGTCCTCCCCTATCACTATACGGAGTTGATTCGAGACCGCCTGCGCGCGAAGGACGCCACGCTTCCGGCTTTCCTCGACATATTCAACCACCGTATTCTCGCGCTGTTTTATCGCGCATGGGAAAAATACCGCTTTCCGGTCGCCTATGAGCGCGCCGCTTTCCACGGCGAGCGGACCGATAATTTTTCCTCCTATCTGCTTTCGCTGATTGGCGTCGCGATGCCTGGGTTGCGGGATCGTCAGGAGGTTGACGACCACTCGCTGCTTTTCTTCACCGGCCTGCTGTCGTTGCAGCCCCGATCGGCCGCGGCGTTGACGCAGCTTCTGGAAGAATATTTCGGAGTGGATTTCGAGGTTGAGCAGTTTGTTGGCGCGTGGCAGAAGCTGGGGAAGCCGGACCAGTGCATTTTCGCGGAAGAGGACACCTGGTCCGAGCAGCTCGGCGTCGGAGCCGTGGTGGGCGATGAGGTATGGGACGTGCAATCGCGCGCGCGGATTCGCATCGGGCCGCTAAGCGAGCAAGAATATCTCGATTTCCTGCCCGCCGGCAAATGCTTCGAGCCGCTGCGCGCGCTGCTCAGATTTTTCAATGGAGAAATACAATACGAGCTTCAGTTAATTTTGAAGCGCGCGGAAGTACCGGCCTGCGAACTGGGGCGCGACGGAACCGGCGGCACTCAATTGGGCTGGTTTACGTGGATGAAATCGGGGCCCGGCTTCAATCGCAATCCCGAAGATACCGTCTTGCTTCTGAACTGATATTGTTGAACCGTTTACAAGGAGATCGAAAATGGGCGTCAATCTACGATCGCTGATCGGGAAGCTGAACGATACCACCCGGAGCGCCGTCGAGGCATCCGCGGGGCTGTGCCTCTCCCGGACGCATTACGACGTCGAGATAGAGCATTACATCATGAAGCTGCTGGATTCGCAGGGAGGCGATTTCGCGCACATCCTGCGTCACTTTGAGATCGACCGGTCGCGTCTCGCGGCGGAGGTTACCCGCAGCCTGGACAAGCTGAAATCGGGAAACGCGCGAACTCCCGCGCTGAGCCCGACGCTGCTCAAAATGATGACGGAGGCGTGGACCATCGGCTCCATCGATTTCGGAGCTTCACGGATCCGCTCGGGCTTCACGATAATCGCGCTCTCCACGAACGAAGAGCTCGCGCGGCTGATGCGGGACGTGAGCAAGGAGTTCCAGAAGATTCAGGGCGAAGCATTGAGAGCGGCGTTCTCCAAGATCGTCGAGGGCTCGAGCGAAGAAGAATCGGGCGCCGAGGAATCCGCGGGGGCGCAGGCCGAAGGCGCGAAGCAGCCCGCTGGCGGGAAGACCCCGAATCTCGATCAGTACACCATCAATCTCACCGAAAGCGCGAGGAACGGCAAGATCGATCCGGTGCTGGGCCGCGACTTCGAAATCCGCCAGGTAGTCGATATTCTCACCCGGCGGCGGCAGAACAACCCGATTCTGGTCGGCGAGGCGGGAGTCGGCAAGACGGCGGTGGTCGAAGGATTTGCGATCCGCGTGGCGCAGGGCGACGTTCCGCCTCCCCTGAAGAACGTCACGCTGAGGACGCTTGACCTGGGGCTTCTGCAGGCGGGCGCGGGCGTGAAGGGCGAGTTTGAGAACCGGCTGAAGGGATTGATCCAGGAAGTGAAGTCGTCGGCGACGCCCATTATCCTGTTCATCGACGAAGCGCACACGATGATCGGAGCGGGCGGCCAAGCCGGCCAGAACGATGCCGCGAATTTGCTGAAGCCGGCTCTCGCGCGCGGCGAGCTGCGGACGATCGCGGCGACGACCTGGTCCGAATACAAGAAATACTTCGAGAAGGATCCGGCGCTCGCTCGCAGATTTCAATTGGTGAAGGTCGAGGAACCGGATGAGGCGCACTGCGCGGTCATGTTGAGAGGCTTGATTCCGGCGCTCGAGAAACATCACAACGTCCGTATCCTGGATGAAGGCCTGATGTCGGCGGTCAAGCTGTCGCATCGTTATCTGCCGGACCGTCAACTGCCGGACAAGGCGGTGAGCGTGCTCGATACGACCTGCGCCCGCCTGGCCCTCGGACACAGCGCGATCCCGCCCGCGATCGAAGACTCCAGCCGTCTTCTCGACGATTTTGCGGTGCAGGCGCGTGTTCTGGAGCGTGAATCGGCGACTGGCGCCGACCATTCCGAGCGGCTTTCGGAGATCGCCCGCAAGCGGGCCGAAACCGAGACGCGGCTGGCGAGCCTGAATGAGCGTTGGGGAAAAGAAAAGATTCTCATCACCCGCATACGCGAGGTGCGTTCACAACTGGAAGGATCGTCCGCCGCGCCGGCCGTTGCCGCTGGGCAGGGCACCGCCATGCAGCCGGTGGCCGACCCCGCTGCGTTGCGCGCCGAGCTCGAGCAACTCAATACGGAACTCGCGACCCTCCAGGGCGAGACACCGTTGATGCGCGTGTGCGTGGACGCTCAGATAGTGGCTGAAGTAGTCTCCGGCTGGACCGCGATCCCCGTCGGGAAGATGTTGAAGGACGAGATCGCGACCGTCATGGCGCTGGAGTCGCACCTCGGCGCGAGAGTGATCGGGCAGGATCACGCTCTTGTCGCGATCAGCCAGCGCATCCGCACCGCGCGCGCGAGTCTGGACGATGTGACCAAGCCCGTCGGCGTGTTCCTGCTGGTGGGCCCCAGCGGCGTCGGCAAGACCGAGACCGCGCTGGCGCTTGCCGATCTGCTCTACGGCGGCGAGCGCAACCTGATCACGATCAACATGTCGGAGTTTCAGGAGGCGCACACGGTCTCGACCTTGAAGGGATCGCCCCCCGGCTACGTCGGGTATGGCGAGGGTGGCGTGCTGACCGAAGCGGTGCGGCGCCGGCCGTATTCCGTGGTGCTCCTTGACGAAGTTGAGAAGGCTCACCCGGACGTGCTGGAACTTTTTTTTCAGGTGTTCGACAAGGGTCAGATGGAAGACGGCGAAGGCCGGCGGATCGATTTCAAGAATACGATCATCATTTTGACCTCGAACGCCGGCACCGACACGCTGATGAAGTTGTGCGCCGATCCGGAAACGATGCCCGCATCCGCCGGTCTTGTGAAGGCGCTCAAACCGGAGCTCGACAAGGTGTTTAAGCCGGCGTTTCTGGGGCGTTTGGTGACCGTTCCGTACTTCCCGATTCGCGACGAAGCGCTCAAGACGATCATTGTTCTCAAGCTGGGTAAAATTCAGCGGCGGCTTCACGAATCGCATCGGATCGGGTTGGTTTACGACGACGCTCTGGTTCAGGAAGTCGCGAAACGCTGCACGGAAGTCGAAAGCGGCGCAAGGAATGTGGATAACATTCTGACGAATACTTTGCTGCCGGAGATTTCGCGGCAGATTCTGGGCCGCATTGCCGAAGGGTTAAAGCCGGAATCGATTCACGTTTCGGTGGGGGAAGGTGGCGATTTCGTTTACAGCGGCCAGTGAGTGAGATTCGCGCGGCCGCGCCTGCCGGTTACGCCAAATTTCTGGCGGAGCTGAAGCGGCGGATTCAGACGGCGCAGCTCCAGGCGTCTCTTGCCGTTAATCGCGGGTTGGTTCTGCTTTATTGGCAGATCGGCCGTGAAATTCTGGCGCGGCAAGAGCGCGAAAGCTGGGGAACGAAGGTGATCGACCGTCTGGCGGCGGATTTAAAGAGCGCCTTCCCCGAAATGAAAGGCTTCTCCCCGAGGAACCTGAAATACATGCGCGCCTTCGCCGAGGCATGGCCGGAGGAGTCAATTGTGCAAGCGGCGCTTGCACAAATCACCTGGTACCACAACGTCGCGTTAATCGAGAAACTGCGAAGCCCGGAAGACCGGGTCTGGTATGCCAAGGCGACCGTCCAGCACGGCTGGAGCCGCAACGTTCTGGTTCACCAGATCGATTCCGGCTTACATTATCGCCAAGGCGGGGCAGTGACGAACTTCGACCGGACGTTGCCTTCGCCGCAATCCGACTTGGCCCAGCAGATCACCAAGGACCCCTACAATTTCGATTTCCTGATGCTTGGCCCGGAGGCCCACGAGCGCGATCTGGAGGGGGGCCTTCTCGAACATCTGCGAAAGTTTCTCCTGGAACTGGGCGTGGGCTTCGCTTTCATCGGCAGCCAATATCGCCTCCAGATCGGCGCCGAAGAGTTCTTCATCGACTTGCTGTTCTATCACCTCAAGCTCCGCGCTTACGTGTTGTCGACCTGAAGATGCAGGCGTTCCGGCCGGAGTTCGCCGGCAAAATGAATTTTTATCTCTCGGCCGTCAACGATCTGCTCCGGCATCCCGACGATCAGCCGAGCATTGGCCTCATCCTCTGCAAAACGCGGGATCGCCTGGTTGCCGAATACGCTCTGCGGGATTTATCGAAACCGATCGGCATTTCCGAATACCAACTCGCCGCCGCGCTCCCCGAAAAACTGAAGGGCGCTTTGCCGGCAATCGAGGAAATTGAGAACGAGTTACGCGAGAAGACCGGCGAGGATTCCCCCGATTGATCGCCCGCCAGTCATGAATCGAGCGGCTCTGAGCCTGTGTGTCGTAACGGTGTTCCTCGCGCCATGCGGGACCAAGGCCGGTCCCGGTTTTCGCGCGATTCGCCCCGCTTCGTCTTGGGCGTGTTCTCAAACAGGCTCGCCTTGTCGGTATAGCACTCCACCATCCGCCCATACATTCAGCAGATACGCCTCCAGCACGTTCATGTTCTCCGCCGTCGAATCGCTCCGCACAAAACGTCCGAATCGCCTGCCGGTCGCATCGTCTACCAGCGCGATCAGATACATGGCCTCGACCATCCACTGCTCCGGATCGGCTCTTCGATCTTGCGGTTCGAAGGCAACCCCCGCAGGGCGTGCACCACCGCCCGATCCCCGCGCTTGCTCAGTTCGCGCAACAGCCGTCGCACGTGTCGGTCGGTGATTCCCAGTTCCTCTGCCCCCTGCTTCTGGGTAATCAGCTTCTTCTTGGCCTTCTTCAGGGCTACCAGGCGGTCCCGTTCACCTTGCGTCATCAGTAAATGTCCTCGTTTGCACCTCCCCAGAGTGAGGTTGTCAATAGGACATTTCTACTTGGCCCAAATAGGACATTATCATTTGGCCG
>JBPCKZ010000015.1:0-14875 GCA_051003795.1 Bryobacteraceae bacterium | reverse complement strand
CGACTGCGGGCTGGTCAGCCTCGCGGCCTTGCGCGATGCGCCCATTTCGAAATTAATGGAGCATGTCCGCGCCCTTGCGGAAATCATCCCCGTTTTCGGTTTCTACTTGCAGCCCGCGGTTGGCGGGTGCTTTCTCCCCATCGAATTTTGGCGGCAGTTCGCGACGATTGAAAATGCGGTCGCGATCAAGATTGCTCCCTTCAATCGGTACCAGACTCTTGACGTGTTGCGGGCGGTGGCGGAATCGGGCCGCGCGGCGGATATCGCGCTGTATACCGGAAACGACGACAACATCCTGATGGATCTGCTCACACCCAATATCGTGGGCGGCTTGCTGGGACATTGGTCGGTGTGGACGCTTCGCGCGACGGAGCTTCTGGACCAAGTTCATGAAATCGTGCAATCCGGTTCGCCGATCCCGGTCGGTATGATGAGCCTCGCGCGACAAATTACCGATTCCAACGCGGCGCTATTCGATCCCGCGAACGCGTTTCGCGGTTGCATCGCGGGGTTGCATGAGATCTTGCGGCGGCAAGGACTGATGGCGGCCCGCTGGTGCCTGGACCCCGACGACGATCTCTCGCCTGGACAGATGGAAGAGATCGACCATGCATGCCGCTGCTATCCGCATCTGACGGACGATGAATTCGTGCGGGAGAATGTAGACCGCTGGTTGAAGTAAGCGGCTTCTTCACCACGCGCGGGCAATCTTGTGCCTGGTCGAGCGGCGATGCCGCTTCAGAATTCCGGTGGCTTGCGCGATCCGTGCCGGAAGTGAAGCACCTCGACCAAGCGTTTCTCTTCGCGTACATCGTAATACACCAGAATCGGACTGCGCACCAACTTCCGTACACGCGACCGTTTGCGGATCACGGCTCCCATGCGGGGGAAACGACGGAGCAAATCGACGTGATCGAGCAGGGTACCGCCAAAACGGGACGCTGTATCGTGATCGTCCTGAGCGATATGCCCCAGGATCTCAGAGAGGTCGTTTAACGCTCTTTGCGTGAAGAGGAGGCCGTAATCCACTGGGGCAATAGCTTGCGGACTTCTTCGATTGGAACAGTACGGCCGGCTTCCGCGTCATGGAGACCTTCGTCAATTGCGGCGAGAGTCTCCTCGTCTTCCTCGTCGAGAATCGGAGCCGGATTGTCAAAGTCAATTTTCCTCGCCTGGGCCATACCTTCACGTTAGCCCGGATCAGCGAGCGGTGCAAACGCGTCGTTGAGGGGCGGCGAGAAGGCCCGAAAGGGCCAACAGCGCACGCGGCAGCATTCCCGCGTGGTGCCGATACGATTGCGGACCGATTAGCCTCGCGGCCCCGCGCGATGCGCCATTTCGAAATTAGGTTTTGCCGCCTCTATCGCGCGACGGCTTCGGCGACCGCCGCTTTTCCGCGAAGCGCTTCCGCTTTGTCGGTAGCTTCCCAGGAAAAGGTGTCTTCGTTACGTCCGAAGTGGCCGAAAGCCGCCGTTTTCCGATAAATTGGCCGGCGAAGCTTCAGGTGCTCGATAATTCCCTTCGGCGTAAGCGGGAAGTTCGCGCGAACCAGTTCCGTCATCTTCTCTTCGGGGATGGTTCCGGTTCCGAACGCGTTTACCATGACCGAAACAGGCTCGGCGACGCCAATCGCGTAAGCCAGTTGCACCTCGCAGCGCGTGGCCAAACCGGCGGCTACCAGGTTCTTCGCGATGTATCGCGCCATGTAGCACGCCGAACGATCGACCTTCGTCGGATCTTTGCCCGAAAAAGCGCCGCCGCCGTGCCGGCCCATGCCGCCGTAAGTATCGACAATGATCTTGCGCCCAGTTAGACCCGTATCGCCGTGAGGGCCGCCGACCACAAAACGACCGGTCGGATTGATGTGGTACTTGGTCTTCGCATCCACCATTCCGGCGGGAAGCACTGCGTCGATTACATGTTTGCGGACTTGCGCGCGCAACTCTTCAGTCGAAACCGTGTCATGGTGCTGCGTTGAAATCACGACCGCTTCAATTCGCTTGGGCTTGCCGTTCACGTATTCGACGCTCACCTGGGACTTGCCGTCGGGGCGCAGAAAATCGATAATCCCCGCGCGCCGCACATCGGAAAGCCGCTTGGTCAGCTTGTGGGCCAGCATGATCGGCAACGGCATCAGTTCGTCCGTCTCATCGCAGGCGTAGCCGAACATCATGCCTTGGTCGCCGGCGCCGCCCGTGTCGACCCCCATCGAAATATCGGGCGACTGCGATTGAATGGTGTTCAGCACCCCGCAGGTCTTCGAATCGAACCCGAATGCGGCATCGGTGTAACCGACGTGCTCGATGGTCTGGCGAACGATTTTTGGGACGTCCACATAGCACGTCGTCGTAATCTCGCCCGAGACCACGCAGATTCCGGTGGTGACCAGCACTTCGCACGCCACGCGGCCAAACGGATCCTGCTCCAAAACAGCGTCGAGGACGGCATCTGAAATCTGGTCGGCAATCTTATCGGGATGACCTTCGGTGACGGATTCGGACGTAAAAAGATGTCGTTGTGTATCTACCATTTATTCTCCTGAGGGGACTTCCAATTTGCAGTTTATTGAGGAAACGAATAGTCGATTTTACCTGAATCCACGCAGTCCCGTCAAATTGGATTGGCCTTTTCCCCACAATAGCTTAAGGGCGGGATGGAACGATACTGTCCTAATAGAACAGGTACTTCCGCCACTGCTCGTCGCTCTTGCCCAGGAGCCGCATCAGATGTCGGCTCGTGTGCAGGCTGAACGGCCGCGGCTGCCGCGCCAACTTCATTCCGGATTCCTCCGGCGTTCGGCATCCTTTCTTGTTGTTGCAGGGATGACAACAGGCGACCAGATTCTCCCACGCCGATTCGCCCGCGCGCGCCCGCGGAATCACGTGATCGAGAGTCAACTCGCCCGAGGGGAGAGTCTTGTGGCAATACTGGCACGTGTAGCGGTCGCGCATCAGAATGTTCTTGCGGGAAAGGGCGCGCGTCTGATGCGGAATCCGGCGGTATTCCAGCAGCCGGATCACGGTGGGCAAGCGCACCGAGCGGCGCGAGGAGCGCACCGAATGCGACGACTCTTCTTCGGCCGAAGCCACGCCTTTCAACACCAGCACCAGCGCGCGGCGCGCCGCGCAGACGTTGATGGGTTCATAGCTCGCGTTCAGAACGAGCACCGGTTTTTGCAATCTGGTTGAGGTTGGCATTACGCTCCCGAGAATCTTCGATCCACGCGCGCCAGGGCCAGAAGCGCGACCGATTTCGCTCCCGCCCGCTTCAAAGCCCAGGCGCAGGCGCTCCCCGTCGCGCCTGTAGTCATCACGTCATCCACCAACAAAATTCTTAGGCCTTGAACCGAGCGGCCCCGTTTCATCCGGAACGCATTCGAAACATTCTGGCGGCGCTTTGAATTGGTTAAGCCCGCCTGCGCTTCCGTGGCCCGCGACCTGACCAGGCTATTGAGAACGCGAATCCCCGAGCGCCGGGCCATTGCGCGCGCCAGCAGTTCGGACTGATTAAAGCCGCGCGACCAGGCACGCCGCCAGTGCAGCGGGACGGGCACGACGGCGTCGAACTGCCGGTCCATCGGCAAGGCCGCCGCCAAATAAGACGAGAGCGGCTTGCTCAACGGTTTCATGCGGCTGTATTTGAACAAATGAATCAACTCGCGCAGGCTCCCCTCATACTGTCCGAAGCAGTAGGCGGAATCGAACCCGCGCAGGCCGGAGCGGCACAGCGCGCAGCGGCCATGCCGGTCGAGTGGAAACTCGTTCAGAAAGGGCGTGCGGCAACCCGAGCAGAAGAAATCCGCCGCCAGCGGTTTAGGCGCGCGCAGACAGGTTGCGCAGACGGGAACACGCGTAATTTCAGTAAGGGCAGCGCCGCAGATGCGGCAATCGTCGGGAAAGAGAAGCGAAAAAAGGCCGCGCGGGATCTTTCGGGCAAAACGGTGAAACAAGGTCAACCGGACTGATGAAGGTGCCGTTACCAGGCTGCTCGAGAAGGCGCACCTCCTTCGGGTTGCATTTCATCTTGGAACCGCTGGCACTGGATGCACACGGGCGTCCAGGGAACCGCGGCCAATCTCTTGGGTGGAATCGGCTCGCCACACTCGGCGCAAATGCCGTAGGCGCCATCTTTGATGCGCCGCAGCGCGTCTTGCACCGCGATAAGCTGGGTGCCGTCCTGGCTTCGCTGCTGGAGAAGCGATTCCTTCGCGTAAGTGGAATTAGCCTTGTCGCCGTAATCCTGGGTGGCGAGTTCGTCCTGCTCGGGAACTTCCGCGCTTGCTTTCCCGATCGCGGAATTCAACTCCTGCTCTTTTGCGAGCAACTGCCGCCGATATGGCTCGAGCTGTTTTCCGGTCATTCCTGGCGCGCCTGAATCGCCACAAGTGCTACTAATTAGTGAGTGTAGAGATTGGAAGCTCGGGTTGTCAAATGACGAAATGTTATTGAACGGGAAAGTAGGCCTCATAACCGGGGGCAGCCGCGGGATCGGCAAAGCTATCGCGAGAGTCTTCGCTCGCGAAGGATGCACCGCCGTAATCTGCGGGCGCAAACAGGAGTCGCTCGACGCGGCGGCTCGGGAGATCGGGCCGGCTATTATCCCGATTGCGTGCCACGTCGGCAAGCCGGAAGAGCTGCAAAGGCTGGTCGCAACTATCGACGAGCGCTTCGGCAGGATCGATATCCTGGTGAACAACGCCGGCACCAATGTCGCGCAAGGACCATGCCTCGATAGCGACGACGGCCAGTTCGACAAGATGGTCGAAGTCAACCTCAAGAGCGCGTTCCGGTTAGTCCGGCTCGTCGCGCCGGGGATGTGCCGGCGTGGTTCGGGCGCAATCGTAAACATCGCATCCATCGCCGGCTTGCGGCCGCAATTCGAGGGCCTGCTCTACAGCATGACCAAAGCCGCGCTGATCATGATGACGCAAAGCCATGCCTTGGAACTCGGCCCCAGCGGCGTGCGCGTGAACGCGATTGCGCCCGGCCTGATCCGCACGGTGTTGAGCGAATATTATTGGAAAGACGAGGCGCGTCAAGCGCAATTCCTGGATCGCCAGCCGGTCAAGCATTTGGGCGAACCCTCCGAGATCGCCGAGATCGCGTTGATGCTGGCGAGCGATGGCGCCTCCTACATGACCGGCCAGACGGTCGTGGTGGATGGTGGATCGACCCTAAGGTAGACATGAAAATCCTGGCCGTAACGTGCGTGTTCATGCTGGCGACCCTACGGGCGGTTAGCCCCGACGCAGTCAATTCGATCGCGTTGCAAGGCCGCGGTGCGTTGGCGCGGAAGCAGTACGATCAAGCGGAAGCTTTCGCCGCGGAAGCGCGCAAGCTGGCGCTCGCCGAGTTGAAGCACCGCAAGCTCGATCAAGAGCCGCAGTTGCCGCTGGCATTGGGAGCTTCGATCGAAGTGCAGGCGCAGGTGATGAACGCCCGAGGGCATCGCGGCGAAGCGGTCGCCTTCTTGCGCGAACAGATGAAAACCTTCCAAGATACTTCCATCCGCGCCCGTATTCAGAAAAACATCAACCTTTTGAGCCTGGAAGGCAAGCCGGCGCCCCCACTGGATCTATCCACATGGATCGGGGACAAGCCGCCCGCGCGGGCCGAGTGGAAAGGGCATCCGGTATTGCTGTTTTTTTGGGCGCACTGGTGCTCGGACTGCAAATCCGAGATTCCCGCGCTTCAGCGAATCAATGCGGCGTACGGGCCGCGCGGTTTGATCCTGATCGGGCCGACGCAGCGCTATGGCTATGTGGGAAGCGGCGAAGACGCTAAACCCGACCTGGAGTTGCGCTATATCGACCAGGTGCGGAAGCAATACTACGCGCGCATCGGGAAAATGGCGGTTCCGGTAAGCGAGGAAAACTTCAATAATTACGGCGCGAGCACGACGCCCACGATTGTCCTGGTGGATGGCGCGGGGATCGTGCGGATGTACAACCCGGGCACTTTGAGTTATGAGGATCTGGCGGGTAGGATCGAGCGGTTGCTGGGCGCTCGGCCGCTCGCGCTCAATAGCGATGCCGCCGAGGAGATAAAGCTGGCGAGAGCCTACGAGCACGGCCAAGGGGTTCCGCAAAATTTCGAGGAAGCCGCGAAGTGGTTCCGCATGGCCGCCGAAAAGGGCGATATCGACGCGCAACGCTACATGGGGTTCGCCTATCGCACCGGCCAGGGCGTCCCGAAGAGTTACTTCGAATCCGCTAAGTGGTATTTGATGGCGGAGTCGCGGAACTGGAAGAAATAAGTTCCACGCGCGCTTCCACGCCCAGCCGCGCCGCGGCATCGAGCAAAGTCCGCCACGATCCTTCAGGGATGGGGATGCCGCTTCGCGCACGCTCCGCTTCGCTCCGGTCTTCCGGCTCGCCCGCAATCAGAACCTCATCGTAACCGCTGGCGGGCGCGGCCGATTTGATCATGCGGACCAGGGTCCGCATGCGCGCGTCAAAATCCTCGAGCGGCATAAACCGCTGGACGTCAATCGCCAGAAACGTTTGGCTGACGCGCATCGCCTGCCCGCGGATGCGGATGCCGCCCAGCTCGGTGCTCATCGCGCCGCCGCTCAACACCGCGCATAGAATTTCGACCATCATGGCGAGCCCGCTGCCCTTGTAGCCGCCGAGCGACGCCACTAAGCCATGCAGCGCCTTTTGCGTATCGGTGGTCGGGACGCCATCGGAATCCATCGCCCAGCCGGACGGGATGGTAGGCTGCCCATTCACTCCGGCCTTGTAAATCTTGTTCGCCGCAACGGTGGTCGTGGCCATGTCCAGCAGCCAGGCAGGCTCGCCGGTTCCGGGTACCGACATGCAGATTGGGTTGGTTCCCATGCGCGGCTCTTTCGCCTGCCACGGCGGGACCATCGGCGATGCGTTGCAGAACACGATACCGATCTGCCCCTCAGCCGAAATCCGGCGCGCCCAATACGCGCATGCCCCGAAGTGATTGGACTCGCGCGCCACAACCATCCCGATCCCATGCGCTTTTGCGAGGCGCGCGGCATGTTGGCGGCAAATATCCGCAACGCCCTGGCCGATGCCATTCTCGCCGTCGTACAAAAGGCAACAACCGTTTTCCGACAGTACGCGGCCGGTGGCCGCGGGATTCAGGTCGCCCCCGAGAATCTGCTTGACGTAGTAAGGAAGCAACTGAACGCCATGCGAATCCACTCCGCGCAGGTTGGCTGCGACGAGAGATTCCGCGGTCAGCGCGGCGATTGCGCCGGGAACCCCGGCCTTGCAAAGAATCGCCTGACAAAAATTCGCCAGCGCGCGCGAATCGATCGTGATATCCGGCATGAACCTCTACTGTACGGCGAGGGTCGCGCCGACGGGGCCAGCCGCGCCGCCGATTCGCAAAAGAACCGGCGCGGCGGGGTCCGAGATTCCCGCCGGCACGCGCACATTCACTTGCAGTAGGCCGGCAACCAGTCCGGGAGCGCCGCCCGCGTAGAGCACATCGGCATCGACGCCGCCGATCTGAACGCCGACGGCCTGCAGTGGGCGGGGTAGGACATCGTTCGTCAGCTTGCCGTCCGCGCCGGGCGGATCGGTCTGGCCCTCTCCCGTCGCGTAGATCATCACGATGGACCCGGGGGCGGCGGGATTGGAAGGCCCGTTTGGACTGAAATCACGATTAAGAATGGCACCCTGACCTTTTCGGGTCGCCGCTACTGTGAATATCGCAGGCGCGGAAGACACTACGGGCAGGGGGAACGGATCGGAGGTATTGCCCTGGTATTCGACGCGGATTTGCGTGGCCGAACTTCCGGCCAACCCATATGGGGCGATCGCGCTAACTTGGCCGGCGGAGGCCAAGATCATCGGCGCGGGTACTCCGTCGAAAAGCACGCGCGTTCCGGCAAGCGAAGCGGTGAAGAACTGCCCATCGGGCGTGCGTTGCGGAGAAACGGGTGCCGCGGGACCGAGACCCGAACCGAAAATCGACAATATTTCCCCCGGGGCGACCGAATCGCCGGAGAAGCTTGCGCCATTCACAACGCCCAGGGGAAAGATCCGTACGCCTGAAGGTGACCGAACTCGATCCGGTTCCGGAAGTCGGGGCAATGTTCACCACGAAAGCGGTCTTGTTCTGCAGGCTCCAAGCGCAGCCGTCGGCCGTGGCGATATCGATCTTCCCCGTGCCCGCCGCTGGCTGGAATCGCTATCGTTTCGGGGGAAACGATGAACGCGCAGGCCGCGCCCGCCTGCGTGATCGTGAACTTCTGGCTCCCGACGAGAATGTTTCCCGAGCGCGATTGCCCCGATGGGTTGGCGGATACCGAATACGCTACCGTGCTTCCGTTCACCATGGCCACGATCCACGGAACATCGGGCAGCGCTCCGATCGTGCATCCGGCATTCACGGCGACGGTGAAACTGCCATTCTGCGCGGTCGCCGGCACGGTGGCGCCTGCGGACGCCAGTGCGATCGTGCAGCCTGCGCCGGCTTGGGACACCGGGAAGATGGCGGAGCCGATCGCAATCGAGCCACTGCGGGTAGCGGTGCCTGGATTTGCTCCGACGGTAAACGACACGCTGCCACTGCCGGTAGCGGCGGTGGGCTGCGCGACCGCGATCCACGGATCGCCGGCGATCGCCGTCCAAGTGCACGATGTCGCGATCTTGATCGTGAAAGCTCCACCGTTTACGGGGACGCTCTGGCTTGGAGGCGTCAAGACGAAATTACACGCGGCGGCATCAGCGCCGTCCGCGTGCAGTCGCTCGAGCCCGCGGAGAGACTGAATTGCCCCGCGCCGCCCAGCGCCGGAATGGAAGCGGAGTCCGGGGCTAGGGTGAAAGTGCAGTTGCCCGCGCCAAACGCCGCCAAAGGAAGCAGGAGAGCGATGATATAACCATACATGCTCAATCTATAATCGTATAAATGGACACGAGCGAAGAGGCCTTGGGGCGCCTCGCCGCGATTCCAAATCTCAAAGTTTTAACCAACGCACCGCTTTCCGAATACACGCGCTTCGGAATCGGTGGACCCGCCGACATCTATGTGGAAACCGCCGACGCGGTGTCGTTTATCGCGGCACTAACCGTCGCGCGGACGAGCGGGCTCGATTTCGTTGTGATCGGCGGGGGAACGAACCTGATCGTTTCCGACGATGGTTTTCGCGGAATCGTGCTGAAGTTTGCGGCGCGCGAAATCGAGGCGCATGGCCCGCTCGTGCGGGCCGACGCCGGGGCCGTGTTGCAGGATCTTGTCGATTTCACCATCGGCAACGGCTTAAAAGGAATGCAGACGATGACCGGCATTCCCGGCTCGGTAGGCGCGGCGATTTACGGGAACGCCGGAGCTTATGGGCATTCGATTTCCGAGCGCGTGCATTCCGTGCGCTTTTACGATGGGGAGCGCGAACGCGTGTTCAGCGCCGGGGAGTGCCGGTTCGAATATCGCGAGAGCATTTTTAAACGCCACAAAGATTGGATTATTTTTTCGACGGATCTACGACTCGAATTCGCCGGAACGGATGAACTGCGCGAAATCGCGGACGGGATCTTGAAAATTCGCAACGAAAAATATCCCCCAACGATGAAATGCGCCGGAAGCATTTTCAAAAACTATCTGATCCGCGAATTGCCCGCGGCGGTAGTCGCGAACATTCCGCCGAAAGTGATTCGGGAAGGCAAAGTTCCCTCGGCTTACTTTCTGGAGCAAGTGCATGCGAAGGGAATGCAATCGGGAGATATACATGTCGCGGCGTATCATGCCAACCTGATCTACAACGCGGGTAACGGGACGGCGAAGGATCTGCGGGCGATCATCGGCGAATTGAAACGGCGCGTGCGGGACGAGTTCGATATTGCGCTTGAAGAAGAAGTTCAGTACGTGGGATTTTAGCGGTCCGCCCCCCGTTACAATGAAGCTTCATGCGTATTGCCCTCGGGCAGATCGACACCACCGTGGGCGACCTTGCCGGCAATGTTGGGAAGATGGTCCGCTTCGCGCGCAAAGCCTCTGAACGCGGCGCGGAATTGATCGTTTTCCCCGAGCTATCCGTTACCGGTTATCCTCCTCGCGACCTCGTTGAAAAGCCGAGCTTTCTGGCGCATTCCGAAGAGTACTTGCAGCGGCTGGCGGCGGAAACCGCCGGGCTTCCGCTCGGAATCGTAGCCGGATACGTGGGCCGTTCCCACGCATCCGCGGGCAAGCGCGCTACTAACAGCGCGGCGCTGCTTCGACGCGGCGAAGTGTTATTCCGCCAGACTAAAATTCTGCTACCCACCTACGACGTGTTCGACGAAGCGCGTTACTTTGTTCCCGGCGAGAACCAGACGATCTGGCCCATGCGCGAGAATCGCCTGGCCGTCGCGGTGTGCGAGGATGCCTGGAACGATAAGCAGTTTTGGGAACGGCGGCTCTACTCGCGCGATCCGGTCGAAGAATTGATCGCGCAAGGCGGAAATATTCTAATCAGCATCAACGCGTCGCCTTACCACATGGGCAAGCGCGCGCTGCGGCACGAACTTTTCGCGGCCGCGGCCCGCCGTCACAAAGTGCCCGTCGTAGCCGTCAATCAGGTTGGCGGGAACGACCAACTTGTTTTCGACGGTTCCAGCTTCGCCATGAATGCCGAAGGCCGGATGCTGGCCGATGCCGCGTCGTTCCAGGAAGATTTGATCGTGGTGGATACGGTAAGCGGCAAGGGCGACTGCCACTCGAACCTTCCCGACGAGTGCGAAGCCGTCTTCGAAGCGCTAGTCCTGGGCACGCGCGATTACATTCGTAAGTGCGGATTCGAGCGCGTGCTCATCGGGCTGAGCGGTGGCATCGATTCTTCTCTGACCGCCGCGATTGCCGTGGATGCCATCGGGAGCGAAAACGTGATGGGAGTGGGGATGCCCGGCCCGTACTCGTCCGAAGGCAGCGTGGCCGATGCGCGCGCGCTTGCGAAAAATCTCGGCATCCGCTTCGAACTGGCGTCGATCAATCCGGTTTACCGGGAATTCCGCGAAATGCTGGAGCCGCTGTTCGCGGGCGCGCCCGAAGATGTCGCGGAAGAGAATTTGCAATCGCGATTGCGCGGCGCGACGTTGATGGCGCTCTCGAACAAGCGGGGCGCGTTGGTTCTGACCACCGGCAATAAGAGCGAAATCGCTGTCGGCTACTGCACCCTCTACGGCGATATGTGCGGAGGTCTCGCGGTGATCAGCGACGTGCCGAAGACCATGGTGTATTCGCTTTCGCGGATCGCGAACCAGCGGCATCCCGGCGCGATTCCGGAATCGGTTTTTGAAAAGCCGCCTTCCGCGGAGCTTCGTCCCGATCAGAAAGATACCGATTCATTGCCCGAATACAACGTGCTCGATGCGATCTTGCGCGATTACGTCGAAGAGTACCGAACGCCGGGCGAGATCGCCGAATCTCTTGGCCTGCCGCTCGCGCTGGTTGCCGAGGTCGCCAGGAAGGTGGACCGCAATGAGTACAAACGCCAGCAGGCCGCACCCGGCCTGAAGGTCACCAGCAAAGCGTTCGGCATCGGCCGCCGCTTTCCCATCGCCCAAAAATACACCGAATGAAATTAATAACCCGCCACAACTTTCGCAAGCTGGCGCTCCTAAGCGCCGTTGCCGCGGCGCTCCTCATCTCCCAACCCGCTCCGCGCGAGCAGGTCGGCCCGCTGCCCTCGGGCGGATTTCTACTGAACAGCGGATGGCGCTTGCAGCCCGCCGGCAAGCAGGTTCCAGTCGATACGCTGCCCATGTCTTCGGCCGTCTCTCGCGACGGACGCTTCCTGCTGATTCTCAACGGCGGCTACAATCCGCCTTCAATCAGCGTGATCGACATTGCGTCCACTCGCGAGCTTAGCCGCACCAATGTACCCGACGCGTGGCTTGGCCTGGCGTTCTCTCCCAAGGGCGATTTCGTCTACGTGGGCGGAGGCTCGCGCGCCGCGGTTTACGAATTCTCGTTCCAGTCGGGCGTGCTGCAAGCGACGCGCACGTTTCCAGTGGCGGCCGAAGCGAAGCGGACGAATCGCGATTTCATTGGCGACGTCGCCGTCACGCCCGACGGCCGGCTCATCTATGCCGCCGACCTGTTTCACGATTCGCTGGTTGTCATCAATCCGCAATCGGGACGCGTGATCGAGCGCTTCGCCACGGGCCGCCGGCCTTACCGGATTCTGTTTCACCCGGATGGCAAGTCGTTTTTCGTATCCAGCTGGACCGATGGCGTAGTGAGCCGCTATCAGACCGAAGGCGGTTCGTCCATGGGAAACGTGCGACTCGGGCCGCATACGACGGACATGGCGTGGGTTCCAACGGCCAATGCGCAAATACGGCTGTTCGTTGCCGCCGCGAATAGCAACAATATCTATTCGGTTGCGGTTCCAGAATCGAGCGAGATGCGCCGCCTGGAGACGATCAATCTCGCGATGACGCCGCGCCAGCCTGTCGGCATGACGCCCAGCGCGCTCGGCCTCAGCACCGATGGCAAGCGTCTTTACGTGGCGTGCTCGGATGCAAATGCGATCGCGGTGGTCGACGTTTCGCCAGACCATAGCGGCGTCCTCGGGTTCATTCCCACCGGATGGTATCCAACCGCGGTGCGCGAACTCGCCGATAAGCGCATCGTCGTTTTGAATAGCCGCGGCCTTCGCTCGTATCCCAATCCGAACGGCCCGAATCCACTGCGGAAACCTACCGTGCCGCACGTCGGGGGGCCGGCGCTCGAATATGTGGGGCGCATTCAGACGGGCAGCATTTCGTTCATCGACCAGCCAAGCGACAGCGATCTCGCCAAGTATTCGGAAACCACGCTCGCCAACTCTCCCTATCGCGACAGCAAGCTCGACGCGCCCGTTCCTCCCAGCCTCTCGAAAATTAAACACGTAATTTATATCGTCAAGGAAAACCGCAGCTACGACCAGGTTATGGGCGACGTGAAGACGGGCAACGGCGATCCTTCGCTGGTGCTTTTCGGCGAGCAAATCACTCCGAACGAACACAAGCTGGCGCGCGAATTCGTGCTGCTCGATAACTTCTACGTCAATTCAGATGTCAGCGCGGACGGGCACAACTGGTCGACCGCCGCCATCGCGGCCGACTATGTTCAGAAGATGTGGCCGAATAGCTACGCCAGCCGCCGCAAGCTTTACGACTACGAAGGCCAGGAGCCAACCGCGCTGCCGCCCGCCGGATATCTTTGGACCAACGCGCGCGCGGCCGGCATCTCGATGCGAAATTACGGCTATTTCGTAAACAACCGCGTCAAGCCGCTGGAAGACGGAATTCAGATCGACTCCGTGCGCGACCCGATTCTCTCGCAAGTCACGAATCCGAATTATCGCGGCTTCGATCTTGCCTATCCGGACGTTGAGCGCGCCAAAGTGTTTCTAAAGGACCTCGCGGATTTCGAAGCCAAGGGCGACATGCCCCGGCTCTGCTTCGTGCGCTTGGGCAACGATCACACTTCAGGAACCGCGGCCGGAAAAATCGCCCCTCTATCCGCGGTCGCCGATAACGATTACGCGCTCGGCATGCTGGTCGAAGGGGTTTCGAAGAGCCGCTTCTGGGAGGACACCGCCATTTTCGTGGTGGAAGACGATGCGCAGAACGGCCCCGATCACGTGGATTCGCACCGCTCGCCCGCGTTCGCGATTTCGCCCTACGCGAAGCACGGGGCGGTCGATAGCTCCATGTACAACACGGTTTCGATGCTGCGGACCATCGAGTTTATTTTGGGGTTGCGTCCGATGACGCAATTCGACGCGGCCGCGCGGCCCATGGGCGCGGCGTTCGATACAACGACGGTGAATACGCCCTACGCCGCCGAGAAGCCGCGCATCGCGCTCGACGATCGCAACCCAGCCGCATCGGCAACCGCCGCGCGTTCCGCCAAAATGGATTTCGACGGGGAAGACCGTAACGACGACGACGAGTTGAATGAGATTCTATGGGCGGCCATCCGGGGCCGGAGCGCACCGGCGCCCACTCCGGTCAGAAGCTACTTCGCGCGATGAAATAAATGTTTCCTCTGCGCGACGATCAGCCCCGGTATTCGCAAAGCTACGTCACCGTTCTGCTGATTATTCTGAACGTCGTCGTATTCCTGTTTGAAACCTCCCTCGACGACTACTCGCGCAACTATTTCATCGCTTATTACGCTCTGATACCCGGCCATTTCCGCCCGTTCACGCTTCTTTCGGCGATGTTTCTGCATGGCGGATGGATGCACATTATCGGCAACATGATTTTCCTGTGGGCATTTGGCCGCAGCCTGGAAGACGCGATGGGACATGGGAAATTCCTGATCTTTTATCTGTTGTGCGGCGTTGCCGCCGGGATCGCTCAAGTATTTCTGAGCCCCGGCTCGCGCATTCCGACGGTGGGCGCGAGCGGCGCGATTGCGGGCGTCATGGGCGCGTACCTGCTTCAGTTTCCGCGCGCGCGTATTCGCACGCTGATCGTTCTGTTTATCTTCATCACCACCGCCGATATTCCCGCCATGATCCTGCTTGGCTACTGGTTTTTCACGCAGCTTTTCAATGGCGTGGGCGCGGTCGGCTACTCGCATGTTTCCGAAGGCGGCGTCGCGTGGTTCGAACACATTGGCGGATTTATCGCGGGCATGATATTGGTCAGAACATTGGGAACGCAGGCTCGCATGTACCGGGGGCGGCCGGTCTACTGGTAAATGCTGGACGTTCTCGCGATCGCGGCCCATCCCGACGACGTCGAACAGACATGCGGCGGCACCCTGCTCAAGATGGCCGAGATGGGGTACCGCACCGGCATTCTCGATCTCACGGCGGGCGACATGGGCACGCGCGGCACGCCCGCAACCCGCGTGAGCGAATCGCACGAAGCGGGCAAGCACCTGCTGATTTCCTGGCGCGATAATCTTCACTTTCCCGA
>JBPCKZ010000014.1:0-5612 GCA_051003795.1 Bryobacteraceae bacterium | reverse complement strand
GTCCGCTCAGCGTGTCGTGGGCCTCGTCTATAGCGGCCAGCAGCGCGACATCTTCCCTGGTGTAACGCTCGGGAAAACGCCGCCGTCGATACGCCTTGAGTTGCACCGGCTCCCCTTCCAGATACATCGTGATCAGACGCGTCGTTTGTGCCCGGCTCAACCCCGTCAGTTTCTCCAGATACCGGCGCACTAGCCCCCGGCTGCATCGTTTCAGCTCCTGGTAACGCTGCTCGCGCAATGTCTGGTTCACCCAGCCGTACACTTGCTCCCGATCTTCGCCTTTGAAACCGACTTCATCGCTGCCCTCCAAAAATCCCCGGATCTGTTCCAGGCTCATCTTGTGTGAGAAACGCAGTTTCCCTCCAGGCTCATCTTGCATGAGACAAGACTATGGATCGCGCAAATTGCCGGTTCGGCGTTATAATGCTTAACAAGGCACTACATTGAAACCACGCAGTTTCGTCTGTTTGTTTGCGGCGGCTTTGGCCAGTCCCTTAACAACGCACGCCGCCCCGGCAATTGACTTCGATCGCGAGATCCGTCCCATCTTTTCGGACAACTGTTTCAGTTGCCACGGCCCCGACGAAAAGCATCGGATGGCTAATCTCCGGCTGGATTTAAAGGATGACGCTCTCGCGAAAGTTATCGTGGCGGGCGACTCGTCCAAGAGCAAGCTGTTCCAGCGGATCAGCGCACCCGGCAAGGCGCGCCGGATGCCGCCGCCCACCGCCGCGACCACTCTCAACGAAAAGCAGGTCGAACTCGTTCGGCAGTGGATTGACCAAGGCGCGAAATGGGACATGCACTGGGCGTACATCGCGCCGAAACGGCCCGCGGTTCCCCATGTCGAGCACGGCGTGACTGGCGATTGGCCGCGCAACCCGATCGACAACTTTATCCTGACCCGCCTCGAACGCGAGAAGCTGAAACCTTCGCCCGCGGCCGATAAAGCGACCTTGCTTCGGCGCGTTACGTTCGATTTGACGGGCTTGCCGCCAACGCCCGAGGAAGTCGACGCTTTTGTGTCCGACAAGTCGCCGGATGCGTACGAAAAGCGTGTCGATCTATTGTTGGCATCGCCGCGCTACGGCGAGCGGATGGCGATGCAATGGCTGGACCTCGCGCGTTACGCCGATACGCACGGCTACCACATCGATAGCCAGCGCGACATGTGGCACTGGCGCGATTGGGTAATCGACGCCTTCAACCACAACATGCCGTTCGACGAGTTCACGATTGACCAGCTTGCGGGCGATCTGCTGCCCAATCCAACTCTGCAACAGCGGATAGCCACCGGTTTCAACCGCAACCACATGATTAATTTCGAGGGCGGCGCGATTCCGGAAGAGTATCAGACCGAGTACGTTGTGGATCGCGTCGAGGCCACATCGGTGGTTTGGATGGGCACAACCATGGGCTGCGCGCGCTGCCACGACCACAAGTACGATCCCATCAAGCAGAAAGACTTTTACCGCTTTTTTGCGTTCTTCAACACCGTTCCCGAGAAGGGCCTTGATGGACGCAAGGGAAATGCCGAGCCGGTTTTGCAGCTTCCCTCGCCGGTTCAGCAACACCGGATGGAAGAGTTGACCAGCGAAATCGAAGTCCGGGAGAAGGCCATGCCCGAGGCGGAAGTCGCGGCCGCGCAGGCGGATTGGGAGAAGACCCAACTGGATAAGATGCCGGATGCGACGCGGGAGGGGTTGCTGGCGCATTACGAATTCGACGGCGGTGTATCCGATAGCTCGGGCCATTACAAACATGGGCGGACGCTCGCTGGCGACCCCACGTACTTCCCCGGCGTGGTTGGCAAGGCTGCGGATTTCGACGGCGAAACCCAGGTAGATTTCGGCAAGACTGCCGCGTTCGACGGCGCGTTTACGCTTGCCGCGTGGCTGCGATCGAACGGTACGAAAGAAATGCCGATCATTCAGAAGATCGGCGACGCGAAAGGACGGCGCGGGTTCGAGATGCTGTTCGCGGAATCCTATCCGATCGGCGACTTGAGGCGCGGCGCGAAGATCGTGGCGCGGCTGGCGAACTATTATCCGGACAACGCCATCGAGATCCAAACGAAAGATCCGCTGCCGATCTCTTCCAAAGAGACCCCCCAAGAAACAAAGGCCGCGAAGCCGTGGTATCAGGTTACGGTGATTTACGACGGGTCGGGCAAGGCTGCCGGTCTGAAGATGTTCGTCAACGGGAAAGCGGAGCCGGTGGAAGTAATTCACGACAGCCTTTCGGGCGCCGTTCAGAACGCGAACGGGCTGGAAATTGGCGATAAGAAACTTGGCACGGCTTACAAGGGGCAGATGGACGATCTGCGGATTTACGATCGCACCTTGAGTGCCGCCGAGTTGGACCGGATCGCGCTCCGGCAACCCGCTCGCGCGACGTTGCTGATTCCGGACGTCAAACGCGCCAAGGAACAGAAGGCCCGGTTGCGCGATTATTACTTGACCTATGACGCGCCCGAGGCGCTGCGGAAAACATACGCTGAACTGAAAACGCTTCGTACTCAACAATACGATCTGAACGAGCTCATCCCCACCACCATGGTGATGGCCGAGATGACGGCCACGGCGAAAGAGCCGGTACGAGAGACCTTCGTGCTGGGGCGCGGCGATTACCGCAACCACGGCGAAAAAGTAACGCCCGGCGTTCCGGCCATGCTGCCCCCGCTCCCGAAGGACGCGCCGGCGAACCGGCTGACATTGGCGAGATGGCTGGTCGACCCTTCGCATCCGCTCACTGCCCGCGTGGCGGTGAACCGCTATTGGCAGATGTATTTCGGAACTGGAATCGTCAAAACGGTGGAGGATTTCGGATCGCAAGGCGAAGCGCCTTCTCACCCTCAATTGCTGGACTGGCTGGCGACGGAGTTCATTCGAACCGGCTGGGACGTGAAAGCGATGCAGCGGCTGATTGTGACCTCGGCGACTTACCGCCAGGCGTCGCGCGTGACGCCCGAGCTGCTTGAGAAGGATCCCGAAAACCGCTTGCTGGCGCGTGGTCCGCGCTACCGCCTACCCGCTGAAATGGTTCGCGATAACGCGCTGACGGTTAGCGGCCTGCTGACCGGTAAGCTCGGCGGTCCGAGCGTTTATCCTTATCAACCGAAGGGCCTGTGGGAAGAGACGTCGTTCGGCGACGTCTACTCGGCGCAGCATTATTCACCTAGCCACGGCGCGGATCTGTATCGCCGCAGCATGTACACGTTCTGGAAGCGGACCAGCGGACCGCCGTCGCTGATTACCTTTGATGCGCCGGATCGCGAGAAATGCACCGCGAGGCGTTCCACCACCAATACACCATTGCAAGCCCTTGTGCTGTTGAACGATCCGACATATGTGGAAGCGGCGCGTTCGCTCGCGGAACGGATGATGACCGAAGCGGGAAAGGACCCTGCGAAGCGAATTCGGTTTGCGTTCCGGCTGGCTACCGCGCGGCAGCCCGATTCGAAAGAATTGCGCGTCTTGCAAGACATCGCGCGCAAGGAATTGTCGGACTATCGGAGCGACCGGGATAAGGCGGTGAAGCTGGTGCACACGGGCGAGTCGGCGGTCGCTTCGAAGTTGAATCCGAGCGAGCTTGCGGCGTGGACCACGGTCGCGAGCGTGATTCTGAATCTGGACGAGAGCATTACCAAGGAGTGACGGCCATGAATCCTGCCATGAATCCCGAGAGAGAAAATGCGTTGTCGGTAACGCGCCGCCACTTCTTTGCGCGCGGCAGCGCCGGTATCGGCGTCGCCGCCTTGGCCTCGCTCCTCGATCCCAAGCTATTCGGGGCCAGCGCATTTGGCGCGAGCGTCGACCCCGCTTCAAAGACCGGCGGACTCCCCGGATTTCCGAATTTCGCTCCCAAAGCCAAGCGCGTGATCTACCTGCACCAATCGGGCGCGCCATCGCAGATCGACCTGTTCGACTACAAGCCGATGCTCAAGAAGCTGCAAGGCACCGAGCTGCCGTCCACCGTGCGCAACGGCCAGCGCATTACCGGCATGACGTCGGGGCAGAGCTCGTTTCCGGTCGCCTCCTCGCATTTCAAGTTCGAACAGCATGGGCAATCGGGCGCCTGGTTGAGTGAATTGCTTCCCCACCACGCCAAGATCGTCGACGACATTTCGATTATCAAGACGGTAAATACGGACGCCATCAATCACGATCCGGCGATCACGTTCATCCAGAGCGGCAGCCAGCAGCCCGGCAGGCCCAGCATGGGATCGTGGGTCAGTTACGGTTTGGGCACGGAGAATGGGAATTTGCCGGCGTTCGTGGTGTTGATCTCGCAATCGAGCGGGCTGAATATCGACCAGCCGCTTTTTTCGCGACTGTGGGGCAATGGGTTTCTCCCCTCGAACTATCAAGGCGTGAACTTTCGCGCGGGCGGCGATCCGGTGCTGTATCTTTCAAACCCCGAGGGCATCGATGCGGCGACGCGCCGCCGCATGTTGGACGGCATCGCCAAGCTGAATCACATGCGCGCGGAAGCGTATGGCGATCCCGAAATTGAAACGCGCATAGCGCAGTATGAAATGGCGTACCGCATGCAGACGTCGGTGCCCGAATTGATGGACTTGTCGAAGGAGCCGCAAAGCATCCTCGACATGTACGGCCCCGACGCGCGCAAGCCCGGCTCGTATGCGGCGAATTGCCTTTTGGCCCGCCGTTTAGCCGAGCGCGGCGTGCGATTCGTGCAGCTATATAAGCGCGGCTGGGATCAGCACAACGACCTGCCGCGCGATCTTACCCTGCAATGCCAGAGCGTGGACCAGCCTTCGGCGGCGCTCATCCAGGATCTAAAGCAGCGCGGCTTGCTGGACGATACGCTGGTGATCTGGGGCGGGGAATTCGGACGCACCGTCTATTGCCAAGGCAAGCTGACCGAAACGAATTACGGCCGCGACCACCATCCGCGGTGCTTTACGATGTGGGCGGCGGGCGGCGGGATCAAGAAGGGCGCAACGATCGGCGAGACCGACGACTACTGCTACAACGTAGTGCAAGACCCGGTGCGCGTTCACGATTTGCAGGCCACGATTTTGCACTGTCTCGGGGTGGACCACACCAAGCTCACCTTCAAGTTCCAGGGCCGGCATTTCCGGCTGACGGACGTCGGCGGGAACGTGGTTCCGAAGATGTTGGCGTAAGCTTCCCGGTTCGATCTAACCGGAAATAACTGAATCTACACAAAGCCCGGGTTTATTTCTTCTTGGCTGCCCGTTGAGCGCGCGCTGCGGAGTTGGCCGCCACCGCGGCGCGGATGAGTTGCCTGAAGGCAGCTTCGTCGACCTTCTCCCCTTCGCGGAGGTCGATAGCGCGCCGCGTGTTCCCCTCCAGGCTGGAATTGAAGAGCTTCTTCGGGTCTTCGATGGAGGCTCCGCGAAAGAAGGTGAGCTTCACGACCTGCTTGTACGATTCCCCCGTGCAGACGCCGCCGTCATGGGACCAGACGGGGGTTCCCGGGTTCGTTGGCTTTACCCATTTCCACTCCTCCTCGATGCCGGGGTCGGCATCGTGGATGAGCTGACGGACATGAGCGAGGGTCTTCCCGCGCCAGTCCCCAAGTTCCTTGATCTTCTCGTCGATTAATGCAGAGGCAGGTTCCAC
>JBPCKZ010000013.1:0-39185 GCA_051003795.1 Bryobacteraceae bacterium | reverse complement strand
ATCTTTGCCTTAGCTGCCTGAACCGTGGTGCTAACCTCAAGACCATGCCGGTAGCCCACGCTTTCCCGATTTCGAGCAGCTTTGGTCCCGATCTTCGCACGTGGCTGCGCTGCAATGCCCGGCCGATCGCGTTAACGGTTCTGGGACTGACGATTCTGTTGGTGTTTTGGTTTGGATCGCGGTACCCAGCCCTGCTTCTAAAGGCTCATCATTCCAACCAGCCGCTCGCCAGCATGGCATTCAGCCGTGAAGTTTTTCGGACAAGCACTCACGACCCGGCAAGTGTCCGCATCCTGTTTGGCGCGCTGAACTGGCTCGGTTCCATGGCAATCGGCATGACTTTCGGGCTGCTATTCGGGGCGTTGATGCACACGGTTTTGCAATATCATCCGTTGCGAATAGGACAGAACTATACCTTGAACTCGTTGAAAGGCGCCATGGTCGGAGTGCCGATGGGAGTCTGCGCGAATTGCGCCGTTCCCATGGCATGCGGTCTCACTCGTGGCCACGGCCGCGTGGAGGTCGCGCTCGGGTATTTGTTCAGTTCGCCGAACTTCAATCCCGTTGTAATTGCAATTACCTTCACGATTCTTCCCTGGTACTTCGGCGCGGTGAAATATCTGGTGTTGCTCTCCGTGATTCTGATTTTGGTGCCGCGCCTCATTCGCTTTCTCGAAGGCCGCGGCGCCCTGACGCGATTCAAAGTAGATTCGGCAGCCGCATCCTGCTCTTTGGAAATCGGGGACGAAGCGTGCAATAAGCCGTTCATCGACTCCGCCGCCCAAGTGCTCGTGAGTTACGCGAAGCACGTGTGGATGTTATTCAAGCCGACGATTTCCCTCATGATCGCCGCCAGCCTTCTCGCCTCGGCCCTGCTGGTACTCGTGCCATGGAGCGCCCTTCTCGGTGCCATGAGCGGTTGGCGGCTTATGGCAGCTTCGGTGTTGGGCGTTTTCATGCCTGTCCCGATTGCACTCGACGTTTTATTTGCCGGAGAGCTCTATCGGACTGGCATTAGCGCCGGTTACACGATGATGTTCCTGATGACTTTGGGAACATATAGCGCCATTCCGGCCGTCTATCTGTGGCGCGAAATTTCGCGCACGCTGGCGATATCGCTCTTTGCGTTTTTTCTCGTTGCCGGAGTCGGTCTCGGATTTCTGTTCGCGGCCCTGGGATAATATCCGCCGTGGGTTCCGAGAGGCGGCCGGGATTTTTGACTGAGCTGCCTGAACCATGGTTGAGGGGCGAACTACCCGGCGTACATCCGGTACTCGCGCCCGTGCTGTTTGCCCTACGGCAAGCGCGCGAGGATCTGGCGAAGCACACGGAAGGGCTATCGGCGGAACAGGTCTGGCTGCAGCCGTATGAACTCGGCTCGCTCGGTTTTCACTTGCGCCATATCGCCGGCAGCGTGGACCGGCTCGTCGCGTATCTGCTTGGCAACTCCTTGACTGCAACTCAAATGGCCGCTTTACACGCGGAAAAAGAGCCGGGCGCCGAACGGACCGAACTTCTCGCTTGCATCGACCGTTCTTTAGATTATGCGGAAAGCGTCATCCGGTCCACGGACCCCGCAACCTTCGCCGACGCCAGGTATGTCGGACGCAAGCGCCTTCCCACAACCGTCGTCGGGCTTGTCGTCCATATCGCCGAACATACCCAACGCCACGTGGGCCAAGCGATCGGCGCGGCGAAACTGGCGCGCCTCCATAGCCCGGACGCTCCCTGACGGCCACCCTTTCTCCCCCTCAAACATCTCTCCTGTTCCCATCCATTTACGCCCGCGCCCCCCTGTCCGGCGATTTCGCGCGCTACCCTGAAGTCGTTATACCAGCTAATGCCATCCCAAAAGCAACTTGACGCCAATCGCCGCAATGCCCAAAAAAGCGCCGGCGCGCGCACCCCCGAAGGACGCGCCGCCCTCCGCCACAACGCCGTGACCCAAGGCCTCACCGCCGAGGGCCTTCTCCTCGATCCCGAAGACGAGGACGCCTTCAACCAGCTTTCCGAAGCCTTTCAAGACGAATACCAACCTCGCACTCCCACCGAACACACACTGCTCGAACAGCTCGTCTGCGCCGCCTGGCGCCTCCGCAGAGTGCGCGCTATCGAGCAAGGCATCTTCGACGATCGACTCTCTCAGACCGCGGAATATCTGGAAGAGATTCATCAAGATCCCACGGATAGCGTCCGCCTTGGCCACGTATTCCGCCAGGATTCGTCGGGTCCCCACGCGCTCGTCAACCTTCGCGCTACGAAGCCCGCATCGAACGCTCGTTTTACAAAGGCTCTTCATGAGTTGCAGCGTTCGCGCGACCGGCGCGACAAACAGGATTTGCAAAAACAAACCCAATTGGCCTCCGCCCGGGTCCCATCCGCGCCGGCCAGCCTCGCCGCGGACACTCCGGCCCGCCGTGTCGCCTTGGACATGCATCGCCGGGAGAGTCCCCAACGCCCCATCCCGGTTTCGGAAATCGATCCGGGTTTGGGTAAACTGGAACAAATATCAAACCGCGCTGTACGTAAGGAGTGAATCGCCGGTGTTCCCTACGTGTTTCCGTTCGTGTCCCACAATCGCCCTGATTTCGCTCGCCCTCACCGCGAGCGGCTGCCATGCACCGAAATCCGCGCAGTCCGCGGGCGCTCCTCCGCCCGTACCCGTCAGCGTCGCCGTGGCCAAGACGGAATCCGTTCCCATTGAGATCCGCGCCGTGGGCACGGTTGAGGCGTCCGCCATCATTCAGGTGAAATCGCAGGTTGCCGGCGAGTTGATACGCGTCCAATTTACGGAAGGCGGGAACGTCAACAAGGGCGATTTGCTTTTTGAAATCGACCCGCGCCCATACCAACAGGCCCTGCGCCAGGCCGAAGCCGCCGTTTCTCGCGACCAGGCTCAGCTCCGCCAAGCGCAGGCCAACGTGGCCCGGGATACCGCGCAATCGAAGAACGCCGACTCCGACGCCACCCGTTACGAGCAGCTCTCGAAAGAAGGCATCGTCTCGAAAACGCAGAACGACCAGTTCCGCACCAGCGCCGAGGCGTTGCGGGAATCGATTCGCGCGGATCAAGCGGGAATCGAAAGCGCGCGCGCTTCGCTCGAAAGCGACCGCGCCGCGGCGGATCGCGCCAAGCTCGATCTCAGCTACTGCGAAATTCGTTCACCGGTCGCGGGCAGGGCGGGGAATCTGCTGGTGCATGCCGGCAATCTTGTGCAGGCGAACGGCGCCACCCCGCTGGTCGTGATCAACCAGTTGACTCCCATCTTCGTAAGCTTCGGCGCTCCGGAGGAATTTCTCGCCGGGGTCCGGCGCAACAGCGCGGCGCGGAAGTTGCCGGTTACGGCGTCGCCGCAGGACGATCCCGGCCGCGCCGCTCACGGGCTTCTGACCGTCATCGACAACACGGTTGACACCAACACGGGCACCATTCGCCTCAAAGCCACGTTCGATAACAAAGAGAGCCTGCTGTGGCCGGGTCAGTTCGTGAACGTGGCGCTCACGCTCGAAACGCAGAAGGACGCTATCGTCGTTCCCGCCGAGGCCGTGCAAGCCGGGCAGCGCGGGCAAATGATTTACGTCGTCAAAGCCGATCAGACGGTCGAGCCCCGGATCGTCACCGTCGGCGCCAGCCACGGCAACAATACGGTCGTCCAGAATGGAATCGCGGCGGGCGAAACCGTCGTTACGGACGGCCAACTGCGCCTGTTCCCGGGAGCGCGCATTCAACCGGTTCCGGCCGGCAAAATCGATTCGCAAACTTTGTAGCGATTATGAACCTTTCGCGCATATTCATCGAGCGGCCGATCATGACCGCGCTGGTCACCTTCGCGATCCTTCTATTTGGCATCGTGGGCTATCGCGCGCTTCCGGTGGCGGCTTTGCCGAGCGTGGATTATCCCACGATCCAGGTGAATGCCGCGCTGCCTGGCGCGAATCCGGAAACCATGGCATCGTCCGTCGCGACTCCGCTCGAGCGCGAATTTTCGACCATTGCCGGCATCCAGTCGATGAGCTCCACCAATTCCCAAGGGAGCACCAGCATTACGGTTCAGTTCGAGTTGAGCCGCAACATCGATGCCGCCGCGCAGGATATTCAGGCGGCTATTTCCAAAGCGGGCGGCAATCTTCCGGCGAACATGCCGCATCCGCCTTCCTATCAAAAAGTGAACCCGGCCGAGCGGGCCATTCTCTATCTCGCCCTTACTTCCGAGACCCTGCCGCTCTACACCGTCGACGAGTACGCGGAAACATTGCTCGCGCAGCGCATTTCGATGGCGAGCGGGGTATCGCGCGTGCAAGTTTTCGGCGCGCAGAAGTTTGCCGTTCGCGTGCAGTTGAACCCCGATTCCCTGACGTCGCGAGGCATCGGCATCGACGAAGTGCAGCGCGCGATTCAACAGAGCAATGTCAATCTCCCCACCGGCAAATTGTATGGCGAAAAGCGCGCTTACACGGTTCAGTCCAGCGGACAGTTGATGAACGCCGCCGTCTACCGGCCTCTCATCGTGGCTTGGCGCGATGGCATGCCGATTCGATTGGATCAATTGGGGAACGTTATCGACGGCGTCGAGAACGATAAGACCATCGCCTGGTTCAATGGCGTGCGCGGCGTGATTCTTGCCGTCGAGCGGCAGCCCGGAACCAACACGGTGCAGGTGGCCGACAACATCGAGAAGCTGCTACCTGTCTTCCGGCGGGAAATCCCGCCCGCGGTTAAGCTTTCGATCGCCTTCGACGCCTCGCAATCCATTCGCGGATCGATCAACGACGTGAAATTCACGCTGCTGCTGACCGTCTGTCTGGTCGTGATGGTCATCTTCCTGTTCCTGCGGAATCTTTCCGCGACGCTGATTCCCGGCGCCGCGGTGCCGCTGTCGATAATCGGCACGTTCGCCGTGATGTATCTGCTGGGCTACAGTCTAAACAACCTTTCCCTCATGGCCTTGACGCTATCGGTGGGCTTCGTGGTGGACGACGCGATCGTGATGCTCGAAAACATCATGCGCTACATGGAGTTGGGCAAATCGCGCATGGAAGCGGCGCTGCTGGCATCGCGCGAAATCGGCTTCACCATTATCTCGATGACCATCTCGCTGGTCGCCGTCTTCATCCCCGTGCTATTCATGGGCGGTATCGTGGGCCGCTTGCTGCACGAGTTTTCGGTCACGATCACGGTCGCGATTCTGATCTCCGGTTTCGTCTCGCTGACTTTTACTCCGATGCTGGGCAGCCGGTTTCTCCGGTATGACCGCGACGCGCGCCACGGACGCCTTTACCGGACGCTCGAATCCGCGTTCAACGGCATGGCCGGAGCCTACGACTATACGTTGAAGAAAGTACTGAGGCATCAATTCGCAACTATTGTATTTGCGTTGGGGCTGCTGGCGGGAACCGTCTACTTATTTGTCACGATGCCGACGGGATTCATTCCCAGCCAAGATAGCGGCTTCGTTTTCGGCGTCACCATGGCGAGCCAGGACATCTCGTTCGAATCGATGGCAAAACACCAGCACGCGATCGCGAATATCGTTCAAGCCGATCCAAACGTGCAAGGCGCCGGCGCGTTCCTGCCCGAAGGCAATCAGGGATTTATCTTCATGACGTTGAAGCCCCGCTCCGAACGGGCGCTCGACGTGGATCATGTAATGGCGGAGCTGCGTCCGAAACTTGCAACGGTTCCCGGCATGTTCACGTTCTTGCAGAACCCGCCCCCCATCACGATTAGCGGCCAGTTCACCACCAGCGTGTATTCCATGACGCTGCAGAGCGCGAATTTGAAGGAGATCTATCGGTGGGTGAATCCGTTGATGGACAAGATGCGCACGCTGCCGGGATTTCTCGACGTCAATACGGATTTGCAGATCAGCAGCCCGCAGTTAATCGTGGATATCGACCGCGATCGTGCGCTCTCGCTGGGCGTGACGCCCGAACAGATTCAGACGGCGCTCTACACCGCGTACGGCAGCCGGCAAGTCTCAACGATCTTCACGCCGTCGAATCAGTACGCGGTAATCGTTGAAGTGGAGCCGCAATTTCAACGCAATCCGGACGCCTTGTCGAAGCTGTACGTGCGTTCCACGCAAGGCCCGTTGATTCCGCTCGCTTCGGTGATGAAGGTTAAAAAGGATGTGGGGCCGCTCAGCATCAATCACTTCGGGCAGCTTCCGGCCGTGACCGTATCGTTCAATCTCGCGCCCGGATTTTCGCTGGGCGAAGCGGCCGACCGCGTGAACAAGGTGGTGCGCGACCTGCACGCGCCCGCGACTCTCGGCATCAGCTTCCAAGGCACCGTCAAGGAATTTCAGCAATCCTTCCAGGGCTTGACGATTTTGCTGGTTGTCGCGATTCTGGTGATCTACATCGTGCTGGGAATTTTGTATGAAAGCTTCATTCACCCGATCACCATTCTTTCGGGCTTGCCCTCGGCGGTATTCGGCGCGCTCTTCACGCTGAAGCTGTTTCACAAGGAGATCGACCTGTTCGCGTTCGTCGGGCTCATCATGCTTTTCGGCGTGGTGAAGAAGAACGCGATCATGATGATCGATTTTGCGCTTGAGGCACAGCGCTTGGATGGGAAGGCGCCCGCCGAAGCGATCTATTCGGGTTGCATCCTGCGCTTCCGCCCGATCATGATGACGACGGTCGCCGCGCTGTTCGGAACGCTCCCCATCGCGCTCGGATACGGCGAAGGGGGCGACGCGCGCCAGCCGCTCGGACTCGCGGTGGTGGGCGGATTGGTTGTGTCCCAGTTCCTTACTCTGTATATTACGCCCGTGATTTACCTGTATATGGAGCGGCTCCAGGGCTGGCTGCGGGGCGGCCGGAAGACGGTGAAACCGGCCCGGGAATTGGTGGAAGCGTAGGTCCGTCCTCATTTAGTTGTAACAAAGCGCTGATACCATAACGAAAGGGATTTTTTAGAGGATACCTATGTTGAAACGAATAAATACAGCGGCATGCTGCGCCTTGTTTTGCGCGGCGGGTGCGTTCGCGCAATCGGTTGCCGGGTTGGGGGCGATCACCGGAACCGTGCGCGACGCTTCCGGCTCGAATGTGCCGGGCGCGCAGGTTGCGGTCGAGAACGAAGCCAAAGGCATCAAACGCACGTTGAACACTACGGACGCGGGCGTGTTTGCAGCCTTATCGCTGGTGCCTTCGACCGGGTATATTGTCACCGTCACGAAACCGGGCTTTGCCACTTATGAGCTGAAAGACATACAGGTTCTGGTTGGCCAAAACGTGGGTCTCGATATCGCGCTCAACGTCGCCGGAACCGCCACTCAGATTGACGTGCAATCGACCGCGCCCATTGTCGATTCGACCAAGACGGACGTTTCGATGGTTGTGGGCGCCACGCAGATACAAGACCTGCCGATCAACGGGCGCCGCGTGGACTCTTTCGTTTTGCTCGCGCCGGCCGTGGTGCCCGACGGCACATTCGGCTTGGTTTCGTTCCGCGGCATCGCGGGTGGAAATGCTTTTCTGACCGACGGCAACGATACCACCGAGCAGTACTACAACGAGAATGCCGGCAGAACGCGCATCACGTCGCAGATTTCGCAGGACGCCGTGCAGGAGTTCCAGGTTGTATCGAATAATTATTCGGCGGAATTCGGACACGCGATCGGCGGCGTGGTCAACACCGTAACGCGCAGCGGCAGTAACGATTTCCACGGAACCGGATACTGGTTTTTCCGGAACCAGGACTTCAACGCCAAAGACACGTTCGCCACGATCGTTCCCACGGAGACCCGTTACCAGGTGGGCGCCAGCGCGGGCGGCAAAATCATAAAAGACAAGTTATTTTACTTCTTCAATTACGAAGCGTTGCGGCGGGATTTTCCTCTGATCGCCAATATCACCGCGCCGGGAAATCCGCTTTTCAATTCGAGCGGCGTGTTCAATGGCACGTGCGGCTCACCGGCCACTCCTGCTCAATGCAGCGCCGCGATCGCCTTTCTCGGGCGGCAATTTCAAACGATTCCCCGCACCACGAATCAGGACCTCGGCTTTGGCAAAATCGATTGGCGGCCCTCGGAGCGCAATTCGTTCAGCGTCAGCTTGAATGTGCTGCGATGGGTTTCGCCAAACGGGTTGCAGAGCGCGGGCATCCTGAATAACGCCCAGGGAGTGGGCAACGACGCGAATTCTTCGGTTCGTTCGAAGTACGGCAGATTCGCCTGGACGGCCATCCCGACTCCAACCATGGTGAACGAATTCCGCTTCGGCTGGTTCGCCGACAAACAGTTCGATTATCCCAACGATGCGCTGGGCATCCCCGGAATCGGATTTCTGGGAATCAACATCACGGGACAGAGCAATCTGGGAACGGTTACGGATTATCCGCGTACAAACCCCAGCGAGAACCGTTACGAGTTCGCGGACACACTCACGTGGATCCGGGGCAAGCACACGGTTAAGGTTGGGTTCGACATCTTGCGGACGGAAGACTATACCAACCTTTTGTTCAACCGGACCGGAACTTATCTCTTCCCCAGTTTCACGGCGCTCGCGCAGGATTTGACGGGTAACACGACCGGCTCCAAGGACTGGTTGACCTTCACTCAGACCGTGGGTAATCCGGTCGTGGATTTATTTATTAAAGATTACGGATTCTTCGTGCAAGATCAGTATAAGGTGACTCCCCGCCTGACTCTCAACCTGGGACTCAGATACGATTATTCGGACTTGCCCCAACCGACGGTAACCAATCCGGACTATCCGGCCAGCGGCCGCATCCCCACTTATAACAAGGAGTTGGCGCCGCGCATAGGATTCGCATACGCGCTCGACGATCAAAGCAAGACCGTCGTTCGCGCCGGCTATGGTATTTTTTACGGCCGCTATCCGGGCGGCTTGCTCAACACCCTTATCCTTGGTAACGGGCTGTATCAAAAATCGATTACACTCAATGCCAGCAACGCCGGGGATAAAGCCGCCGGGCCCGCATTTCCCAGCGTTCTGCCTAGTTCCGGCGTGGGGTTCAATCCGGCACCCGGTTCGGTCAGCCTAAACATCGCCTCCAAGGATTTCCGCTCGCCCTATACACAGCAGGCGGATATCGCGATCGAACGGCAGCTAACCGGCGATCTGGGACTGACGGTAAATTATATCTGGAGCCGCGGCTTGCACCTCACTTCGGTGAATGACATCAATATCGGCGCGCCCGGTCCAGTCATTACTTACCGAATCAACGATGCGAGTGGCGCCCAGGCGGCATCTTACTCGACGCCGGTTTACGTGCGCCAGAACAGGGTGGATCCGCGGTATGCTCGCATGAACATTGTGGATGCCGGCTTGAATAGCTGGTACAACGGTCTTGTAGTGCAGCTGAATAAGCGCATGGCTCACAATGTGACCGGCTCGGTTTCCTATACGTGGTCGCACGCCATCGACGAGGGACAGGGCGGCGCGGGCAGTCCCAATATCTTCGCCAGCGGCGGTCCGCAGAGTTACATTCCGGGGGATTATCGGAATGAAAAGGGTACGTCCGCTTTAGATCTCCGGCAGCGCGCGGGAGTAAGCGTAGTCTGGAAACCCGTGTTCCTCCGGAGCGCGAGCGCGCTTTCCCGATATCTGGTAAATAGCTGGGAACTCTCCGTTTTGGGATCGTTCTCCTCGCCCCCCGAAGTGACTCCCACGGTCCAGATATCGTCGGCTCCGGCACCGGCCCCATTCACGGCCGCGAACACCGCCAGTTTGAATGGATACGGCCAAGGCGGATTGTACAACCGCATTCCGTTTCAGCCGATCGGCAGCTTGCAAGTCGCCCCAGTGGAAAGAATCGACGCGCGAATCACAAAGCTTTTCCCGATTACCGAGCGCGTAAGCGCCATGTTCACCTTCGACGCGTTCAACGTTTTCAATCACCGGTACTTCACGTCGGTTTCGCAGCGCGAGTATATCGAAACGGTGGTCGCCGGCGTGCCGGTTCTCAACCCCGCCGCAGGCTATGCGCAAGGCACCGCCACGGGCGGATTTCCGGATGGAACCAATGCGCGCCGCTTGCAAATTGGCGCCCGCGTAATCTGGTAACGTGGGCAGTTTATGAACGGCGTGACACGCAGACAGGCTATGGCGGCAGTCCTGGCCGCAACCGCGCTACGCGGCGACGATTCCGTAACCGTTCCCGGCAAGAAGCCGATGCTTTTGCATAACGATCGGCCGGAAGATCTGGAAACGCCTCCTGAATATTTTCGCTCCTGGCTAACGCCCAACGACGCCTTTTACGTAAGGCAGCACCTTCCGCGTCCGAAAGTGAATGGCGAATCGTACCGTTTAACCGTAAACGGCAAGGTATCGAAGCCGCTGACGCTCAATTTGGACGATCTCCGCAAATTGCCGCAATTCGAAGTGCCGGCAACCATGGAATGCGCCGGCAACGGCCGAGCGTTCTTCCGGCCGCGCGTCCCGGGATCGCAATGGATGCGCGGGGCGATCGGAAATGCTTCCTGGCGAGGTCCCCGTCTTTCCGATGTTTTGAAGCTTGCGGGTTTCCAGCCGGACGCTGCCTTCGTCGAGTTCGACGGAGCGGACGAGGGCGTCCTCTCCACGCCCGATTTCGTGCGCTCGTTCCCCATGAAAAAGATGCTGCACCCCGCGACGCTGCTCGCTCTCCGGATGAATGGAGAAGCCCTACCCGATTTTCACGGTTTCCCGTGCAGGCTGATTGTGCCGGGCTGGGTGGGCGCGTGCTGGCTAAAATGGGTGCGGCGCATCACGGTTTCCGAAACGCCCAACACCGGATTTTTCATGAATCCGGCTTATCGATTCCCAAGATATGATCTTCCGCCCGGCACGCCCGTTAAGCCCGATGAGCTCGACATGATTCAGGGGATGGCGGTAAAGTCCATCATCATGGACCCCGTCGATCAAAGCACAGCGGCCGCGGGTCCGGTGAACATCAGCGGCATTGCCTGGGCGGGCGAAGAGAAGGTCGAGCGCGTCGAAGTCTCGACCGACGGCGGCATGCATTGGGCGGCCGCCGGCCTCTCGCGGGAAAATCTGCCCTTTGCCTGGCGCTTATGGAATTTTTCATGGCAGCCGAAGAAGCGGGGCTATTACACCGTGCTTTCCCGCGCCACCGATTCGGCGGGGAGGGTCCAGCCGTTCGTGGCGGTGTGGAATCCGTCCGGATACGCCTGGAATGCCGTGGATAGGATTGGGATTCTGGTGGAACATGTTTAAGTTCACGATACTAGCCGGAATTTTCACCGTAGTCTCCGTGTTCGCCGCGACTAACGACGCGATCGAGCGCGGGAAAGCGGAAGAGCAGCGGAGCTGCCTCGCCTGTCACAGCGCCCGGATCACGCACATGCAGCGTTTATCGCGCGCGGCTTGGGGAAAAGAGCTGGACAAGATGGTTCGCTGGGGTGCATCGATAAGAGATCGCGAAGACCTGCTCGACTATCTGGTCTCCGAATGCGGCGACGACAAGCCACCCGCGAAACCGCCCCTTACGTCCGGCGGAACTTACTCACGGTAAACCCGGTAAACGTGGTGCCCGCCGCAACTAGCGCCCAGGCCGCCAGCAGTTCGCGGTCGATCAGCATGCCCGCAATTATGGGCGCGATAATCTGCGAAACGGAAGTCAGGGATTGCGTCAGCCCCAGGACCACGCCCTGTTCGCGGCGGCCCGCTTGTTGCGTAATCAGGCTCGTCAGCGCGGGGCGGAGCACGCCAGTGCCATACGACGAAATCGCGCTGATGGCGAGCAGCGCTGGCAGATGGTACGTGAAGCCGAGCAGGCCGAAGCCGATGGTCGCGGCGAGAAATCCGCTCCACACCAGGCGGCGCTCGCCGAAACGCTTCACCAGCCTGCCAATCAATCCGCCTTGCAGAATAATGCCCAGAAACCCGACGTACGCGAACACGTAGCCGATCTGTTTTGGCCCCCACGGCTGGCCATCGAAGGTGAAGCGGCGCTGCGCGAACAAGGCGAAGCCGCTAACGAAGGTCGCGAACGAAAACGCGAACAGGAAAAATTGCCAGAGCAGACCGCTTAAACCGGGCCGCCGGAAATATTCCACGTACCCTTTCCAATCGAGAATCCCGAGGCGCGCGCCGGCCGGGGCGGGCAAAGCTTCCGCATCCACTTCTTCTCCAGGCGGAGTTGGCGCCACGGCGGGAAGGAGAAAAAACGTGCACAGGATGCTAGTGACGGAAAGCGCGGCGGCGGCCAGAATCGGATACGCGTAGCCATACTGCGACAGGAATCCCGAGATCGCGGGGCCAATCAGGAATCCGATTCCAAATGCGATCCCGATCACTCCGAACGATTTCGCGCGATCCTTGGGCGCGGTCACGTCCGCGATGTACGCTTGCGCCAGCGACAAATTTCCGGCGGTTAATCCATCGATGATGCGCGATAGGAACACCACCCATAAAACGTTCGCTCCGGCCAGGATCAAGAAGCCCACGAACGTGCCCATCTGGCTGACGATTAGTACGGGGCGGCGGCCGACATGGTCGGAAATCCGGCCCAGAATCGGTCCCGCAATCAATTGGCACGCCGCGTAGGACGAGATCAGCAGGCCCACGACGGTCGCCGAAGCGCCCAATTTTTCGGCGTAAAACGGAAGCAGCGGCAGAATAATCGTGAGGCCCAGGATATCGACCAGCACAATGAGAAAGATGGGAAGCAGCGGCGACTTTCTCACGACGACGATTGGGGACGCATCTTTCGCATCCCCAATTGTATCCGCCGCCGTGAACTGGCTTACTTGGATCGCCGTGCCGTAGGCGGCGTTTTGTCGTACACAATTCTAAATCGGCAGCCTGGCAGAGACTGGGGAAGCTGACCCTCCACGAACAGCGTCATACTTCCAATATCGTTGGGATGGGAATGCTTGCGGGCCATTCCGCTCACTTTGGTGAAGCGGCCGAACACCGTGTCGATATCGACGTTGGCGCCCTTATCAAAAGTGTGTATTATGACGGCGTGTGGGCGGACCAAGAGAATCCAATTGCGCCCCGACAAGTCTATCGTCTGGGTCCCCGAATCCTCGTACCGTATCTCGCTAGTCTTTCCACCCGTGACGGTCAGGTGCGTAGATTGATCGTTATCGTAGCCGAGCACCCTCAACAATTCGAGTCCGAGTCCGCTGCACGGTTCTTGGCGCCCGCCCCCGAGCGCTGTTCCGCCATTGCAGTTAATATCCGAATCCCCTGCAATATCTTTGGTGTCCATTTTTCTCCTCCTCATTTATTAAACGCGGAAAGCAATCGGAAAAGGTGCCTCCGCATTTGTTGAATATCGGGCCGCGCGGAATAGGAGCGGAACGCCTCGGCTCCCCAAAGCGTTTCCAGCGCTTTCGAGCGAGTATCTCCTAATAAAGCCAGCGTCCGTGTTTGCGCGCGGTCGGGTGTCCTCTCGCTCGCCCGCGCGGCTAACACAGCCGAGCGCCATCCCGACTCCGGCAAATGCGACAACGGCTCTTCGGCGTTGCGATACGCTTTCAGCGCGCCTCGATAATCGTTTGTCTCCAGCCGAGCTTGCATCACCGACAAAGTCGCTCGCGAAATCAGGGACGTATCGCCCAGCGGCCCCGCAGCCTGTAAAGCGTCTTCGCATAGCTGAAGGCCCTCGCGACGCTTGCCCGACCCAATGTCGGCCGCTCCCAAGATTCGCTGGAGCTCCGCGCGCCGCGGCACGTCGATTGCTCCCAATGCGCCCAGCGCGCGCCGGCAATCGCTCGCCGCGTCTCCGTAATGCAATTGGCTTAATGCAATCTCCGCCCGCGACATCGCAATGTCGAGCTTCCGCCCCAGATTATCCCCGGCCGCCGCGCCAGCTTTGGCAAGCATATCGCGCGATTCGTCATAGCGCCCCAAGCGCCAGAGCACATCCCCGCATTGCTGCGAGCCGGATGCGATGCGCGACCGGTCGCCCAAAGCCGTGCTCAATTCCAGGCTGCGTTGGTAACGGCTCAGAGCTTCCGGAAACCTCTCCCGGCGAAGCAGGAGGCTCCCCATCGATTCCTGCCCGAGCGCCATTTGCGCCCGATCGCCGGATTTTTCGCCCAGCGCCACCAATTCGCCGAACGTCGCCTCGGCGGCCGGGTAATCGCCGCTATCGCGCTGCGCGCGGCCGATGAGGGTCAGGCAAAACCCCGTTTCGGACGGGAAATGGTCTTCTCGGAAAATGGTTAACGCTTGCCGCGCTTCCGATAGCCCCTCGCCGAATCGCTTCAGCGGCATATGAAGCGCCGCCAGTTGAGTGAGGGAGATTGCCTGCCAACGGCGGGAATTCTCGCGCCGCGAAATATTGAGCGCGTCTTGCAAATATTTTTCGGCCCCCGAGTAGTCGTGCCGCGTCTGCAGAGCTCCGGCAAGGCTTACCAGCCCATGCACCGCAAACAGCTCCATGCCGTTGTCGCGAGCGGTTGCGATCGATTGATTGGCGTACTCCTGGGCCTCCGCCGCCCGATTGGAATTGATGGCGAGGACGCATAACTGCAGTTTGGCCGAAATAATCTGGTAAACGTCTTTGGTGACCTGAGCTCCGGCCAGCGCTTGCCGCAGGAGATCGCCCGCCTCTTGCGCCCGGTTGGCGCGGTTCGCGGACACCCCGCGCTGCAAGAGCACCTCGGTTATCCCTTCCTGATTACTTAACGCCTGGTAAAACGCGTCGGCCTTGCGAAACTCCTCGCTCGCTTCGGCTGGCTTCTGGCGGAGCGTGAACAGGATCGCCAGCCGCAGCGCCGCCGCCGGATTTCCGGGAGAAGCCGTTTCTGCCCGCCGATAACTCTCGATCGCTTTTTCGAACCGGGATTCTCTTTCAAGGGATCGGCCCAGGTCGAAATAGATCACCGGCTTGGCGGAGTCGTTCGCCTTGCGCAACATCTCTGCGTATTTCTCTTCGGCGTCCTGAAACCGGCGCGTAATGGTGGAGTAGACGGCCTCGACGTAGAGCCGGTCCATTTCCGGCAAGCGCGAACGGCTCTCCCCCGGTCCTTGCGCCAGCAGCATCTCCTGTTTCGCCTTCTCGCCCGCGCCCAGATCGTTCCATGCGTCGGCCAGGCGGGCATGGGCGAGGCTGTAATGACCGTCCACCTTTACGGCTTGATCGAGCGCCCGAGTTGCGGCGAAAGACGCTCCGGCTTGCGCGAATTCGGTCCCGGTCCGGTACCAACGCAGCGCTTCGGGAGAAACGCTTTGCACGCCGAAACGCCCGTCCCGCAAGCCCATCCAGCCAAAGACGGCCAACAGCGCGGCGACGGCCGCCCAGGCCCATCTAGCGGAAACCCGAATGGGCGGGGGCCTGCCCTCGATCGCGCGCACCGCATCCCCCGCGCTCGCAAACCGCCGCGCCGGTTCCCGTTCCAGACATTGAGCGATCGCCCGCTCCCATCGAGCGTCAATCTTACGATCCGTCCGCCCCGCTGTCGCCGAGCGGCGTCCCGTGAGCGTTTCCAGCAGAACCACGCCGAACGAGTATATGTCGGACGCGATGGTTGCCGGCTTTCCCGCGAATAATTCCGGCGCCATGTAATCGGGGCTGCCAATCATGTTGCCCGTGACCGTCAGAGTGCGTTGGCCTTCCGGATCGGCGCTCCGTGCCAAGCCGAAGTCCGTGACCACGGCGCGCACGCCATCGTCCGCCGGCGTTAAAATCACGTTGGAGCTTTTGAAGTCCCGGTGGATCACGCCGGCGCGATGAGCCGCATCGAGTGCGGCGGCCATTTGCCGCATCAGCGGCAGCGCTTCCGCCGCCGGCAAAGGCCCGTGTTTCTTGATCCTGTGCGCGAGCGTTTCGCCGGGCAGATACTCCATCGTCAAAAACGCCACGTACCCCGATGAGGTCTGGTGCCTCGCGACGTCGAACACGCGGCAGACGTTGGGATGCGTTACCTGCCGCGCCAACTGGATCTCGCTTTTGAATCGCGCTGCCATGCGCTCGTCGGATGCAATCTCCGAGCGAATGGTTTTGAGAGCCACGGTGCCGCCGAGCTCCAGATCTTCGGCCTCGTAGACCTCGCCCATGCCTCCCTCGCCCAAGAAGCGCACGATGTTATAACGCTCCGCGATTAATTCTCCTTCGCGAAAAATTCGGGTGTGCGTTGGCATCGACTCCGTGGGCGGAAAACTGTCGTGGCGATCGATCAGCCGCTCCACCTCGTTGCGCAGAGTCTCGTCTTCGCCGCACGCGTCCCGCAGAAATTCGGAGCGGCTCGGCGGCGCGCGCTCGAGCGCCGCCTCGAACAGCTCTTTAATGCGCTCCCATCGCTCCGGAGTCATCCATTTCTCCGTGTAACCAGGCGCGCGCCACGCTCCAATCGCGCTTGACCGTACGCACCGAGATGCCGAGAACTTCCGCCGCCTCTTCCTGAGTCAATCCGCCGAAGAAGAGCAGTTCCACGATGCGGCTTTGGCGCGGGTCCCAGGTTTCGAGGCGGCTGAGCGCGTCGTCGAGCGCCACCAAATCGTCCGATTGCGATTCGTCGAAAGCGATGGCTTCGTTCAATTGCAGCTTTTGCGCGCCGCCGCCGCGACGGTCCGCCCGGTGCGCGCGCGCATGGTCCACTAGGATGCGCCGCATCAAACCGGCGGCGACGCCGAAGAAATGAGCGCGATTTCTCCAATCCACTTTCTGCTGCTGCACCAGTCGCAGATAAACTTCGTTCACCAGCGCGGTGGCCTGCAGAGTGTGGTCCGGACGCTCCCGGCGCATGTGGCTGGCGGCCAGGCGGCGCAGTTCCCGGTAGACCATCGGCATCAGAACGTCCGCGGCTTCTCGCCGGCCGCTCTTCAGTTCTCCCAAAAGTCGCGTGATTTCGCCTGGCGATTCCGAGTCCGGCACCGGCAACCCTCCACGGATAATTCGGAATTGTACCGCAGTATTCACGCCGATTAATTCACAATAGACCAGAAATGCCGATCCTCCGCCGCTCCGAGCGGCTGCTTGCCGCCTACTTCGTCTACGCCGGAGTCCTCAGCCTATTCCTTCCGGTCGCCGCCCGCGTGCGCGCGGTCACGTGCCTTGTCAACGTTCTGATTCTTGCGAATTACGCGCTGCTCGCCCACGCGGATTCGCTTCGTCGCGGCAAGCTCCTCGGCGCGATTCGCGACTGGCTGCCGCTCGTGCTCACGCTCCTCTGCTATCGCGAGATGGGCTGGTTTGCCGCGCGCGAGCACACGTACGAGCTGGAGCGCCAATGGATCGTCTGGGACCGCTGGCTACTGAGCGATTGGAGCGCACGCGCCGCCATCGAGCGATTCGGGCCGGTGATTCCTTCGATCCTCGAGATTGCCTACTCGCTGGTTTATGCGATTCCGGCGTTCTCTATCGCGATGCTCTACCGGTACAATCGCCGCGAGCGCGCGGACCGGTTCTGGGTTTATTTTCTACTCGGCCTGTTGCTTTCCTATGTCCAGTTCCCGTTCTGGCCTTCCGAACCGCCGCGAACGGTCTTCCCCGGCCAGGATTTGCCCGGTTTCGAAACCCTATTCCGCCGGTTTAACTATTTTTTAGTGGGCAATTACGGAATCCACACCAGCGTGTTCCCGAGCGCGCACGTATCGGGCGCCTTCGCGGCGGCGTTTGGGATGCGCCGCGCGCTACCGGAGCGCCGATGGGTTTGGCGCGCGTTGCTGACCCTCGCGATCCTGATCGCAATCGCGACCATCTATGGACGTTATCATTACGCGGCCGACGCCGCAGCCGGAATCGCAATCGGAGCCCTAGCGTTGGCGATTGGACTGGTTTGGGACCGGACGAGGCCCTAACCGGCCAGTTGCTTCGTGAATTCTCCGCCGCCGCGCACATCCGTCAAGCGCATGTTACGGCCCTGATACAAGTACGTTAGCTTCTCGTGATCGAGACCGAGCAATCGCAAAATACTTGCATTCACATCGTGCGTGTCGACGCGCATCTCGACCGCTTGCACGCCAAAATCGTCGGTCGCGCCCATAACCTGTCCGCCTTTCACCCCGCCGCCCGCCATCCACGTTGTGAACCCGTAGGGGTGATGGTCGCGCCCGTTCTGCCCTTGCGATAGCGGCGTTCTGCCAAACTCACCGCCCCACACCACCAGCGTCGAATCGAGCAGGCCATGCGCTTTCAAATCCTGCAACAGCGCCGCGATCGGCTTATCGGTTTTGCCGGCCATGCGGTTGTGCGACCCTACGAGGTCGGTATGCGCGTTGTCCCAATCGTCGCCGACGTTGGTGCCGGAGAATATCTGAATAAATCGAACGCCGCGCTCGACGAGCCTTCGCGCCAGGAGGCACTTGCGTCCGAAATCGCCGGTGAGCGGGTCGTCGAAGCCGTAAAGCGCTTTGGTCGCGGCGGATTCTTTGCTGAAATCGACTGCCTCGGGCGCGGAACTCTGCATCCGGTAAGCCAGCTCATAAGAGGCGATGCGCGCGTCGAGCGTGGTATCGCCCGGGCGCGTTTGCGCGTGCACGCGATCAACCTCGTTGATCAGCCCGAGCGTTTCGCGCTGCGTCCGGTCCGAAATCCCGGCTGGATTGCGAACGTAGAGGATCGGATTTTCTCCCCCGCGAAAAACCGTACCTTGATACACGGCGGGAAGGAAGCCGGCATTGTAAGCGGGAGGGCCGGATTTCGTCGAGCCATCCGACATCACGACGAACGCGGGCAGATTCTGATTCTCAGTGCCCAGGCCGTAAGTAACCCATGAACCGAGGCAGGGCCGTCCGGGAAATTGCGATCCGGTGGTGCGGAGGTAAATCGCGGGAGCGTGATCGAACGCATCGCCGTAGCATCCGCGAATCACCGCGATATCGTCCATGCGCTCGCGCAGGTTCGGATACAGGTCCGACACCGGCGTGCCGCATTTTCCGCCGGGTTTAAACTCCCAAGGGCTGCCGCGAAGAATGGCCTTGGTGGGGTCGTGTATGAAGCTGGTCTTGATCGTCTTCGCGAGCTCGATCGAGAGCGGCTGGCCGGTGCGGCGGGTGAGCTCGGGCTTGGGGTCGAACGTATCCACGTGGCTGACGCCGCCGTGCATGAACAGGTAAATGACGCTCTTTGCCGTTGCGGGCGCGGGTGGAAGTTTGGGAGCGAGCGGATTGAATTCCGCGCCTTCGAGGAGGCTCGACAGCGCGGCCGCGCCAAAGCCCGCGCCGGTGCGCAACAAAAGTTCACGTCTGGTCATATTCCTTAGTCCACATACAGAAACTCATTCATATTTAGCAGCGCTCGCGCCAACTCCGCCATCGCGGCGGATTTCGATCCCGCCAGCGCCGTCTGCTTCCCGATGAACTTCAATCCCGCGGCCCGTTCAGTTTCGGTCGGCTTGCGGTCGAGCACGCGTTCCCAAGCCCCGTCAACGGTCCCCAGGGTCGCACCCAGCACCTTCGCCTGCTCCACCATAAACCGGCTGTTGAGCAGCGCGAGCGATTGCGGCGCCGTCGTGCTCTCATTCCGCCGGGGGCACGATTGCACGCCATCCGGCGTATCGAACGCTTCCGCCATCGGCTGCTGGAACGTGCGGCGCACCAGCATATAGATACTGCGGCGAGTGTGTTCGGCGGGATCGGGCGTCACCACCCACGCATTCTCCGGTTTCCCGATGATGCCGAACAGTTCCTCCGCTTCGAGCGGCGGAACCACGGGCGCGCCGCCCATTTCGAGATTCAATTTGCCGCTCACCTGCAGCACCGCATCGCGAATTTCTTCCGATTCCAGCCGGCGGCGGTTCATATGCGACAACAACACGTTCGCGGGATCCTGTTTTTGCGCGGATTCGGTCGCGTTCGAACTGCGCCGGTACGCGTCCGACATCATAACGATCTTATGCATCGATTTGATGGACCACTTGCGCGCGACGAATTCCGTCGCCAGCCAATCGAGCAGCTCGGGATGACTCGGGTCGCCCGCGCGCGTGCCGAAATCGTTGCCGGTTTTCACCAGGCCCTGCCCAAAATGATCCTGCCAGATTCGATTCACCATCACGCGGGCAAACATCGGGTTCGCGGGGCTGGCGATCCACTCGGCAAGGGCCTTGCGCCGTCCGGTAGACTTCGCGTGCAGCGGCGGCTCGGGCACATTCCCGCCGCCGAGGATCGTCAAAAAGCCAGGGCCGACTTCGTCGCCGGGCGAGAGATAATTCCCCCGTTCGGCTATGTAAGTCCGCGGCGCTTCGCGTCCGACATCGATAATTCCGGGTGCCATGGGCGGTGGACCGTAATTTTCATACATCGACACCAGACGCTTTTCGATGGCGTGCAATCTTTCCGCATCCGCTTGTGAAAGCTGCCCGCGAACATCGTCGTCGGAAAGCTTCAGCTTCGCTTCGGCTTGGGTCGCCAAGGCTTGTTGCGCAGGAGTCCGCTCCGCCGGTTTTGCCTTCACCGCTTCCTGAAGGGCGGGTTCGAGCTTGGCGATCTGTTCGTCGCGCAGCTTCGTCCGGTAAGGCTTCTCGATGCGCGCGATCTCCGCGCCAATCTGCCGCAGCTTGAACTCCCTTCCGTTCGCCGCGATGTCGTAGAAACGCGCATCGTTGTATTCGAGGAACGTGCGGTCGTTGACCGCGGGGGCGAAAATCGCCTGCATCCGGTAATAATCCTTCTGCGGAATCGGATCGAACTTATGATCGTGGCAGCGCGCGCAACCAACGCTCAGGCCCAGGAACACGGATGAAGTCGTATCGACGTAGTCGGTCAACTTCTCCGAAGCATTCTGCTCTTCCACTTTGAAGAGCATGTCGCGGTTGGTGCCCACCCGGTAGTAGCCGGTGCCGGTGCGCGCGTCGGGATTGTCTGGCCATAGCTCGTCGGCGGCGATCTGTTCCTTGGCAAAACGGTCGTATGGCTTGTCGTCGTTGAACGACTTAATCACGTAATCGCGATAGCGCCACGCTTCGAGCGTATATGGGTCCTGCTCGAATCCCGCGGTGTCGCCGTAGCGCACCAGATCGAGCCAGTGCCGCCCCCACTTTTCGCCATAGCGCGGCGAGGCGAGCAGCGAGTCGAGCAAGTGCTCCCACGCGTCGGGAGAAGTGTCCGCCTCGAACGCGCGAACCTGCTCGGGGGTAGGAGGCAGGCCAAGTAAATCGAAGGTGGCGCGTCGCAGCAGGGCGAGCCGGCCGGCTTCCGCGGAGGGCTGCACGTGCGCCGCTTGCATCTTCACATCGAGGAAGGCGTCTATCGGATTTCGCGTGTCGGCCACGGCCGGGACCGGCGGACGCTTGGGCGCCTGGAAGGCCCACCATTTGGGACGCGCCGCCTGGACCACGCGATCCGCCGGCCACTCAGCGCCTTTTTCGATCCACGATCGCAGAATCGCGATCTCTTCTTCCGGCAGTTTCACTCCAGGCGGCATCGTGAGCTTGCCCGCGTGCGATACGGCTTGGAGCAGGAGACTGTCCGCCGGATTGCCCGGCTTTAATGCGGGGCCTCGCGTGCCGCCTTTCAAAATCGGATCGCGCCCGGTGAGTTTCAGCCCGGACATGGAGGTCGTCTCGCCGTGGCAGGAGATGCACCGCTTCTCGAGAATGCCGGCCGCTTGTTGCGGCAAGCTGTCGGTGGCGGACCAGAGCGGAAAGGCGAAGACGGCCGCGGAGAACGCCAGAAGCGCGGCATTGTGGGTCATGTTAGCTTCGCCTATTTTACCGGATTCGGAGCGGTTCGAGCAATTCGCCGCATTTCGAGAAAATTGCGATTTCAATGCCGCTTCTGTATGATATTGCTCAAGCGCGTTACCGGATGCTGGTCCCAGTGCTCCGGCGACGCTGGAGTTTAAGGGTTTTTAGAATCGTAAGTCCTTACTGAAGACCAGTCCGGGTTCGGCGGCAACCCGCCTTCGCGCACGACACTGGACTTCGGGAAAATTTACGGGCGCTCAGGCGCCAAGAGGAGAAATATGCAACTTCGTCGTTGTCTCGCGCTTCCGATCTGCGCGTTTGCCATTGTCGCGAGCCTCTTCGGTCAAGCCGATACGGGCACCCTCACCGGCCTGGTGACCGATTCTTCCGGAGCTGCGGTGGCCGGAGTCCAAATTTCGGTGGTGCAGAAGGAAAACAACTTTAAGTTTTCGTCCGTCAGCAATAACGACGGGATTTTTCGCGTTCAATCGTTACAGCCGGGGACCTATACGGTCACCTTTCAGGCGGCCGGTTTCAAGCGTACGATCCGCGAAGGACTCGCTCTGCGCGTCGGCGATGTTTTGCCGGTGGATGCGACGCTAGAGATCGGCGCGGTCAGCGAATCGGTGGAAGTGACGGCAAAAAGCACTCTGCTCGAAACCGAGACCTCCGCCACCGGTACCGTGACGGAAGGGGACCAGTTGTATAAGTTGGCGATGTATCAGCGCTACATCACGAATGCCATGACCATCATGCCGGGACTGACGAATTTAACGAACGGCGGCACAAACGGTCTGGGGGCCTTTTACGTGGCCGGCCAGCGCAATAGTGGAACGGCGGTGTTCGAAGACGGCGTGTTTGCCAACGACCCGCAGGGCAGCACCACCGTTATCAAACCGATCGAAAACTCCGTGGACGAGGTCAAGGTTCTCACGGGAACCCTTCCCGCCGAATATGGCCACTCAACCGGCGGCGTCATCACGACGGTCAAGAAGAGCGGCACCAATGAATTTCATGGGATGGCGTCGGATTTCGGCCGAACCCGCATCTTGACGCATCGCCAGTATTTCAGCTTGTATACCAGCGCGCAGCCGCAGCCGGGCAACCCCAACGGTGTTCCGGGGTGGTTCATGGAACCGGACGCGAACATTGGCGGCCCCATCATAATCCCGCATGTGTACAACGGCAAAAACAAGACTTTCTTTTTCTTCGGCTACCAGAAGCTGATCGAGAAGAAGACGCAGTCGATCACCAGCCAGACGCCCGACCCCGCCGAGTTGAAAGGGGATTTCACGTTTGGCGGCAAGGGGCAAACCCTTTACGATCCCGCGACCACCCGTCTCAATGCGGACAGCACTTGGACGCGCGATCCGTTTCCCGGCGGCACCGTGATTCCGCTCAGCCGCTTCGATCCGGTCGCGGCGAAGATTCTTGGGTATAACATTTGGAAAGCGCCGAACACGCCCGGGTCCTTCAGCAGCACGGGGCCGGTGAGCAATTACACCTACGATCCGCCGTCCCGAACGTTTTTTGAGGATTACTCCGGCCGCGTCGATCACCAGTTCAGTTCGAACTTCAAGATGTACAGCAGTTATACCTACAACCATGAGAACGGGCTGGAGCGGCCCACCAGCATTCAGGTGGGAGTATTTGACGGCACTACCGGCTATAACGGACCGGCCACGCAACAGAACACATCCGTGGGCGCAACCTATATCCTAAGTCCTTCGATGGTGAATGAATTCCGGGTGAGTTTTCTCCGGCTCAGGAACGACCTGTTTACTCCGTCTTACGGCCAGGATTGGGGCGCCAAGTTGGGCATTCCGAATATCAGCCCGGCCCTGCTGCCCTCCTTCAGCGCTCCCGGGACCGCGCTCGGCGTGGGAAACTCTTCGCAGGCGCCCGATTACGCGCAGCTTTATGGATTGACCGTGCAGGGCCCCACCAGGAACATCCGCCAGGCAGAGTCCCTGCGCGACGATTTCAGCAAGATCAAAGGCTCCCACGCTTTCAAGGCCGGTTACGAGATCCTGTTCTTTACCGCGAATTACTTGCAGGTGGGATACCCAAGCGGCCAGTTCAGTTTCGCCAACACGACGGCGGGACTCCAGCCGAACGGCCAGCCGGTTCCGAACACGGGCAATACCTTCGCCGGCTTCGAGCTAGGCTCCGTCTCCTCCGCGAATTTCGTAACGTACACGAACACTTGGCAGCCTCGGGATGCGATCAACAGTTTGTATTTCCAGGACGACTGGAAGTTTTCGAGAAATCTGACGTTTAACCTCGGTTTGCGCTGGTCGACCGAGAGCCCGTTTCACACCGCCCACGGGCAGGAGAGCAACTTCAGCCCCGCCACCATGGACCCGCTTACGGGCAAAGTGGGCGCCGTGATCCATCCAACCGGGTATCTGAATAATCGCGACTGGAAGAATTTCCAACCCCGGATTGGCTTCGCCTATCATCCGCTCGAAAAGTGGGTGCTCCGCGGCGGTTTCGGCCTCAACACCGTAGATATCCGGTGGCCGAACAACGCCATGAACTTCGACGAGTATCAAGCTCAGGTAGTGCAACAGCGGGCGCCCAACGACCCGCGGCCGCTATTCCAACTTAGCCAAGGCCCGGCGCCGGTCGTCTACAACATCCAGCCCAATGGCACGGCCGCTTACGTCGGAACAAACTATGGTTCACGCAACATTGCCTGGCTCGACCAGACTCTCCACCCCGCGCGGGTCTTGACCTGGAACGCCACGGTGGAATACCAGATCACCGCGAACAATCTGTTCAAGTTGAGCTATCAGGGATCCTCCGGAATCGACCTGGTGGAGAGCTGGAACATTAATGCGTTCAACACGGATTTCGGCGCCAACAATCCGGCTTTGCAGGCGGCGGCCTTTGCCAACACGCAAGCCTACCTTCCTTATGCGCAATTCGGATCGATCAATCACATGGCAAACACCGGGCACTCCAGTTTCCACGCCGGCACAATACAGTTTTCCAAGCGGTATTCAAAGGGCCTGACCATGGATTCGTTCTACACCTACTCCAAGGCGCTCGACGACTGCGACTCGGATTCGGGTACCTGTACGGGTGTTACCCCAGTCTCGGACCGCAATCTGAATAAGGGCCGCGCGGGCTTCGACCAGCGTCACCGTTTTGTGGCCAGCGCGACTTACGAGTTGCCGTTCGGTAAAGGCCGGACTTTCATGAATCGGAGCCGCGCGATGGACTACATTGCCGGCGGCTGGGACATGTCTTGGATTCAGACCGTCGCCACCGGTAACCCGTTCGGATTCGCCTTCGCCAACAGTCCGTACAATTACTATCCCTCCAACATCGGCGCGCGAGTTCCGAATCTGATTGCGACGCCGGAAATGCCGCAGTTCGGAATCGGCAGCCTCATCGGAGGGAATCGCTTTAATCAGTCGTTGTCGAACGCCTTAATCGGCTCGTCCAATCAGCCGCCCGCGAGTTCGGCCAGCAACATTTCCGCATTCGCGCCGCCTGCGCCGTTCACGCCAGGCAACGCGGGGCGCAACATCCTGACCGGTCCAGCGGCGTACTTCTCTCAAGTTTCGTTGAAGAAAAACTTCAAATTCGGGGAACGCTGGAACTTGCAAGTGCGCTATGATTTCCAGAATCCGTTCCACAACTTCGCTCTCAATCCGCCCAGTAACACGGTGGACTTCAAGAACCCGCAGTTGTTCGGCAAGTTTACCTCCGACCAAGCCACGGCGAGTATTCAGGGCGAACCGTTGATGAACCTGGCCCTGCGACTGAGCTGGTAGGACAATAGGTCGGTGGCGCGACAGGCCGGAAGGTTACTTATTCCTTAAGGCCCGCGCAACAGTGCGGAGAGCGCCACCCCGATGCACATCCCCGACGCCATCAGCGCCGCTATGTCCACAGCCCGAAAGCCATCGAAGCGGGGAAAGTGTACCGGGACCCCAAAGGCAGTCAAAGCGGCACAGGTCAAGACGACGACCACCGCGACCAGGTGAGATTCGTCATCCGTATACTCGCCCGTTACCATCGGGGCTGGCAGGGCTACACTAACGGAAGTTCATTATCGTTGGCCACGGAGCCCGCAGGGTAGCGTCGCGGCCTCGGAACGCGTTTGCCTACCGTCGGCCGCGCTTCCGCGTTCCGGTTCCCGGCGTGAAGGACACTCCCCGCAGCACTTCACCAAAGCCCGCCGACATGATTGTCGTGAATGGCTCGACCGAAGCCAAACTCGGATCGGCGTTGCTCAGAACATCGGTGATCGCCACCAGTTTGTTAGGATCCGCGCCCTGGTCGCCCGACCCGCTGATCGTCGACGTAACGGCCCAGATGGTTACCGTACCATCGGCGTTATTGCGCCCCGTGATATTGCGCAACCCGTCCGTGAACGGACTCAACGCAACAGGATAGTCCGGCACAGTATACGGCTGGCCCAGATTCAGTCCGTTCTGCATCAAATAAGCGAACTGCCACTTCCCGTTTACCAGAATCCATTTCTGCAGGCCGGCGGTTTGGCTGGTTTCGGCATTTCTAACGGTGCCGTCTCCTTCATCCGAAACGTAGAGCGTAGCCGCATCGCCGAACCATAACCCGAACGGATTGCCCGCGCTCCCGGCCTTCACAGGCGTTGTGGGAAATCCGGGCAGGATCGTAATCGGCTGGGTCGCCGCATCGCCCAGTGTAGGCATGACATGGGGATCGCCAACCTGGTAGACCGTATCGATTCCGTTGTTGCCAGTGCCTTTGGCGATGTAAAGATTGTTTTCAAACAACGTCAAGCCGCGGAAGTTGTTGTCTTTGCCCGGCTTGTCGGCCGGATACGGCATTCCCGTCGCAGGATCGGTGACATTCGCGACGGAGAAGTCTCCAACTTCGGTGGGCGGCATGGATGGCTGGCCGGGAAGCGCAATCTGAAGGCCTGTCGACCCGGATACATCCGCCGGCGTTCCCGTGCCGTTGCCCGCATTCCCGACCATGTAGAGATAGCCGTTCGCCTGAATCGCGGCACGGCCGTTATTGCCGCTATACGCGTTGGTAATCGTGAGCTCCATTGCGCCACTGGCATAAACCTGCACTACGCCTCGATAGTAAGCGTCGCCCACGGGATTGGTGGGATCGATGATTCCGGGAGTATTTGAATTCGAGGCATCAAGGGCGTTCACCGGCGCCACGTAACCCATGAAGGTCACCACATCGCCTTCCCGAGATAAATTCAACGCCAGCTCGGACTTCGACGCGAAACTGGTGACCACCAGATTTACGGGGACAGAAAGCGTATTAATGCGTGTTCCCTCGGGGGTAATCTGGTCGAGGAAAATCGGCGCAGTGATAGTAAAGCTGCCGTCATAGGTCACATTGTCCCAAACGCCCGGATAACTGCCGTCATTGGTCGCGCCGTGCGCATTACATACCGCCGTCGAGGGACAGTTGGGCGGCAATTTCTGGCCCACCTTCACCGAGGCAACCGTGCCCGCGTATACGCTACGCGATACGACCAGATTGCCGGGAGTGAAGTCCGCGAAGATGGTGTCGGCGAGAGCCGCCGGAGGAATACCCGCGAAGGCGGCGACCATTGCCACGCCGGCCCATTTTTTGTATCGTTTGTTGTGTAGACCCGTTAGCATTGTTAGCCTCATCTTTCGCCAAGCAAAAAGCTTTTTTTAAATTCTCCGGTCCGATCAGTGAATTACCTGGTTTGCGACGCTCTCGACGCCTTGTATAACCGCGTTTTCAGTAGTATCAAGCAGCAAGGGATTCGGGATAGCGGCGTCGACGTACTTCCAATGGCCGTAATACGACTGAGCTCCTTGCCCTTCGTAGTTGCCTTGAACGAGATATTCCCGACTGGCGATGTAGCCTGGAACCTCATTGGAGTACGACGCCACCCACACTCGTTTCTGGTCACCGGACACCTTTGGCGCCAAATCCAGCTTGAACCGCAGGGCATACCCGGATACCAGTTCCCCGCCCGTGGCAATCAGAAGAAGCGGCGAGGAACCTGCGAAGTTCCACGCCACAATCGGCATATTCTCGCTGCCGCCGTTGATAGCATCATTCTGGCCGCTGAACAAAAGCGGCAAATTCAGGTCCTGGTAGGCGGCAGTGATGACGCCGCTTAAGGGCATAAAACTCGTGGTGCTGATCAAGGTTGTTATCGCGGATGAGAGGGACTCCCCGAGCCCGGTGGGGTCCAAGGGGTGGGGATTGTAGTCGCCTGCGGCGCCCTGCACGAAGAGCGCTACGCTGCCGGGATACATCTGCTCCAGGCGTGTCGCGGTAACCCCCGGCCAGTCGCCATGAAAGTTCAGTTCCGCGCTCGATGTGCCGTGGCAGGCATACGTAAAGATAACCGCAAGCACGTTGCCATTGACATCCTCCAGTACCATCACGGGCACGTCGGGCAGCTCGCTGGGATTGCCCTGCTCGCCTTGGTTGGGGGCGCCATGAATTGTGGTTCGATAGGAGGCGAAGCTCGCAGTCGTAAAGCTGTAATAAAGTGACCCTGTTTTACCGATGATCACGGCGTTATCTATCGCATTTCCAATTGCGGCGACAATCTGAGTGGTTAATGCATCGGTGTATGCGCCCACTGCATAGAGATCACTGCTGGACAGGTCGTAGCTATATATAGGGGCAAGATTGTCCCGGAGCACAGGGCCGCTGTGTGTGTGGGAAGCGTTAAGGATGAGGTTCTCCTCGGCAAAACCGGAGTAATGGCTTTGAACGCCGCCCAGAATGGCCGTATGCATTGCTCGCGTGAATCCCAGGATATCGGCCGAAACGATTACTTTGGGCTGGCCGCCGTTCGCGTCCTTGATGGCAATAGCCCGAACGCGATTCGGGTACGCGGAGACATCCGGAATCGGCAGTTTGGGAACGGTGGTAGTACCATAACCGGCCCGGCCGTAGTAGGCCGTCAAATAGCGAAAGCCGCCGAGGCCGGGAGTAATGTCAATGCGGGCGCCGGTGAGGGGAGGGTAGGAGACAAAGGGACTAGTGTAGGTGTAGATGCCGTCGCTCCGGAAAGTGCCCATATCGGCCTTTCCGTCTTGATCCAGGTCAATAGCATACCGCGGGAATTCGCCGATCGCCAACAGCGCGGCCTCGACAAGTCCCACTATGTCAGAGCTTTCGACCTGTCCGTATTTGCTGGTGAGTTTCGTTGGAGCGGAGAAATAATTTACGAGACTGTTTCCGTTAGAGTCGATTGGATGCTGCAACTCGACGGGGGAGTGCTTGCTCAAATTTAACGAGACGTAGATTCCATCATGGAAAAAGCCGACGATGTCGGGCAGTCCGTCTCCATCGACGTCGGCCAACATGCGAGGAGTCACCCCGTTGCTAGGCCAACCAGAGTCCGTTGAATAGTTCTCGAATTCCCACGAAACGGCAGACGCAAAGCCGGTACCGGTTGAAAGCGATACATAAACGCCAGAGGAAGCAAAGCCCACGATGTCGGCCTTACCATCGCCATTGACATCCGCCAGCAGCCGCGGAAATTTATCATTGCTGGGCCAACCGGAATTGAAACTATAGCCTGTACTCCATTGCACCGGCGCGGCGAAACTTTTTCCGTCGCCTTTCATAACATAGACTCCGTCGTCGGCGAAGACAACGAAGTCCGGCTTTTTGTCGCCGTCGACGTCCGCGACGAGGACCGGGTTTCGATCGCTGTCATGCCACTGCACAGCGGGAAGGGAGGCCCACTTCACAATAGGCGCGAATGAACTTTTTGTGCTCAAAGCGACATAAATCCCGTCGTTGGCCCAGCCAATGATGTCCGCCGCGCCGTCGTTGTTGACGTCGGCCATCAGCCTCGGATTGACCGTGTTGCTCGGCCAGAAGCCGGCGGACACGCCAAATTGGGCGATCCATCGCGTCATGGGCCCAAATGCCACCGGCGCCGTTGGGCTGGGCCTGCCCTGGTTCAAGGCAACATAGACCCCATCCGGGGCGAAAGCGACAATGTCCGGTTTTCCATCGCCGTTGACATCCGCGAAGGTGCGCGGTGTCGTATCATTGCTGGTCCAGCGGTTATTGGTCATACCCGTCACAGAGACGTTTTGGGAAATAGGAACGGGGTGTGCGGCGTTGGTTGCCGCGGCCGCCCCGGCGGCCGTGAAGATTGCCGCCGTGAGGATTGGCGCCCAGCCCGGCACAGTCAAAAACTTTCGCATGTTCGATCTTCCTTGTTTAGCGACTTACCGACGATTAAATTGAAGTTCCTGGCAATCCGATGGAGAGCGGCCGGTTCGCGGCGGCCAAAGTCGCGGATTTTTTCCACCCGACGTACGCCGTTGGCGCTCATTTTCGCGCTTCCACGCCTGAATGCCGCGCGTGGCTCCACTACAGTAAGTGCGAGCAGCCGCCCGGAATTGGACAACCATGGGAATTTTTCTATGCCTGGGTGTTAGAATACACATCGATGCCAGGCGAGACTGCCCAGGAACCCATAGCGGCGCTCATCGCGCAGTTCCGGCATGGAAGCCATCGGGCGGCCGATCAGCTGGTGGAGATCCTGTATCCGGAATTGCGGCGCATCGCCGCGTCCAAGATGCAGGGTGAGCGCAGTGAGCATAGCTGGCAGCCCACCGTGCTTGTCAACGAACTTTATCTGGAGCTTCTGAAGGTCAAGTCGGTCCGTGATCCCGGCGACCAGGAAGAGAAGGCCGCGTTCATGGGCTTTGCGGGATACCTTATGAACCGGCTGCTCACGCAGCATGCGAGGCCGCAATCGAAGAAGGCCGTCAAGACGGAAATCGAGGATGGTCCCAACCTGGCGTGTGCCGGGGCCGAAACGCTGGCCCATGTGGAAACCATGCTGTGCCGTCTCGAGGCCATCAACCCAAAGTTCAGGATGGTAGTGGAACTGAGGGTGTTTGAAGGCTATAACGGCGAGGAGGTCGCCGAACGCCTCGGCTGCTCCCGCAGGACTGCCGATCGCTATTGGACCTTCGCAAGCCATTGGCTCCAAAAGGAGCTGGCGCGTTAGCGGCTCTCATGACAGACGAACAACTTCGCCTGACTTGGGAGATCTACGAACGCGCCTGTGACCTTTCGCCTGAAGAACGAGCCACCTAATCTTCGCGCGCGGAGTATCGATGCGGCGGTTGCTTCGGAAGTAATGGCGCTCCTCCGGAAAACGGAGCCCGCCGGTGAATCCGGTTCGCCGGCGGCGCAGTACCCGGCGGGCAGTCAATCCCGCAGTGGATCGCGGATCGGGACGATGCTCGGCCCGTACCGCATTACCGGGCTTCTCGGACGCGGCGGCATGGGCGACGTCTATTCGGCGAGGGACGCGACGCTCGGGCGCGTCATCGCGCTGAAAGTTCTGCCGTCGGGGCGAGCCGGCCGTGCACTTGACGTTGAGCGCCACATTCGGGAAGCGAAGGCCGCATCGGCGCTCAATCATCCCAATATCATCTCGATCTATCACGTGGTGGAGTCGGGATCCGAAGTGGCAATCGCCATGGAACTGGTGGAAGGCAGTTCGTTTCGCGAACTCTGCGGCAGAGTCTTGCGGGTTGAAGACGTCTGCCATTTCGGCGCGCAGGTCGCGCAGGCTCTGGCAGCCGCCCACCGCCAGGGGATCATTCATCGCGACATCAAGCCCGAGAACCTGATGGTGCGGCCGGATGGCTATGTGAAAGTGCTGGATTTTGGGCTGGCGCGTGAGGTTACGGAGGATTCCGGGGGTTCAGGTTCGGGTGTACCGCTCGGAACCCTGCGTTACATGTCGCCGGAACAGGCCCGGAGTCAACATTTGACAGCGGCTTCGGACGTGTTTTCGATTGGCGCCGTGCTCTTCGAACTGGCATCGGGCTCGCATCCGTTCTCCGCAGCGACGCCGGTGGATGCGATGTTGGCGATCGCGACCGACTCGCCGCCAGACCTGTCCGATCTGAATCCGCTTGCGCCGCCGCAACTCACCGCTCTGATTGGCCGGATGTTGGCCAAAGATCCAGCGGCACGACCCGAGGCTGGCCGGGTGGCGGTCGAACTGAAGCAGATTGAGGCACAGCTTTGCAGGCGGGAACCATCCACACCGCCCCCCGTCCCTGCAGCAGTGTTGGCTCAGCCGCCATTGCCGGATCGCCCTCCTCGCCCGACCCCATCGTACGTGACAGCGGTGGCCATCGCAGCTGTAGCAATCGCGCTGGGGACGTTGGCGTGGGTGTTGTCCAGCCGCCACCCCGGGGAAGGGGCGCTCGAAGCCACTCCCTTCGGCGCCGACCCCGGCGTGGATGGCCAGGCTGCGATGTCGCCTGGCGGCGAGCGGGTGGCCTACGTTGCCCACGCTTCGAACAACGGCAATTTAATTTATGTGAAAAGCCTACAGGGCGGTCAACCGGTGCGGCTGACGTCCGGAACAGCTTTGGAGAAATTTCCCGCATGGTCGCCGGATGGCCATTGGATCGCATTTCTGCGTACCAACGGAGGACGCGAAGCGGACTTAATGGTGATTCACGCCGAAGGCCGTGACGAGCGCCGGATTGCCCGGTTACGAACTCCGGGGCTCGGCGACCTGACCTGGTCGCCGGACGGCAACTCGCTCGTCGTATCCACCAACGAGACGCCGGAACAGGAGATGGCATTGTACGCCGTTCCGCTGGCTGGTGGACCAATGAAACAGATCACGCATCCGCCGCGGGCGAGCGAGCCGTTCGGCGATTCGACGCCGGCCATTTCACCCGACGGGAAGACCTTGGCCTTCAGCCGGCGGCTCGCACCATTTTCGAGCGATATTTTCCTGATGCCGCTGAATGCGCGTATGGGAGCGGCAGGCCCGGCTCGCCGCGTCGTGACCGGAAAACCATATAACATTCAGCCCGCCTGGACGCCGGACGGGCGGGAGATCGTATTTTCCAGCGGTACGCTCCGCGAAAGGCGATTGCTGCGCGTAGCTCAAACACGGGACGCCAAACCTCGGTTGCTGGTGGGCGCCGGTGAGTTCGGTTACGGCCCCGCCTTTGCCCGGCGGCAACACGGAGCACAGACTACCTTCATTTACATGCGGCAGTTGCACGCGTTCAATATTTTCTGGCGTCCACTCGATCGTGACGCGCAAGGTATTCCGCGGCCCCGGCCGGAGGGCCTGCGAAGACTGGTCGTTTCCAACAGCTACAACACCCATCCGAGCGTGTCGGCGGACGGCACGCGAATCGCTTTTATCTCGGACCGCGCCGGCACGCCGCAGGTCTGGGTATTGGACATCCGGACAGGAGCCGAAACGCAATGGACCGGCTCGGCTTGCCCCGATGTTGCCGTGCCGCATTGGTCCGCTGATGGACGCCGGATCACTTACACTGCGCAGTGCGACAACCAAACCGACGTCTTCGTGGTCGATGGGCCTGGGTCACCGCCGCTTCGCCTCACCGAGTCGCCGGCGCTTGACGAGATTTCCACGTTTTCTCCCGACGGCCGCTGGGTGTACTTCACGTCCTATCGCGACGGCGGGCAACGGATCTGGCGGGTCCCACCGGTTAGCGGTCAACCGCAACGAGTTACGCATCAGGTCTCTTCCAATGCCGTGTTTTCGACAGACGGAAAGTCCATCTATTTTTCCGGACGCTATGAAAGGAAAGAGGCTGTCTGGGCGATGCCCGCCGAAGGCGGTGACGCGAAGCTATTGATTACCGCCGCCAAGTACTTCGTGCCCACGCGGCAGGGTATTTTCTTTTCGCCTGAAGGCGCTTCCGGAGAGAAGGGGAAAGTCGCAAACCTCGCCTATTACGATTACGCCACGAAAAGAATCCACCCGCTGCCGGGAGTCGAGGAGCCCGACTATGTGTTCAGTGTCCCCGCCGACGGGAGCGCCCTGATCTATACGCTAACCGACTTTCTGAGCACTCAAATGATGAAGGTTTCGGAGTTTCGATAACTGTTGATCCCGTTACCGCGATTCGCGGGTGTGGGCGGTTCCTTCGGTTTGGGGAGTTGCCCCGGATGGGTCGCCGCTTGAATCCGCTACAACGGCTTATAGCAAGGCCGGGCGGGGTTGCACTCGTACTCGTCGACCAATTTGCTATCCGGACCCAGGCAATTGTAGGTGTGCTGGCACCAGAAGGCGCGATCGTTGCCGTGCGGGACCGTGGGGTCCCACTCGGCTTCGATAAACATTCCCTTCCAACGCAGATAGTCGCAGCGCTCGTAACCGACGCGCGAGATTCCCGGCCTCTCCCCGCCCATAGTCGAAGACGTTTATGCGTTCTTGGCGGCCTGTAACAACGCCCGCTTCACGGCCACGCGCGCAAGCTGAACCTTGTAGCCGTTTTGGCTGAGCGGAGTCGCGCTCATCAGCGCTTCCTTCCCGGCCTGCTCCGCGACATCTTCCGTTATGGACTTGCCCACAAGGAATTTATCCGCGGCCGTCGCGGCGAATGGCGTGGGTGCCACGTGTCCGAGCACCACGCGCGCGCTCGAAACGCTTCCGCCATTCATCTTAAGCGCTACCGAGGCCACGGCCAACGGCCAATCGAGAGCCGTCTTCTCGCGTACCTCGTAAGTGGCGTTACGACTCGACCCGGCCGGGATATTGATCTCCGTCAAAATCTCGTTCGGAAGAATCGCGGTCTCGTGCGTAGTGTCGGTTTGCGGCGATATAAAAAACTTTTCGACCGGCACATCGCGGCTGCCCGATGCCGAGACCAACCGCACGGTCGCGCCTAATGCAATTAGCGCCGGCCCCAAACTGGACGGACTCACGAAGTAAGCCGGACCCTTGTTGGCCAGGATCGCGTGATAACGGTTCTCGCCGTCCGGAACGAGCGGCTTCCCGTCTTTATTTCGGGCCAAAAGCCCGAAGCCCTGCCGAAAATACCAGCAGCGCGGACGCTGGCACAGGTCGCCCCCGGCAGTTCCCATGTTGCGAATCTGCGGGCTGCTCACTCCGCGCACGGCTTCGACCAAAGCCGGATAGCTCTTGCGAAGCATGGAGTTCTCAGTGAGATCGTCAAACGTGGCGGTGGCCCCCAAGCGGACAACATGATTGCCGGAACCGATGCCGCCCAACTCTTTGATGTTTTTGATGTTCACCACCAGCTTGGGCGAGACAAGATATTCCTTCATCATGCTGACTAGGTCCGTGCCGCCCGCGAGCACCTCGACTTCGCCCCACTTCGTTCCCAACAGCCCGACCGCTTCCCTCAGCGTCGTTGGATTGGCGTACGCAAAATTTTCCATTACGCTCTCCTTTCTCCCAGCGCGGCCAGAACGCGGCTCGGAATCAGCGGCACTTGCGGGACGCGCACTCCGATCGCATTCGCCACGGCGTTGCCGATGCTCGCGATCACGCCGATCGCGGCCGGTTCGCCCAGCCCAACTACACCCCGCTTGTCGTGCTCCGGCGTGATATCCAGATGCGCGATAATCTCGCCAATATCGCCGATACCGGCAAGCTTGTAGAACTCCATGTCCGCGTTTAACATGCGCCCGGTTTGCTGGTCCATTACCCGCTCCTCCATGAGCGCGCCGCAGATTCCCATGATGGCCGCGCCGTGTATCTGGCTCTGCGCCAGTTTCGGATTCACCACCAAGCCGATATCCTGCACCGCCACGAATCGGACCATGCGCACGATCCCCGTCTCCGTATCGACTTTGACGTGCGCCATCTGCACGCCGCCAACGCCGCTCGAATTCAGCCCATCGGGTTTTTTCTGATCGTTGACGCCCATTTCTGCGATCTTGCTTGTGCCGAGTTTGGCGCACGCCGCCTTCCACTCCAGACTCTTCGAAGGATTGCCCTTGACCTGAATGCGCCCGTCGACGGCTTCGAGCCGATCGGCCGGCGCGTTCATGACCGGAGCGACGACCTCGAACAACTTCGCGAGCGCGTTCACGGTCGATTTCCGCGTGGACGACGAAACCCCGCCAACCGTGGTCGAACCGCCGGAGCCGCCCGAAGTCGGGTATTTGTTATCCCCGATGTTGAGCGTGATCGCGCCGAGCGGCAGGCCGAGCGTTTCGGCCGCAACCATCGTGATAATGGTTTTCGTTCCCGTGCCGAGATCCTGGCTGCCGAGTTCCACCTGAACGCTGCCATCGGGATTGATGGTCGTGAGGCAATTGCTGGCGTGGCCGCCGCCGCCCCACGTATTCACCGCGAGCCCCAGGCCGTGCTTTTCCGTGCCCGAGCCGGACTGGCCGCGTGGATGCCAGTTTTTCTTCCATTCGATGAGCTCCGAAGCTTTTTGCAGTTGCGCGCGGTAAACGTTCTCGCGCGCCGTCAGGCCGAGGTTCTTATCGAACAGCTCGACCGGATCCATATTGAGCTTCGCCGCGAGATCCTCCAACGCGCTGCACGTGAGATACGATGCCTGCGGATGATTCGGAGCACGCCACGCGCGCACGCCGCCGGTGTTGATCGAAACGGCGGAGTGAGTCTTGCGCTGGTTCGGAATTTCGGTGAACACGTACGGAATCGGCGGAGTGCCGCCGCCCCCGATGCCGCCGGTCGCCCAGGATTCCGATTGCCACGACGTGAGAGTGCCGTCTTTCTTGGCGCCGATTTTGATTTTCGCGTAGGCCGAAGGCCGGTTGCCCGCGATCGTCAATTCGGTGTTGCGCTCGAGCATTAACTTCACCGGGCGCCCGCCGCTCTCTTTCGAAAGCTGCGCGCATTCGACGCCCCAGCGGTCCGCCGAGAACTTGCTGCCGAACCCGCCGCCGATATTGTCCATGTGCACGTGAATCTTATCGGGCGCGAGATTCAACGCTTTGCCGATATCGACGCCGATGCCGGAAACGTTCTGCGTGGACGGCCAATAATCCATGCCGTCTTCTTTCCACGCAATCGCTTGACCGTGCGATTCGAGGCAGCAGTGCGTAATCACGGGAATCGCGTAGAAGCCTTCCGACGTGACTTCGGCATCCTGAAATGCTTTGTCCGGATCGCCCGTGACCTGCTCGCCCGACGCTTTGGCGCGCGCGCCCGCAATCTTGAGATCCTCTTCCTTCACCAGGTGCGGCATCACCTCATATTCAACCTTGATGGCGCGCGCCGCATCGCGCGCGATCTCTTCGGTGATCGCCGCGACAGCCGCCACCTCGGTTCCTTCCCACTGAATCTCCGTGCCGGGCGGCGAGATTACGCGAACGGCGGTGACGCCCTTCATGTTTTTCGCGTCCGCTATATCGACCTTCACGACCTTCGCGTGGGCATGCGGCGAGGTCACCAGGCGGGCGAAGAGAAGATCCTTGCTCCAGTAATCGGAAGCATACTTCGCTCGACCGGTCGACTTCAGGTGCCCATCAATGCGGGACGTGGGTTTCCCCATCACCCGCCGTTTTTCCATGGGGGGCCAACTATAATCAGCCACGGCGCGCTCCTTTCATTTCTTTCGCTGCTTCAAGAACCGCTTTCCTGACGCCGACGTAGGTCCCGCAACGGCAAAGATTGCCGCCGAGGCCCGCCTCGACATCTTCGAACGTGGGGTCGGGATTCCGATCGATAAAGCCTTTGGAGGCCATCACAAAACCCGGCGTGCAGTATCCGCATTGCTGCCCGTCGTTGTTGACGAAAGCGGCGGATACCGGATGCATCTTGCCCGCCGGCGCCAATCCCTCGATGGTTTGAATATCTTTGCCTTGCGCGTCGATCGCGAGCACGGTGCAACTGTACATCACCCTGCCGTTAACGATCGAAGTGCAAGCGCCGCAAGTGCCGCGATCGCAGACGCGCTTGGCGCCGGTGAGATCGAGATAATTCCGCATCGCGTCGAGAAGCGTGACGCGCGGCTCGACGGTAAGGTGCATGGCCTTGCCGTTGATGCGGAGCGTGATGGGCACGGCCGCGGGGCCAGCCTGTGAAGTTGCCGCTTCGGCCGGCGGGGCAACGGAGCCAAGGACGCCCGCGCCCAAAGCCGTGCTGCCGACACTCACGCCGTGTAAAAATCCACGCCGCGAGACGCCGTTCGATTTTCGTTTTTTAAGGAAGTCGTTTTCGGAACTTGGAGGTTTTTCCTTCATGGGGCATCATCCTTTAGAGGTATGACCGGTTCGTTTCTGAAACTATATCAGAAATGGGAGCCATAATTAAGGGGGTGCGTGCGTGGCGCGGCGTTCTTTTTCGGTGCTGCCGCCGAAAGCGACCGGCGCGGCGGTTGGCTCTCCATTGCCGCTCGGAGAATGTGATTGATGCGCGTCTGGCAGCCCCTCCCGTTTGCCTTCAGCCAATCCAGTACATCCGCGTCACGACGGATGGTGAGTTGCTCTTGAGCCGGGGGCCATTCGGCTCTTGCTTTCTAAAAAAACTCATCCCCGAGAGGCGGAATGTCCGAATAATCAATAGGCGCGGCATCCATCCGCCGGGCTTCGGCCGTGGTGAGCTGCGGGGGCTTCTTCTGGTCAAGTCGATAGCGTTTCATCATATTGCCTCTTCTCCCGTTCGTTAGCCTTCCGCGCGGAGATCAATCGAATGATACTGCAGCGCTCAGGTCGCAATCGAGAGGCATGAGAAACTCCCCCCGGCGGCCGGTAAGCAAGCCCAAAAGTGGACTGGGAACCTACCGTCGGGTAAGGGCGCGCACCTTTGTCACCTGATCTATGTACGGCGGCGGGCATGTTGGCGGGGTGAACCGAAGCACAACCATTTTTGGGGACCTCGTTATCATGGGGCGAAACTGCTGATCCGCTACGACGCCGGGGTGGGGACGAACTGGCTGAATTCGAGTGCGCGCATCACCGCGGTCGAGGACGTGCGGGCGTTGAGTCCGGGCAGCGCCTCTTATCTATTCACCTACGATCCGGGCGGGTCGGGGGAGCTGACGCAAGTGACGCTGCCTATGGCGGGCATCTGCGTGGGGCACTTGAGTTCGATCGGCCCTTACTGGCGCGGCCAAGCGAAGCGGCAAAAGGTGGGCCATTCCGTTGCGGCCAAGCAACGGGGCTTGGGCGCTGGGGGCGGGCGCTCCATCGCCCCGCCCCGAACAATCGTCCTGAAAATTCACCTTCCGCGCAGGACCGTCTTTTTTTGCAACATTTAAGAAACTTCCGTGTTCCCACTCTGAACGCCCGCTCGAGGGGACTTTTCCAGTGAAGAACTATATTCTTGTCTTCGGTCTTACATCCGGCTTACTTGGGATCTGGAAGCAGGCGAAATCGGATGAGCTGCAAGTTTCCGGCGCGAACTGTTCCTTTACGCCGAATCCCGATGAGTTTCTTTCACGCGAGAGCCGCATCCGGCGCGAGGTTTGGGATCGCGCTTCAAAGCTGAACCAGCGCTTCAGCACGGCGGAAAGTAGCGCTTCCGCCGCGCCCCAATCGATTCCTCAGCGCAACTTCATCGATGCCGCCATCTTCGGCGCCCTGGCAAAAGCGGGAATTCAATCGGCGAAGCTATCGGGCGATGAAGAGTTCCTCCGCCGCATCACGCTCGATTTGACGGGCCGAATCCCATCCTCGTCCGATATCCGCGCTTTCGTCGCCGATACAACCGCCAACAAGCGCGACACGGTGATCGAAGGCCTTCTGCAAAGCCCGGAATTCGTCGATAAGTGGACCATGTGGCTAGCAGCCCGAGGCGGAATGTTTTTCAGAAAAGCTGAACCCTGAATAATGACAAAGATCAGGTATTCGGAAAGGCGTTACGATTTCCCGTGATGTTACCTCGCAAGACGCTGAAAGACGTAAATGT
>JBPCKZ010000012.1:0-21484 GCA_051003795.1 Bryobacteraceae bacterium | reverse complement strand
ACGAGCGGGGGGGCGCGAATCTCTACACCAATTGCGTGATCGCGTTGGACGCCAAAACCGGAAAGCTTCGCTGGCATTACCAGTTCACGCCGCACGATCTCCACGATTGGGATGCCACCGAGCCGCTCGTGCTGGTGAACGCCCGTTATCGCGGTCGCGAAAGAAAATTGTTATTGCAGGCGAATCGCAACGGATTCTTCTATGTTTTGGACCGGACGAACGGCGAGCTGTTGCTTGGCAGGCCGTTCATCAAGAAGGTCACGTGGGCAAAAGAAATCGGCGCCGATGGCCGCCCGATATTGCTCGAAGGGAATCAGCCCAATCGCCGAGGCGTTAAAACCTGTCCCGCGGTCAGGGGCGCCACCAACTGGTATTCGACGGCATTTAACCCGGCGACCGGCCTTTTTTATGTGATGGCCGTGGAGGATTGCAGTATCTACGTGCAAGCGGAGACGGGAGGATACGAACCCTATCACGATCCTTCCGATCCGCCCGAAAAATATCTCCGCGCTGTCGATATCGAGACCGGCAGGATCACGTGGGAAATTCCGCAGGTGGGCGCGCCGGAATCGAATTACTCCGGCGTCCTCTCGACTGCGGGGGGCCTGATCTTTTACGGCGAGACGGGCGGGGGCTTCGCCGCGGTGGATGCGAAGACGGGCCGGACTCTCTGGCATTTTGAGACAAACCAACCGTGGAAGGCCTCGCCGATGACTTACACGATGAACGGACGGCAGTACGTGGCGATCGCCTCCGGCGGCAATATTCTTTCTTTCGCGCTCCCCGCCCGGTAAGCGATTTTCGCCAGGCTATCTGTTGGCCGCAGCCTTTACTCGCCCACCGCGGCTTGGCGCGCCTGAATCCAGCGCAAGCTACAATCGTGAGCGAAATGCGTTTAATCGCTCTCCTGTTGCTTTCGTTCCAGCTTTCCGCCGACGAGGGAATGTGGCTTTTCAACAACTTTCCGGCGGCTCGCGTGAAGGAGGCCTATGGCTTCGACGTCACGCAAGGCCTTCTCGACCATCTCCGGCTCGCTTCGGTGCGCATGGGAGGCGGCTCCACGTCCTTCGTTTCCCCCCGCGGCCTGCTGTTCACCAATCATCACGTTGCCCTCGAGTGTCTCCAAAAGATCAGCACCGCCGGGCAAAACTACGTTGCGAACGGATTTCTGGCTAAATCCGAAAGCCGCGAAATGCGCTGCCCCGATTTCGAGGCCAACATCCTGCTGCGAATCGACGATGTCACGGACCGGGTGAAATCGAATATCCACGCGGGCGCCGGCACGCCTGAAGCTAACGATCAGCGCAAGGCGGCGCTCTCGGAAATCGAGAAAGACTGCACCGGGAAGACCGGAAACAAATGCAGCGTCGTGACGCTGTATGACGGCGCGGTTTACGATCTATACGAATACAAGCGCTACACCGATATCCGGCTGGTGTTCGCGCCCGAATCGGAGATCGGATTTTTTGGGGGCGATCCCGATAATTTCACTTACCCGCGCTTCGACCTGGACGTCGCTTTTTTCCGGGCTTATGAGAACGGCAAGCCGCTCAACACGCCCGAGTATCTGAAGTGGAGCCGCGAAGGCGTGAAGGATGGGGAGCTGACGCTGGTTCCCGGCAACCCGGGCCACACCGACCGTCTCGACACCTTCGCCGAATTGATGTTTCAGCGCGACCTTCGCTACCCGTTTGTGATGAAGCGCCTGAAAAGCACGATCGACACTCTGGAGGCCTTCAGCGCCAAGAATCCCGAAGCGGCGCGCATGGCGCACGACGATCTTTTCTCCGCGCAAAACAGTTTCAAGGCTTATACCGGCGAGTACCAGGGTTTGCGGGATCCGCAATTGATGGATCGCAAACGCCGGGACGAGGCGGAACTGCGCGATGCGGTCGCGGCAGATCCTAAAATACGGAGCGAATACGGGTCCGCATGGGACGATGTGGCAGCCGCGATTCAGAAGGAGCGCGGTTTCTATAAACAGAACGCGCTGCTCGAAAGAGGCCCCTATTTTTCGCAATTGTTTTCGATTGCCCGCAACGTCTACCGGATACCCGCGGAGCGCGCGAAGCCGAATGCGCGGCGGCTGCGCGAGTATACCGATGCCGCGCGGGAATCGCTCGAACTGCGGGTGTTTTCGCCGGCGCCGGTATCGGATGGTCTCGAAATCGCGCTCTTGACGAATTACTTCCGGGAGCTGCGGGACGAGCTAGGCGATTCGGACGCGACAGTCCGAGCCGTGCTCGACGGAAAGACCCCGGAGCAGGCCGCCTTCCGCGACGTGGCGAACAGCAAGCTCAAAGACGTGGGGGAACGCAAGCGTTTGGCCGCAAGCATGGAAGCCGTCCAGGATTCGAAAGATCCGATGATCCAATTGATGCGCGCGCTCGATGGGCCGGCCAGGATGTATCGCAAGATGCTCGAAGACGAAGTGGAAGCCGTGAAAACGAATAGCTCGGCCAGGATCGCGCAGGCGCAGTTCGCCGTGCACGGGGCCGGACAGTATCCCGACGCGACATTTACGCTGCGCCTATCGTATGGGGCGGTAAAAGGCTATGCCGAAAACGGCAAGGAAATTCCTTGGCACACGGATTTCGCCGGAATGTACGCCCACGCGACGGGAACGCCGCCCTACCGTTTGCCGGAACGCTGGCTGAAGGCCAAGTCCTCGCTCGATCCAGGCACACCGCTCGATTTTGTTACTACCGCGGATATCACGGGAGGGAATTCCGGCAGCCCCACCGTAAACACCAAAGGCGAGATCGTCGGCATTGTGTTCGACGGAAACATCCAGGAGCTTCCGAACGATTTTCTCTATACCGAGACGCAGGCCCGGGCCGTTCACGTGGCGAGCCAGGGGATTGTCGAGGCACTGCGCAAGGTATATCATGCGAACGGCTTGTTGAAAGAAATCGGCATGAAATAACCATGCGGTTCCTGCTTGTAATCGTACTGCTGATCCTGATTTGCGGAGTCGGATTTTACTTGTTCGTGCATGGGCATGGTTTCAGCGCGCGCGGTACGCCAAGCGCTTTGGAAGCGGCGGTCGCGGGGAAGCTTGTCTCGCTGGCATATGCGCCCGGGGCGAAGGAGACGCGGAATCCGCTAACCGTGACACCCGCGATTCTCGCGGAAGCCAAGGAGAAATTCCATCACGATTGCGCCGTATGCCACGGCGACAACGGCGACGGCAAGACCGAAACGGCCGCCGGACTGTATCCCAAGCCGCCGGACCTGCGCGATGAGAGCGACATGACCGATGGCGAACTGTTCTACATCGTCAAGAATGGGATTCGATTCACGGGCATGCCGGGGTGGGGCGAGCCCGACGACCGCAACTGGAAGCTGGTGCTGTATATTCGCTCGCTTGGAGGAAAGAAATGACCGGAATCCCGATCGTCATGGCGATCTCTCCGCTACTGGCGCTTGCCCAGTTCGGTGAACTGGCGGCGAGCGACAACGGACGGCACCTATACTTCTCGTCGACGCTGAAGCTCAAAGGGCAGATGCCGGATCACGGGGAGTATCGAATCTATCGTGTCGTCGAAACGGGGGGAATCGAACTTTTCGCCGAGCGAGGCGATCTCGCTTATAAAAATGGGGGCGGCAGCAGCGATGGCGCGCGCAATCCGCAGGTGTCGGGCGACGGGCAGACCGTTGGGCTTACCCTCGAGGGCATTTGCGAATCGGCGGATGGCTGCACGAGCAACTCGCTATGGCGGGCCGAGATTCGCGGGCGGAATGCCGCCGTGCTGGGCGCGGGCGCGCTGTATCTGAGCCGTAGCGCCAAGTGGGCGCTCCTCACGCCGCCGCCGGCGGGCATCCCCGGTCCGGGTGCGATGCCGGGAGCCACACTGATCCATCTCGATACCGGTGAGCGCACCGGCATTCCCGCTCCGGCGATGTTCATTGCGCGGCCGCTTGCTTCGGATGGCACGGTCCTCGTTCAGAATACCGCCACAATGACAGGACCCACGCTCATTTCTTCATTCTGACTATGGCGCGCGGGTGATGTGCAACGCGACGAAATCGAGCAATTGCTCACGACCATGCCGAGTTTGCGGAGTTACCTCGCCGGCCATCTACACGAAATTTATCCCACTGCCGTCCGCTTGGCAATGAAGGAGTCGGGCCTTCCGAAAACGAGTTTCCCGGCGGATTGCCCTTATAGCATTTCCGAGATACTCGCTTTGCCGGAGTAAATGGTGAGCGCGGTAGGAATCGAACCTACAACCTAGTGATTAAGAGTCACTTGCTCTGCCAATTGAGCTACGCGCCCGCGTCCGAATGGCGAACTGCAATTCCCGTATTGTAGCATTGCCGCGAGCCACTCTGGTAATTATCCCGTCAGAACAAGGTTATTGCAACGGCAGTGCCCCATGGCTAGGGCTTTGTAGATCTAGCGTTGGGGCTTGCGGCTTAGGTAGCAGAAACTTCATCGGGTTGCTTCCAAGTTCGGATTTCCGTTTCAACATTCCCTTACATAAGAATAGAGCACGGAACACTTGTGCTCCATCGCTGTAGCAATATGAAAGCAATCAAACTTTCGCCTTCTGTTATCTTCTACCTGCTCGTCTGGTTTCTTTCCTGTCGATCTATCCTTGATTTGAGCCTCAAGTTTTGCAGCGGTGAGAGAGGTTTCCAGTGTGACACCCTCGACTCTCGCCCATCGCGAGACTTTGGTATGCTTGTCCTCTGCAATCGTTCCTCTACGATAGGACAGTACGGAAATTTCTTGAATTGCAAGGATCGAAGTGATGATCCTTACTTTGGGTAACTAATTACTTCGCTAACCACAAACGTGCTATCATTCAAATGGCGAAGGGGCGACGAATCGCCCCCTAAATTGTTCGACTGGATTTTATTCGTAGGCTGTCGCGTTGTGGTCTTGACCACCTCAGCGTAACTGGCGCACGAACCTCTATTAGTGTATCCCGGAGGGGAATGTGTCCGCAATAGCAATCAGTCCAGAACGAGCAGCGCCACCAGTCTGCCTCTTCGAGAATTCACACGGACTGGTGAGTTTGAACAATGCCGCCTACACGGATACGTACAGGTATCAAAATCTACTTGACCTTCCTAATTGTCCGGTAATGGAATTCCGGCTGATCTACCGTGGACCGTTGCAATCAGAAACGAGCAAGCCCCTACCAAAGCAGAAACATGCAATACGGCGGGCCCTCCACCCCCAATTGAAAGAACTATGGCAACAACATAGCGGGTTACGTGAGAACTTAGATGATCTTTCCGGCAACTGGGCAAGATGTGGATTTCGGTTTTTACCGCTTATAACAAAAGATCGGGTCGAGGCCTGCTCACTGGATATCACATTTCTTCGCCGTGACAATCCCGGGAATCTAATAAGGAGTGGCGGGGATATCGACAACCGCCTTAAAGTTCTATTTGACGGATTGAGAATGGCAGACACTGTAGCAGAATTAGGAGGTGCAACGCCTGGACCTGGAGAGGATCCATTCTATTGCCTTCTCGAAGACGATGAGTTGATTACAGAAGTGCGAGTTACAACAGATCGTCTATTAGTCCCTCTTGACCCTGCGATAAACGAGCATATTCATGAAGTGACTCTGATAATCCACGTGCGTGCTCATATCGATATGGTTGATATAAAGGAGCAGTCATTTAGGCTTCAACATATTTAATAAGGCGAAGAGAAAACAATGAAGCCGCACCCAGAAATGATCGAAGGGCCGGAAGCGTTTGAGCGGTTCCGGCTAGCCGTAAAGAAAATCCTGACGGTTCCCAAAAGCGCCATGCCGCCTAGCCCGTTCGGTAAGTCCGGCAAGAAACGACAAAAACCAAAAGCCGCTACGGGATAACCGGCTTTTTCTTTCCTCGTCCCTGTCTGGCGCGTTCCTTGTCAGTTAACACTCGTTTCCGCGTCCGGCTGCTTGCCAGTGAGATTATCCCAAGTCAGTCTTTTGCCGACGATCTGAGAGCACGCCAATTTGAATCGGTCAAAATCACTCATCGGCTTTTCGTTTTGATCCTTGCGATTGTTGTAGCGGTAGGCTTGCTCATCAAGGTATCGGAACAGATGAAAAGGTTCCACCGAAACATAGGTTCCACTCAGGCCACGCTTCAGGAGCGACCAGAAGTTCTCTAGCCCGTTGGTATGAACCTTTCCATTCACGTACTCTACAGCGTGATCCATAACTTGATGTGCGTAATCTCCGGCCAATCCTTCATACGAGAGAAGAAAATCGGTATACAGCGCGGCTCCAGCTTCCACATGCTTGCGGACTTCAGACTGAATCGCTTTCTTCTTTCGGTTCGGAATGACGGCGGTACGGACCTTTCCGCCACGCTCCAGAATCCCCATAACGGCGGTTTTGTCTTTTCCGCCTCGTCCGGTTACACGAAGGGCGCGTTTGCCAGCGTGCATATTCCGGGCCTTTCCGCCGATAAAAGTTTCATCCGCCTCGACATGGCCGGATAGCTTCTCAAATGAGCCGGAGTACAGCGCAAACCGGATGCGATGGTCAAGGAACCATGCTGACTTCTGAGTGATACCGAGATCGCGGGCCATCTCACAACTGCTAATCCCGTTCTTGCAATTCACGATGAGCCACATGGCGCACAGCCACTTGTCCAGACCGATAGGGGAATCCTCAAAGATGGTTCCGACCTTGAGAGAGAACTGAGCTTTGGGATGCTTACCATAGCATTTGTAACGGTTTACATTCGCAAGGTAGACCACATGATCTGAGTCACAGTGAGGACAGCGCACCTTACCATCGGCCCATCGGAGATCGGCTAGAAAGCTATTGCAGTTCTCGGGAACGGCGTAGTAAAGAATCGCTTCTTGAAGGGTGGATGGTAGTGCCATGAGTTAAGTATGATTCAAGTCTCATGGTTAGTCAAGTAATTAATTACCTTACTTTGTTCTGTTTCAGTTCCTTCATTAACGCGCGTATTTCGTTTTCATGTCCCTTGCCGCTTAAAATGGCGATAAATACCGAGCTATCAAAGTACACAGATTCCAATTATTCCACTCCGTGCATTTGCCTGATAAGAGAATCGAGATCGCTATCGTCCCCCATATCTTCAGATCCAAACAAATCGTCCATGGCTGCTTGATAGTCTCTATCCGCGTCTTCCGTAATGGTTGTTGCGATAATTTTAGGGCTTGCCGTCGCGTAGTGGAAAGCCTTGCCCTGGAGCATTACTTGTCTACGAAATAAGGCAGTGACATCACGCAAGTCACTGGACTTGAATTTCACTCGCCATTTCTCTCCGTTGTCGCGCCAGAGTTCCCCCCAGAAACCAGTATCCTTGCCTTCATCATGCTTTTTATCTTTGAGACGGAACAGTTTCCCGTAGAGTATTAAGTTCTCCTGAATGAAGCTGGCCGCGCGAAGGGATTCAACCGCTCTAGCTCCCCTTGCGCCGAACGTTGCGGATTGGTTGCGGTTCTTTGTGACGCCCTCTATTTCACGCTTGGAGGGATCAGATACGACAAGACGCATTTCCGTGTGAGTAGGAGCTTGGATCTTAGCTATTCGCTCAAGTCTTCGGACTACAGACGCGTCAACACGATCAGAAGTAATCTGGGGACGATTTTTGCGATCAAGGGTATCGACCGTATCGAGTACCCGGCTCGCAGCTAACAAACCGTTAGAGATGTCGCGAGTGACCGCGATTTTCGCTTGGATGCTTCCTTTTCTGAACGCTATGCCGTCCGTTCCGGCAATCAACTCCAATCCGAAATCTCCGGTTGGGTTCTCAAATCCTTGCTCGCGCTGAATTTCACGTCCTACCTCGGCCATCATGTGCCGGACTTCCTGAAGGACGGCTATAACATCGGCGAGAGGTAAACGATAGCGGTCCGCGAGTCCCTTTTGGATCTTCACGGTGATGATTGGATCGGTCCCTATTTTCCGCTTGGGCACAATGGACTCCACAAATGATACACTTTTAGCGGAACCTCTGCACGTTGCGCTCGAATCGTCGCGTGTGCTTGCATGGAACGAAAAATAAAAACGTCCAAATTGAAGAAAAGCGTGCCGTCGCCCCTATTCACGCGGGGTGATTTTCACTCACTCCTGAAGCGGGCGATCACTTCGCCCGCTCGGAAGCCTGCTCCAAAATCATCCTGAACATCGGCCTTGCGACATTCCGTCGGTTGTAGCGGAACGCGTATTCGTCCAGGTAGGACTGTAAGAATTTCTGGCTGACCGCGTGATGCGTTCCGCCGATCCCGCGTTTCACCAAACTCCAGAACCCCTCAATCGTGTTCGTGTGGCAATCGCCCATGACGTATACGCCACTGCTGTGATTGATCCGGCGATGTTTGTAGGCGTTTTTCATGTTGCCAATGCCGCCATAGGCTTTCAATTCGTCTGTGTACACCGTGCTCTTCGGCAGGACGTATTCCTTCACATTCTCCAGAAGCGTGGCGCTCTTGCAGTCTGCGATAGTACGGGCAACGACACGGCCCTTGCGTTCCACCATCCCGAGTACCGGGGTTTTAGTCTTGTCGCCCACCATAGGTCGTCCAGTGCCGTTTTTGCGCTTCCCGCCGTGGTACATTTCATCGATCTCAACTGAGGAACCCTCCAACTGGATATCCTCAGACATGAGGGTCCGTATTTGCCGGAAAATGCGCCACGCTGTTTTGTACGTCACGCCGGTTTCACGCTGAATCTGCTTTGCGGAAATGCCGCACTTGGTAGATCCCATCTGATACATAGCTTCGAACCATTTCTTCAGAGACGTGGTGCTCTTCTCAAAAATGGTTCCGGCAAGCGGATAAATGTGATTCCCGCAACGATCGCAGGCGTAGGCCGTGCGTCCCGTCACACGGTAGTGCTTGCGCTCAACTTTACACTTTTCGCAAAGAGTAAAGCCACCGGGGAACCGCTGTTCTTTTACGGATTCAAGGCAGGCGTCGTCGTTCGGGAATTCCGCGTTGAAATCATCCCGCGTGTATTTCTGGTCCTTGCGAATCTGGTTGTTACGGCCTTGAATGTCGCCCATGTAGAGATTATGCCATTTCTTCTACTTGTTGTCAAGGGATAATTACCGCCACTCTTGCATTTCTCCCTTTGTTCGCCCACAATATCCACATGGCACTTACGCGGCGGCAGAAAGAGGTCGTGGATTTTATCGCTGGATTCGTCGAAGAAAACGGCTACAGCCCCAGTTTCGAGGAAATTGCCCGCGCGCTCAAGCTGGCATCGCTCGCGACGGTCCACAAACATGTCGGCGCGCTTGAGAGCAAGAATTACCTTAAGCGCAGCTACAACCAAAGCCGCTCGATCGAGGTCGCCCCCAAGTATATTCAGGAACAGCGGCGCCAGAGGCAGGCGAAGCCGCTCGAAATTCCTTTGCTTGGACGCATCGCGGCGGGCGCTCCCGTCGAAGCCGTCGAGCAGCACGCCACGTTGAGTTTCGCCGATTTCATCGGACACAGCGAGACATACGCTCTCGAGGTACGCGGCGATTCGATGATCGAGGATCATATCTGCGACGGCGACATGATCCTGGTCGAACGTAGCCGGGAAGCGCGGGATGGCGATATAGTAGTGGCGCTAGTCTCGGGACTCGAAACTACGCTCAAGCGCTTCTATCGGGAACCTAATGGAAGAATCCGGTTACAACCCGCTAATTCGTCGCTGCGGCCCATTTTTGTGGATCCGGAACAACTTGAGATTCAGGGGCGATTGCTTGCGGTGTTACGCAAGTATAAATGAACGGTTAGAGATTCCCGGACAGCTTCCACTGCTTTTCAAACTCTTGCTCGGCCCGCAGCCAGTCTTCCGCTTGGGAGCCGCCCTGCCGTCCGCGCGCTTCCCAATAAGAATAGGCCAGATGCGCAATGGCGTCGCGATCGTAAAGAACTTCAGCCGCTGTTTCCACAACGGCGGCTTCGGGCGCCGGTGCAATCCGGGGGGCGTCCTGAGTGGCGGTCGCGGCGTCAGTCGAGACCGCCGGTTGGTGGTGCTTGCCACGAGCGCGCGAACGAGTAGGCATGGAGGATTCCTTAATTACAGAGTCCGTTGAGGAGAGTTGTTTTTTAGCCATAACGCGGTTGAATTGAATGCTTATTTTAGCGCAAACAATGCCCCCTCCAACGAAAATTCTTTTTATGAAGCCCATTTTTTTGAAGCCCATACGTTCGATTATGCGCTTCGCCATTGCGCCGGTAATATTCATTACGCAATTCAGCGCCCTAGCCGGCGCCCAGGGAGTTCCCGCGGCGCCCGAGGTGGTTCTCGTCGAGATCGCCGGATTCGTCCAGCCGGTAACCACGGAAATTATCGCGCGCGCGATCGATCAAGCTGCCCAACGGCATGCCTCGGCGGTGATCTTGCGCCTGAATACTCCCGGCGGCTTGATGGACGCCATGCGGCAGAGCATCGAGAAGATCGTCGCGGCCCCGGTCCCGGTTATCACGTACGTGGCTCCCAGCGGCGGGCGCGCGGCATCGGCGGGATTCTTCCTGCTCGAAGCCGGCGACGTGGCCGCCATGGCGCCGGGAACGAACACCGGCGCGGCGCATCCCGTTCTCATGGGCAGTCAAATGGACCCGGTCATGAAGCAGAAGGTCGAGAACGACGCGGCGGCCTCGTTGCGCAGTCTAACCACGAAGCGGGGCCGTAACAGCGATCTCGCCCAAAAGGCCGTCCTCGAAAGCAAGTCGTTCACCGAGAAAGAAGCGCTCGAAAACCACTTGATCGAAATCGTCGCGCCCAACGCGGCGGATCTCCTCGCCCGCCTCGATGGCCGCGAAATCATCCGCTTCAATGGTTCGAAACAAACGCTGCATCTCGCCGGAGCGAAGATCGTTCCTTACGAAGAAACGCTTCGGGAGCGCATCTTTTCGGAGATCGGGGATCCCAACCTGGCGCTCGTTCTGCTTATGCTAGGCACCCTCGGAGTCTATGTCGAATTTTCCGCCCCAGGTCTTATTTTCCCCGGAGTGATCGGGGCAATTCTGGCGCTGCTTGGTCTCGCGGCGCTCTCCGTGCTCCCCATTAGCTGGCTCGGCGCGAGCCTGCTGGTTCTTTCGCTCGCGATGTTCGTTCTGGAAGCGAAATTCGCGTCGCACGGCATCCTTGCGGCGGGCGGCGCCGTGGCGATGGTATTGGGAGCCACGATGCTCGTCGATAGCCCGGTTCCCGAACTGCGCATCCATTTGGCCACGGCGCTTGCCGTTGCATTGCCTTTTGCCGCCATTACCGCCGTGTTAGTCTCGCTAGTGGTCCAGGCGCGCGCGAACAAGGTGGTGACGGGCAGCGAAGGAATGATCGGACAAATTGGCATTGCGGTTGAAGACCTCTCCCCGGAAGGCCGCGTGATGGTCCGGGGCGAGTATTGGAATGCCGTCTCAGCGGCTCCCGTCAGAGCGGGCGCGCGGGCGCGGGTGATTGGCATGGACGGCACGGACAGGTTGCGCCTCACCGTAAAGGAGCTTGAATGATTTCAATTCCCTTGATATTCGCGATCTTCATTGGGATCTATCTGATCTCGTCGATAAAGATTCTGGCGGAGTATGAGCGCGGCGTAATCTTCCGGCTGGGGCGGATGCTGCCGCGCGCCAAAGGCCCGGGCGTGATTCTGGTCTTTGCCCCCATCGACCGTATAGTGCGCGTTTCGCTGCGCGTCGATACGCTCGAAGTTCCGGCGCAGGATGTCGTGACGCGCGACAACGTCTCCGTAAAAGTAAACGCCGTCATCTTTTTCCGCGTGATCGATCCGAGGCTCGCCGTCGTCGAAGTCGCCAACTTTCTGTTCGCCACCTCGCAACTCGCGCAGACGACTCTGCGGAGCGTGCTCGGCGAAGTGGATCTGGACGAACTATTGAGCGCGCGGGAAAAGATTAACCTGCGGCTGCAAAGCATCCTGGACCAGCACACGTCGCCGTGGGGGGTCAAGGTTACCATGGTGGAAGTGAAGCAGGTGGATCTGCCGGAGCAGATGATTCGCGCCATCGCCAAGCAGGCGGAGGCCGAACGCGATCGCCGGGCGAAGGTGATTCACGCCGAGGGCGAGTACATGGCCGCCGAGAAGCTGGGCATGGCAGCCGAAATCATCCAGCGGCAACCCGCGGCGCTGCAATTGCGGTACTTGCAGACGCTTGTCGAGATCGGCGTGGAGAAGAATACGACCATTGTTTTCCCGCTGCCGCTCGACATCTTGACTTCGCTTGGCCGCGCGCTCGACGGTTTGGCGAAACCCGATTCAGCTAAACCCGATTTAGCTAAACCTGGTGACACCGGCTCCGCCTTGCATTAATCTACGGTCATGGCAACCATCGACACAGACGAGGGACGGGAACACGACATGATCTTGGGCAACAAACAGTTGCTCAGCGTTTTTTTCATTGTGGTAGTGCTGCTTGGAGTGTTTTTTACCATGGGGTACATCATCGGGCGGAACACGGGCGCGCTCGCGACCGTGAACGCCGACGGGGGGGCGGCTACGGCGAAGCCGGTCGCTACTCAAGCCGACAAGCCTTCTCGCGCCATATCGCCCGAGGCGCGCGGGGCGAGCGAACCGGAAACCGCGGCATTACCGCTGCCAAACGCTTCGCCGCAGGGCGTGTCACAAGGACTGACGCAGCAAGCGCAACCGTACGACGAATCGCGGGCCGCGGAGCATCCTGCCGCCAACCTCCCGGCGATCGAAAAGGGGCCCGCTCCCACGGAAGGCCGCAAGTACCTGCAAGTGATGGCCGTAAAACGTCAAGACGCGGAGAAGGTGGAGAAGATCCTAAACGGCCAGGGCTTCCCGGCGACACTGCGCGAAAGTTCGAAGGAAGGCCTGATTCGCGTGCTGGTTGGACCGTATCCGGACCGTCCCGCGCTGAGCAAGGCGAAAGACGATCTGAAGAGCGCCGGATTCGATGCCATCGTTGCCCACTGACGGCCGCGGATGAGCAAAGGCTTTGCCATCGCGTTTGCCATCGGATTGCTTCTGATTGGAGCGTTGGCGTGGAGCGTCTTTTATACGACCAAGGGCGCTCACCTGGTTCCCCAGGGTTCGATACTTAAGGTTCGGACGCAAAAGGCGGACGAGGCGACATCCGTTGTGGTGATCGATTTCCGTTTGACGAATAACGCGGAGTACGCGATGGTGGTCCGGCAAGCCGATTTGACGGTGCAGCGGGCGGACGGAAGCAATGTGGAGGGTTTGGCAATGGCCGCGGCCGATGTAAAAAAACTGTTCGATTATTATCGTTTGCTCGGCGAGCAATTCAACGAGGTTCTGAAGTTCCGGGATGAAGTACCGCCGCGCAAGACGGTCGACCGGATGATGGCATTTCAACTCGACTTGCCCTACGCGGATTTAGAAGCTCGCAAGAAAATCACCATGCGAATCGAAGACATTACCGGACCGGCGGTCGAGTTTAGCGCGAGGTAGATCATGCGGCATTGGCTGTGGTTATGGGCTTGGATTTGCGTCGGAGCGGCGAGGCTTCCAGCGGTGGAAGTGCCCGCGGGCGCCGAACTGCGTATCCGTTTGACGGAACGGGTGGACTCCGGCGCCGCCAAACCTAAACAGCCCGTGAAAGCCGCCTTGATCATGCCGCTGGTGGTGGACGGGAAGATCGTGGCGCCCGCCGGGGCGGAGTTGAGCGGCGTGGTGCAGGCGGTTGAACCGGTGACGGACCCGCATAAACCCGCGGGCCTGCTTCTCGACTTCAATCGACTCCAAATGCCGGGCGGCGAAAAAGAAAAAATGTCGGCGAAAGTTGCGGGCGTGGATAACGCGCGCGAGTCCGTGGACGACACGGGCAAAATCGTCGGAATTATCGGTTCCGAAACATTCGCCGCGCGCATCGACCAGGGTATCGGCAAACTCGCGCAGAAGTACGCCGGCCTCGCGGGCGTTCTGCAAGCCACCAAAGAAGCGGCCGGCGTGAAGGAAGCCAACCCGGAGATTGTTTACGAGCCTGGCGTGGAGCTCACCTTGAAGTTGGCGCAGCCGTTGGAGATCGAAAAGCCATCGGAGGGCGACGCGGCTAACCTTCAGCCGTTCCCCTCGGACGCGGATGTCGTCGAAATGGTGGCGGCGCAGCCTTTCCGCACTTTGGCGGCCAATCCGCCGCGGCCCTCCGACATGACCAATCTGTTGTTCGTGGGAACGCAGGACAAAATCGAAAAGGCCTTCGCGGGCGCCGGCTGGTCCACCGCCGCCGCGCTCAACGGGCAATCGAAACTGGAGACGGCGCGAGCGGTTATCGAGGAGCGCGGTTATAAGGAAGCGCCAGTTTCGACGCTGCTGCTCGATGGCAATCCTCCAGACCTGGTTTTCCAAAAGCAGAACAACACGTTTTCTCAGCGGCATCACCTGCGCATCTGGCGGCGTCCGGGGGATTTCGACGGGCAGCCGATTTGGGTATGCGCGGCCACGCACGATATCGGAATCGATTTTTCGGATCGGGACAAGACGTTCATCCATAAGATCGATCCGGATATCGATAAAGAGCGAGCGAAAGTGGTGAGCGACTTGTTGTTCACGCATCTGGTGAAGTCGATGGAACTGGTGGATCGTCCCCAAGTGCCGAAGCACTCCCAGAACGCCACCGGCGACAATCTGGAAACGGACGGAAAGATGGCGGTGTTGCTGTTCTAACCCGCAGGATCGCGACCCGCATCGATTACTCCGCCTACTTGTAGAACTGCACGTTATCGATCTGCAACCATGCCATTTCGCCTGCCCGGCGAGCCATCTCGAAACCGACCATCAGTAAGTCCGACCCGGTCCACGGCGCCACGGATTTACCGGTTGCCTGCTTGAGCGCGGAAAAAGGGATGCGGACGGTCTTCCATGCCGCCGATCCAGTGAATGGAGCTTGATAGAAATTGGTTCCGGGCACGCCGCGAGTTGGGACCAAGAGATGGTACTCACCTTCGCCTCGCGTCTCAAAACGAATGCCGCGGAATGCACGCGCATCCACCGGCTCAATCGCGCCGCGGCTGAGCGGAATGTTGACGCGCGCGTACGGAAGATCTTTTTGCGACATCCCGCCGATAACGCTGAGACAGTGATTCTTTCCCTGGCGAAGCGTGCGGACGAAAAGCATCCGCGAGTGGTCCTGGCCGGGGTCGGTGCCGTTGACCGGAAGCGTATCCAGATTGCTTCTCCCATCGGGACGCTCGAAGTCGTCCACTTTCGCGGATGCTGGAATCGAGGGTATTGGCGTCTGCGTTGGCGACGCAATGGCGCGCGCGAGCGCCTCGCGATCGAGCTCCCGGCCGTCCAAAAAAACGCGGCGGGTGTTCTCGATATCGGCGATGTTCCGATGGGGAGCGCCCTAGACCAGCAAAAGATCGGCGACTTTACCGGGCGCGATGGTCCCGCGATCTTTCATCACGCGCAACGCGCGCGCACTGTTGCCTGTCGCGGCCGCGATCGCTTCCAACGGAGACAGGCCGCCCTTGACGAGCAGTTCCATTTCGCGCAGCGTAGCGCGTCCGTGCGGCGTGCCGGGTTCACCCGCATCGGTGCCGGTGGCGAACCAGACGCCCGCTTCGCGCAGCGCCGCAATGTTGCCGAGAAGATAACTCCATCGCCGCGCGCGCGCGGGTTCCGGGTTGCGCGGCTCGAACACCGCGAGCGTGGAGGCGTATGTCGTGTTATGGGCTCTGAGAAGGCCCATCAGTTCGGGATCGGCGGCCGCATCGCCCACGCCGTGATCGATCACGTCCACGCCCGCGCGCGCCGCGATCTTCGCTTTCGCGAGCGTAACGGTGTGGGTCAGGACGGGGAGGTCGTGCTTGTGCGCCTCGTCCACGATGGCGGTCAGGGTCGCTTCGTCCATGCTCGTCATATCGGGCGCGGTGCCGTAGCGCCAGCCGTCGGTGAACACTTTAACGACGTCGGGCCGGTATGGCAGAATTCGGAGGATCGCGGCGCGGCCTTCGCGCGGAGTTTGGACTTCCTGCGAGAAGAAATCGCCTCGGCCGCCTTCCGCGCCGTGCCCGCCGGGAGTCGTGATGCGAGCCGCCAAATCGATGTGTGGCCCCGGCACAATGCCCTCGCGGATCAGGCGGCGCATGGGCTCAAAAGTTTCGGGATACGTGCCGAAATCGACGACGGAAGTGATTCCATTGTAGAGGTACGCTTTCAGATTTTTGCCCCAATCGGCGGGCGCGCTCGAGGCCGAATAGGGCAGATGGGTGTGTAGGTCGAACAACCCGGGCAGCAGCGTTTGCCCTTCCGCGTGGATCACGCGCGCCCCGGACGGAACCTCCGCGCCAACGGATACGATCCGGTCGCCCCGGACGACGACCGTTTCGGCGCGCGGTTCCGTGCCCGTGCCGTCGACCACGGTTGCGCCCACGATCGCAATTTGAATTTGAGCGGCCGCGCCGAAAGCGGCGAGCGCGAGAAGCGCGATCGGGCGCCGGAAGTTCATGCTGTTAATATGAGATTCGCCTTTGATTTCCTGTCGCAATCTTACCAAGCATTTTGATGAGTTCGCCGCCGTGGATGGCGTCACGCTCGACGTTCCCGCGGGAACTATTTTCGCGTCCCTCGGGCCGAATGGAGCGGGGAAGTCGACGCTAGTGAAGATGCTGACCGGGCTGCTGAAGCCGTCCTCGGGCGAGGCGTCGGTAGCCGGTTTCGACGTTCGGAAGCGGGAGATCGAGTTCCGCCGGGCCATCGGCGTGCTGCCGGAAAACCTCGGCTTGTTCGATGCGTTGACCGTGGAAGAACACCTCCTGCTATGCGGGCCGATTTACGGATTGAGCAAGGCGGAAACGCGTTCCCGCGCCGGACAGTTGCTGCGCGCTCTTCAGTTGGAGGATGGGCGGGACACGTTCGCGAACCAGTGCTCCTACGGCATGCGGAAGAAGACGGCGCTCGCCATGGCGCTGCTCCACAATCCGCGCGTGTTGTTTCTGGACGAGCCGTTCGAGGGCCTCGACCCGGTGATGTCGAAAACCATTCGCGATCTTCTCGCCGCCCTGGCTCAACGCGGCGTCACAATCTTCCTGACATCGCATATTCTCTCCATCGTCGAACGGCTGGCGACGCGGATTGCGGTGATTCAACACGGAAAAATCGTGTGGAATTCGCTCGCGAGCGAATTGCCGCAATCGCTCGAAGAACATTACCTGGGATTGGTGCAGGTCCCCATCATCGAGGAACTTCCGTGGCTGGGTTTGCCGCACTCTTAACAGCGCTGGCGACCGCGTTCTGGCGCGATCTTCGGACCCTGAATTCAGTCGCGACCAATAACTTCTTCCTGTTCTGTTTTCTCTTGCTGCAAAGCAGCGGCGTTTTCCTGCAGGTGATCCTGGGGTTGATTCTGCTGTTTCCCCTGACGACCGATCCGCTTCGGAAAATTCCCGCGGGGCGGCTGGAGTTGTGGCCGGTTTCGATGCGGCAGCGCGCGGGGTTGCGGATCGCAAGCATCTGGTTGAGCCCCGCCGCCTGGATCACGATCGGCCTGCTGCTCTGGGCCGCGCGTCCCTCCTTGGGATTGCGATTTCTGGTTCTGGCCTTGATCTTCCACGCGATCGGAATTGGGTTTTCGTTCGTGCCGGCCTTGGACCGGCGAATGAATCCGCTCCGCCGCGTTCCGGCGCTCCCTGGGCAGTTGGGCGGGCTCATAAGGAAAAACGTGCGCGAGATGCTCACCACCCTGGACGTGTATGCCGCGATGGTCGTGAGCATGTCCGGCCTGATTTATCGCTTTGCAACACGCAATCCGGAGGCCGATGCGTTCTTCGGCCTGGCCCTCATGCTAGTGCTCGCGTTGAGCAGTTACGCGCAATCCCTATTCGGATTGGATTCTGAGGGCGGCTTCGCGCGATACCGGCTATTCGCTTTACGAGGATGGCAGATCCTACTGTCGAAAGACGTCGCGTTCATGCTGATGTTATTCGTGCTGGGGCTGCCGCTTTCACTCGCGACGGCGTTAGCCGGAGGGCTGGCAGCGTTGGCGATAGGACATCATACGACGGTGCGGATACCGGTGCCGCAAGCGCCCTGGCGGTTTACCGGATCGCCATCGCTCCGTGTTTCCATCGTCCAGACCGTCGCGATGTTCGGGGCGGGCGGCGCGGCGCACCGGGTCAGCGGGCTGGTTCTGGTTCCGTGCGTCGCGGTGTACTTCGGATCGCTTTGGTTTTATGGGCGCGAATTGGATGGCTTCGAGCGGGATTAGTTTACCGCACTCTCAACATCACCACCCCATGCCCCGGGACCGTCGCCGAGTACTCCGGGCCATCCAGCTTCACCTCCGAGTGACTCCAGAGATCGCGCGCCCGCGATGGCGTTCCGTTCACGCCGGCATCCACCCACTTCACGGTGACTTTCGCCTCATCGGACGCGCGATTGAATAGCGCCACGGCATGAGATCCGCCAGTCAAGGACCGCGCCCAAACCTCCTGCTCGCCCGATTTCGAAACGCGTTTTCCCTGCTGGCCTTCCTTGTCTTGATCCACCGCAATCACGTCCCGGTTCGTCAGAATGTCCAGGATGGGTTTCGCGACGTCTCGCAGATCGTTGCCCGCCAGCAGTGGCGCGGCCAGCATCGACCACAGGCTCATGTGCGTCTTGTATTCGGTCTCGCTCATGCCTCCGTTGCCGATTTCGAGCATGTCGGGATCGTTCCAGTGCCCCGGCTTTGCCCACTGAGCGAGATCGCTCTGTTCAAAACCGATCTTCGACATGGAATCCCACGTGTCGCGAATGTCGCCTGTAGTGCGCCACGAGTTGCCGTCCACATCGGGCGCCCATTTCCAAACGTCATCGCGGCCATACTGGCAAAGGCTGTATAGAATCGGGCGGCCCGTGGCCAACAACGCCTCGCCCATCTTCTGATACACGGCCTGCATTTCATCGTCTTTGTAAATGTTGCGCGCGCCGCACCAGTCGTACTTCAGGTAATCGATTCCCCACGCCGCGTAGCTACGGGCGTCCTGCTGTTCATGGCCGTAGCTGCCTTCGTAACCCGCGCAAGTATTCGGGCCGGGCGAGGAGTAGATCCCGATCTTCAGCCCTTTGCCGTGGACGTAATCGGCCAGGGCCTTCATATCCGGAAATTTCTTGTTGGTCCGAATGTTTCCCTGCGCGTCGCGATCGCCTTCCCAAGTGTCGTCGATGTTGATGTAGGTGTAACCGGCGTCTTTCATGCCGTTGCTCGCCATGGCGTCGGCCATGCCGCGCACGGCGGCATCGTCCACTCGCCCCGCGAACTTATTCCAACTGTTCCAGCCCATGGGAGGGGTTTTCGCGAGACCGTTGTATTTAACTTTATGAAGGGCCGGAGGCGGGACGCGAGCCGGCATGGCGCCTTCTCCCGCCGGCGCGCGATGCGCCAGCATTTCGATCGGCGGCTCACCGGGCCGGCGGCCGGGAGCGGTGACATGCAGTTCATCGCCAACCAGTTTTCCTTGATACTTCACTTGACGGCGGTTGCCGCCGTCTTGCATTCCGGCGGTAAGCGTGAATTCGCCGGGGCCGCCGGTGCTTTCGAGGATCGAATAGTAGAACTGATTCGCGCGAATTGTGCCGGTGATGCGAGAGCCGTCTTCTTTCAGGTTGAAGTAAGTCCGGCGGGATGTCCCGTCCGGCAAGGACGTACTCGACATCCAATTGCCGGTCAGACCAGCGGCGGAACAAGTTGCGGCCAGCAGAATAAATATAAGAACGCGAAGTGATTTCATGGCAGCCAATCCGACGTGAGCGTATCACAAAAATGAGCCGCCAGGTTGAGCCAGCGGTGGCGCGGCGGCGCGACAGAAATATAGAGAAGTCGGTGGGTTCTTCTTTTGGCTCGTCGGGGAAATCTGTGGGTGACCGCGAGGGTCGGTGAGCACTTTCGATGAGGAACCGCCGGAATCTTCCGCAAGTGGAATCAAACGACCTTTGCTGATCTCGCCGCCGTGATAGAGGATCGGTCCGCCGTATTCGATCATCTTGAAAAGCACCTGGTCCACCGGCCGTTTTCTCGGAGAAGGATCGTGGTCGAGATCGCGGAGGAACTCGCCGCCCAGTGCCCACACATTGTCGACGTGTTTCTGGATCGTCTTCGGCGACGGATTCGACGCTGCCAAAGTGTTCCAGGAACGGACGGAACAACACCACCAACTGCTCGTCGGGCGGCAGATCTTTTTCCAAGCCCATCCACGAGCGTAGCCAGCCGTTCAGATCCCGGCAGGTAGTTCTTGTCCTCGCCCTCTTCCACCTCATGCTGCAGCTCATCACGATTCTAAATCGGTGTCACCGTTTTCCGGGATTCGTCTACCAGCAGGCCCGCTTCAGTTCCGATCACAGGAGCATTGAAATCGCCGTGAGTCCGCGCAGGGTCGATTTGTTCGCGCTGTCATCAGCCTGCCCCCGGATACGATCAACTTGCCGAGCGGCGTTTCGAGTTCATTCCCTTCTGGGGATTTCTGGTTTTTCTGCGGTATGCCATGCGGCGCGTCGATTGCCCCCGCTGCGAGGCGGCCGCCGTCGAAGAGGTTCCGTGGGGTGACGGCAAACGCAGCCTGATCAAAGCATATATGCTATTTCCGGCCCGCTGGGCGCGCAAACTCTTCGATGCGGTCACGGTCCGTGCCGGCGAATCGCGGCGCATGGCCCTCGAAGGTCTCGCTCCGGTGCTGAAGAAGTCGCGCTGGCTGCTGCTGAAGCGTGACGAGAATCTGAAGACCGAACAGCGCTTCCGCCTGCGCGATCTGCTCCGCTACCCTGAAGACCGTCCGCGCGGGCTCAGAAGCTGCTCTCTAGCGGCGTTGCCAGAACCCGAATCCTCCCACGATTTTTTCTGAGAACCTTTTTTTGTGGCACTGGTCCTTACGTATCGATACCGTAGGAAAGGAGGTGCACCCTTGCCTGACTCCATAACTGTCCTTGAACGGCAACGATCTGGGGTTGCCCCCTGAGCTGAGAGTTCCGCCATGGCCCGGCCAACGCATTTTCCGCCGGGAAAGCGGCGCTGGGAGGAAACCAAGGTCGCCCAGCTGCAGCGCAAGGTCGGGCAACAAGCGGTGGAGATCGATTTTTTGAAGGGGTGCTTGCAGCGAATCGAGGAAACGCGGATGCTGCAGGCGTTGACGGGAAGGCCTCGACCTACCGTCACATCCAAACTGAAATCCAAAAAGGCTTCCGATGAGCATTTTGCGAATGTGCGAAGTGGGACAGGTCAGCCGGGCTGGGTTATACCGGTTCGACCCGGGAACCGAGAGGCTGGACGACGATCTGGACCTACGCCACGAACTCCAGCGCATCGCCCTGGAGTTCGCCTGCTACGGTCGGCCGCGGATCACCGCCGAGTTACGGCGGCGGGGTTGGAAAGTGAACCATAAGCGGGTAGCCCGCAGGATGCGGAGGACAACTTGCTCTGCCTTCGCCGGAGAAAGTTCGTGATGACGACCGACTCCCAGCATGGTTTCCCGGTTTATCCCAATCTGGCGGGGAGCATGGAACTGACCGGCATCGATCAGCTTTGGATCGCGGATATCACGTATATCCGGTTGGAGAGGGAGTTCGTTTATCT
>JBPCKZ010000011.1:0-5827 GCA_051003795.1 Bryobacteraceae bacterium | reverse complement strand
GCATATAAGCGCGAAACCTTCCTCAAGATGAGATTTCCCAAGCGAAAGCTTTGTAGGGCCGTGGAAGACTACCACGTTGATAGGACGGATGTGTAAGCACAGCAATGTGTTGAGCTGACCGTTACTAATTGCTCGTTCGGCTTGACCATAAAATTTACTTTCAATACAACTGTGATTCCGAACTTATAGTGGCCCGTCGAATATTCAGTCCGGATTCTCGTGGCTCCGGATTCGATTCGCCTCGCGCACCGTGCATATGTTGCGGCTCTGTAAAGGCGGAACGAACCCGTCCATGTCCAGATTCTGGGTGACCTTAGCGCGGGGGTCCCACCCGTTCCCATCCCGAACACGGAAGTTAAGCCCTTCAGCCCCGATTGTACTGCACGCGCGAGTGTGTGGGAGACTAGGAAGTCGCCCGGTTAATTCAAATAAAAAGCCCGACCGAAAGGTCGGGCTTTTTCGCGTTTTACGGTATACGCAGGCCCGTCACCAGCTCAGTTGAAGCAGCGATACTCCCTGGCGCGGCAGCGTAAAATCGAGCTTCGCGCTTCCGCCGCGCGCCTCAATCCAGCGCGGCGATTCCAACTCCTGCAACTGCCCCGCTGCTTCCAGCGCGGCGTATTGTTCGGGCGATGGCTGTTGTGGGGAACCCATCTTCTTCCAGGCCGTCCAGGAATTGCCGTGCGCATCGTCGATGCGGTAATGGCGCAGCAACACTCGCGTGGCTCCATTCGATAGGCCGCGGATCTCGAGTTGCACTTTCGCGCCGGGCGCGGGCAGGTCGTCATCGTGATAATTCCAGGCGACCACCGAAATTTCGCGCTCCGAACGTACGGCAAGTGCATCCACGTCGGGGTTCCCGCGCACCCCGTCCTTCATCATCGCGTCGAGCGGAACGACGCCGCTGCTTTCGGTCTTGACGCGCTCCCCCCGCATGAGTCCAGCCATGCGGAAAATGTTCAACACCGGTTTATCGATGCCGTTGGTCGCGAGCGTGCGGAACCCATCGAAGTAAGGCTGATCCTCGAATTCGAAAGCCCAGGTCAGCATGCCGGCGATGTTGGTCTTTTCCCGGTCCGCCAGTTCGAAAATATTCTTCATCATTACCGCCGTGTACGCCGGATAGAGCGTCCCGTTGCGATATGCGTTCGGCGGATACACGCGAGCCGAGCACGCCGCGCAACCTTCCGGATCGGACTCGCTTAACACGATGGGCAGATTTTGGAACTTCGCGAACGAATGCACGATCTTAAATCCGTCATCCACGTCGGACGCGTTCTTCGCAATGCCCATGCGAACGTGGCCGTCGGCCACCGCGGGCCTTCCTTTCGCGTGATACGTAATAAAATCGAGCGGCGCGCCGGTTGCGCCTGTCGCGGCATTCCTGCCCGAGGAGCAATGCTCCAAAAACTGGCGCAAAAAATTTGCCGCGCGCGTATTGGCGGGGCCGGTTGTGGCCGGTCCGCCAACCTTCGCTTCCGGAAAGGCGCGCTTCACGCCATCGGCCGCGTAGTCGTATAGCTTGTCGTATTCCTCGGGAGTGCCGTGCCAGTAGCTGATGTCCGGCTCATTCCAAACTTCCCAATACCACGTCGCGACTTCGGTCCTTCCATACTTCTGAACGGCATGGCGAACCCACTGATTCACCAGTTCGCCCCACTTGGCGTAATCCTTGGGCGGATAGGACCACCCGATACTGTACTGATCGTTCTTCGCGCCCGGTATCCAGGTCGGATGATACGGGTCCGGCTTCGTCGATAGGGCTTGAGGCATGAAACCGATTTCGACGAACGGCTTCGCCCCGGCCTGCAGATAGGTGTCGAAGATGCGGTCGGTAATGGTCCAGTCGTAAATCGCCTTGCCCGATGCGTCCTCGGTGTAGGCGTTGGTCGATCCGAACTTCAGCCCGGGCGTGCCGTCTCCGGTTGCCAGCATAAAGTGGGTGCGGATATAAACCGGAACTCCGCTCAATGACGCGAGTTCACCAATGAGTTTGCGGCCGTTCTTGGTGTAGGTGTAGTTCGGCTCGTCGTAGCCGAAATATCCGTAGATCGGCTTGAAGGGGCCAATTGTTTCCGCGGCGTTCACGCGAATCGTAACCGTGTTCTGATCCAGAGTGTTCTGAGCAAGGCCGCAAACGGCGGCCAATAAGAGAAGCGTCGTGAGTCGCATATCAAAAGTTCAGTTTCAACCCGAATTGTATGTTTCGCGGCGTGCTGACCGTTGACGTCACGATGCCGCCCGAGGCCGTATCGATATTCGTGCCCGGAGTCCCAAAGCTTGCGGTATTGGTCAGGTTGAACGCCTCGGCCCGGAACTGCAGCCTCATGCGTTCGTTGATCTGGAATTGTTTGAACAGCGAAAGGTCGAGGTTCTTGAACCGGTCCTCCCGGAGGATGTCCGCGCCGGAATTCCCGTAAGTGAAGTTTGCCGGAACCGTGAAGGCCGTTTTATCGAACCAGTTGTTGATCGTCGGATTCTTTAGGTTGCCCGACGCGATGCGGTTGGGCCGCTGGCCTCCGATGCCGGTGTTCGAGACATCGCGGGAAATGGTCGGCGTAAAGGGCCGCCCGCTTCGCAAGACCATGATGCCCTGAGCCTGCCAGCCGCCCAGAAGGGCGCCGGTTAACCGGTTCGCGTCCGAAAGGAATCTCTTGCCTTTGCCGAACGGCAGTTCATAGCCCACGCTCGCCGTCAAATTCTGCGGGATATCGAAGGAGGAGAGAGCGCGCTCGTAAGCGTAATCGCCGCCAACCGCGGGAGTATCGCCAACCGAGAAGCTCTTCGACCAGGTGTAGGAAATCAGATACCACAGTCCCGCCGACGTGCGTTTTTCAAACTTCGCCTGAAGCGCATTATAGATGGTCGAGTTATCCTGCCCGTTGTAAGTGATGCCGCCGAAAATCGGATAAGGTCTCCTGGCCTGAATAGCACCGGGACCCGCGGGCGCATCGTTAATCGGGTTGCTGTCATAGAGGTTCACGCCGCGATTTCCCACGTAGTTCACCTCGATCACTGAGTTGAACGGCAATTCCCGCTGCACGCCAAAGCTCCAATGCTGGTCGTACCCCATCGGCATTTTTGAGTAGCCGCCCGCGAGGCTGGGAGCCGTGGTCGCGCCGCCGATCGGACGGCCCGTGAAAAAGTTCGCCATGGTGCGCAGACCGTCGTTGAATACCGTCTCGCCCAGGTTGTAGGGAACCATATTGTGGTTGACCCTGTTCCCGCTGCTTTCGACTTCGTAGAATATGCCGTAGCCTCCGCGGATTACGGTCTTGTCGCCAACGGGACGCCAGGCGAACCCGAAGCGCGGCGCCAACTGCGTCTTATCCGTAGCGGTGCAGTTGGAGGCGATCCCCGCCTGGCTGCAAGTCTGAATCAGATTGCCGAAAAGGGCGTTCGCGGTCGGGGCGGCGAACTGCGCATTGAGATTGATCGCCTGCACCGCGATCGGCTTCGCGGAATTCAGCAGGAATGTTCCGACCTGCCCCTTGTAGCCGCTGAGCCACGGCGAATATTCGTAGCGCAGGCCAAGGTTCAGGGTCAACCTGCTGTTGACCTTATAATCGTCCTGCGCGTAGAAATGCCAGTAGTTGGCATACCCGCCGAATGTATCCGCCGGAAAGTTGCGCGCCACGGAGAATGGCACGCCGAGGATGAAATCGGCGAACGCATCGCCCGTTCCGGCGGGCTTGGCCTTATTTTGCGTGATGCTGCCGTTGAACGCCCAATTGCCTTCATAGGCTCCGCTGTCGGTGAACAGCGGGACCCAGTGCCGGAATTGCATGCCGAACTTCGCAATGTGGCGCCCCTTAACCCATGTCAGGCTGTCGTTGAACTCCGTAACCTTGAGGTCTTGCGTCTTGGGACGCTGATCGAACGTCGATCCGCTCAACGAAGAGTAGCCGCTCCAGGAGAAATCGGGGAACGATCCGGCCACGCCCGGGCGATGGCCGGTGTCTTCAAAACCCGGAACGCCCGCCTGCGAATAAAAATTCGTTCCCTGAAAGAACGCTTGAAGGTCGACGGAGTTCGGCAGGTAGCTGAACCGCGCCTCATTGATGAGCGACGGCGTAAGATTGCTGATCAACGCCGCCACAATGTTCTGCCCGCGCGTGTTTAGAGATGCGTAGCCGAGAGCCGGAAAGGCGTTGGGATCGTTCTCCTGATAATTGATGAAACTCCACCGCACGAAGGCGTGGTGATTTGCGCTGATCGTCTGGTCCACGCGGACCGTGAACTGGTCCTGATCGAGCTTGGCGGATGGCGCGAAGATCGCGCGGTTTCCGGAGTTCGGATCCGGGATGTACTTCGCGAAAAATTGGGCTTGCGGCGAGATCCGGTTGGCCGGAATCCGGTTGCCGGGAAATGGCGCGCCGGCCGTCGGGTCATAAACTATATTCAGCCCCGGAGCGCTGAAATCGCCGGCCTTCGGCGCGGGCGACGGCACCAGATTATTGAAAACCGATCCCGCGCGCTGGCGCATGCCTTCGTAATTCACGAAGAAGAATGTGCGGTCTTTGCCGTTATAGAATTTGGGGATCGAAAGCGGCCCGCCCACGCCGCCGCCGAACTGATTGCGTTTGAGCACGTCGCGCGTAAGGGCGAAGAAATTGCGGGCATCGAGCTTGTCGTTGCGCAGAAATTCGAACAGAACGCCGTGGAATTCGTTGGTGCCCGACTTAGTCGTGGCGTTCAACACGCCGCCCGCGTTGCGATATTCGGCGCTGTATTCGCTCTGCTGCACCTGAAATTCCTGGAGCGCGTCGATCGAAGTCTGAATCAGCGTGCCGCCCTGGTGGTGATCCGTCGTATCGACGCCATCGAGAAAAAAGGAGGTCTGATTCCCGCGAACGCCGCTGATCGAGGTGCCGGATTCATAGTTCGCGCGAATGCGCAGCAAATTTCCCGTGCCGGGCAGCAGGTTGGCGCCGGGCGTAAGCCTCGCCAACTCGTAGAAGCTTCGGCCATTCAGCGGCAAATCGACGATCTGCTTGTTGGTGATCTCCTGGCCGAGCGTACCGGATTCGGTATTGATCAACGGCGTGGTCCCCGTCACTTCGATCTTGGTCGATGTCTCGCCAATTCGCAGCGCCACATCCGCGCGCGCGGACTGCCCTACGGTCACCTCGACGTTGTTGACCTCGGCGGCTCCGAAACCGGCGGCGGTTACTTCGACGCGGTAAATGCCGGGGTTGACGGGCGTAAGAGCATAGTCGCCGGAGCTGTTCGAGGTCACCGTCTGAACCTGGTTAGTGGCCGTGTTCGTGATGACCACCTTCGCGTTCGGAACAACGGCCTTGTTGGGATCGGTAATTGTCCCGACGATTCGGCCGGCCTGAACCTGCGCCATGCAGGCCGTGGCTGAAATTAGCGACAAGATGAGTAGCCTGGGTGCGTTCATGTTGTTAGATTGTAATTGATCGGCCCGGGCGGCCGGCGGACATTGGCGGACGCGGAAGCGAGACATGGATCAGCGTGCCGCGGCCCGGCTCGGACTCGACGCTCAAGCGCCCGCCCAGCATGCGTGTCCGCTCGGCCATCCCATCCAGGCCGAAGCCGCGAGGGTGGCCATCGATCCCAGTGGCAAAGCCCCTGCCGTTATCGGTAATCTGAATTTTCATTCCGGGATAGACGCGCATTATGCTAATTTTGGCTTCCGTCGCGGACGAATGCTTGAGCACATTGTTAACCGCCTCTTGCACGATCCGGTACACATGAATCCGCATCTCCGGCGACAGGATGCCATCCGGATCGTCGACCTGCGTGGTAAAGCGGATCTCGCTCGAGCTGGCCGCTTTCGCGAGCATTATCTCGATGGCTTTGC
>JBPCKZ010000010.1:0-3182 GCA_051003795.1 Bryobacteraceae bacterium | reverse complement strand
TGGTGGGGGAGAAACCCCTACACTTGGGGTCTTTTTTTTTTTTTTGTTTTTTTTTTGGTGGCGGGGAGGGGGGCTCCCGCCCCACAAAGGCGGTTCCCGATTAATCTAGAGGCATGGATTACAAGGTGTGCTCCTACGCCGCCGTGGTTCTCGCCTTCGGCGCTTTCGCGCAGTCGCCGCAACAGCGGATCGCAAGCCATTCCCGGCAAGCGCAGGAGTACCTAAAGGCAAACCGGCCGGATCTTGCCGCGCGCGAATTTAGCGCGATTCTCGAGATCGATCCCAATAATGCCGACGCGCGCGGCAATCTCGGCGTGCTCTTATTCTTCCAGGGCGGCTTCACGAAAGCCGTCCCGCAACTCCGCGAAGCGCTTAAGCTGCACCCGGGGCTTCCCAAGATTCAGGCGCTGCTCGGCATGTCCGAAAAACGCATTGGCCAATCCGCGAGCGCGCAAGCCGATCTCGAAAAGGCATTCCCGCAATTGCAAGAGGAAAAACTTCGCATTGAGGCCGGACTCGAATTGATCGAGATTTATTACGGAGCGGGCGACCTGGACAAGGCCGCGGGAATCGCGAGCGCGCTTCGGCAGCTTAAGCCGGCGGATCCCGATATCCTCTACACGGCCCATCGAATCTACTCGGAACTCGCGGACGAGTGCATGTTGAGCGTGGCGATGGCCGCTCCCGAATCGGCGAGAATGCACCAGTTGGCGGGCGACGAAATGGCGCGGCAGGGCAACGCGGAAGCGGCAATCGCGCATTACCGCCAAGCGCTCAAGATCGATCCCCGGATTGCCGGCCTGCATTTCCGTCTTGCCGAAATGCTGAACGCACCTTCGGGAACGGCTAGCCGCGACGAGGCCGAGAAGGAATACAAGGCAGCTTTAGCCGACGATCCTTTCGATGAAAAATCGGAGTGCCGGCTGGGTGAAATTGCGTTCGGCCGGTCCGATCTGAAAAACGCCCTCGCGCATTATTCGCGGGCCTTGGAATTGCAGCCGAACGATGCCGACGCGAATCTCGGCATCGCCAAAACGCTGTTATCGATGAATCAACCGCAACAAGCCCGAGCGCCGCTGGAGCATGCCGCGCAACTGGAGCCGTTCAACGCCATCACGCATTACCGGCTTTCGATCGTCTACCGCGATCTGGGGCGCCCCGCCGAAGCGCGCCGCGAATTAGCCGAATATCAAAGATTGAAACAGATGAAGGCGAAACTTGAAAATGTTTATCGCGAGATGCGTCTGCAACCCTCGAAGCCGGAACGGCCCGATGCGGACGCGCCGAACTGACGAGAAACCCGTTACGCCAGCAGATCTTTCACGACCCGCCCGGCCACATCGGTCAACCGGAAATCGCGGCCGGCGTATCGATAAGTAAACTTTTCGTGATCGAAGCCAAGCTGGTGCAGCAGCGTCGCGTGCAGATCGTGCACGTGAACTTTGTTTTCGGCGGCGGCGAAGCCGAACTCGTCCGTTGCCCCATAAACCGCGCCCTTTTTGAAGCCGCCACCGGCGACCCACATGGAGAATCCGTACGGATTATGATCGCGCCCGTTCGACATCCCGCCGTTCGCGCCAACGTCGGGCAATTCCACCGTCGGCGTCCGCCCGAATTCGCCGCCCCAGATCACCAAGGTGTCTTCGAGCAAACCGCGCTGCTTCAAGTCCTGCAACAGCGCGGCGATCGGCTGATCGCACTCGCGCGCCAACCGTCCGTGATTGGTCTTAATGTCGTCGTGGCTATCCCAAGGCTGCCCGGCGCCGTGCCACACCTGCACGAAACGCACGCCGCGCTCGAGCAGCCGCCGCGCGATCATCATCTGCCGCGCCTGCAAACCCTCGCCGTACATTTTGTGGATGTGCTCGGGCTCTTTCGAAATATCGAACGCCTCGTCGGCTTCCATCTGCATGCGAAACGCCAGCTCGAACGATTGCACGCGCGCTTCGAGCAGCGCGTCTTCCTGCCGCCGCTGCTGATAATCTCGGTTCATTTCCGATAACAAATCGAGATCGCGCCGCTGCGCCTGTTTGGTCGAATAGTTGTTCTTAATGTTTTCGATCAATTTATCGATCTGGGTCTGGCGAGTATCGATCTGCGTTCCCTGATACGAACCCGGCAGAAATGCCGAGCGCCAGTTCTGCGTGCCTTGGGTCGGTAGCCCGTCCGGACAAAGAATGATGAACCCGGGAAGGTTTTGATTCTCCGAGCCGAGTCCGTACGTGATCCACGAACCAAAGCTCGGGCGCACCTGACGCACTTCGCCGCAATTCATCATCATCAGCGAGGGTTCGTGATTGGGAATGTCGCTGCACATCGAGCGAATCACGCACAGATCGTCGGCGTGTTCCGCGGTTTTCGCGAAGATTTCGCTGACCTCCGTCCCGCACTGCCCGTATTTCTGGAACGTGAAAGGCGACCCAAACGCGGAGCCGGTGCGGCGCTCCGTCTTCAAGGTAATCGGAATCGGCTTACCGGAAAATTTCGTCAGCGAAGGCTTCGGATCGAACGTATCGACGTGCGACGGGCCTCCGTTCATAAATAGGTGCAGCACGCGCTTGGCTTTGGCTGGGAAGGGCGGCGCTTTCGGAGCGAGCGGATTCACGGATGCGGCGTCCACGCTTGCCTGTAAGGACCCCGTGCCGCCGAGCATGCCCGCGAGAGCGACGGCGCCCATTCCCATTCCCGAGCGTTGCAGCAACTCGCGGCGGGTGAAGAATCTGTTTTGAAAGTTCATGATTGCTGTCCTCTAGTCCACAAAAGCGAATTCGTTGGTCTGCAGAAGCACGTGCGCATAACGCTGCCAAACCGTCATCGGCGCGGGCGTCGGCCCCCGAAAATCGGCGCTCGCGCTCCAGGCGATCTCTTTTTCTCCGGTCGTCTTCACGGTCGGCGCCCACCGGAAGCCGTCGTTCTCGGTGTCGGCCCGGCCATCCACGACAAAATCCAGCGTGTCGCCTTTTTCCACCTTGATCCCGTTCAGCTTGGTTTCGGCGCTCGAGCCATTCGCGTTCCAGGAAGCCAGTTCGCCGTCGCGGCTCGAAACGATGCGTGCGCGAACGCCATCCCCCGCCGAACCCAGGCTGTTCTGATCGTGTCGAAGCGTGCCCTCGATTGAGATCTTGCCTTCTATCGGGCTGATCCATCGGCGGATTGCGGCTTGGCGCGGAGTATCTCCCGGC
>JBPCKZ010000009.1:0-3825 GCA_051003795.1 Bryobacteraceae bacterium | reverse complement strand
ACGAGGCGGGGCGGGAATGATTCGGTGCGGTGCGCCATGAGCCTTCCAGAAGTTCCACTGCGCCGAGTTTCTCAACTGCAATGCAGCGCCAGTTCGCCAGCGAACCGACCGGTTGCAGGCCACTCTCGCTCTCTCCGCCGTACTGATAGCACAGAACACGTTCAGAATACCCGCCGATCAGGATCCCCACTTTTATGACCCAGTAGTATTAGGTCGTTGAGAAAGAATGATCAATGCTGTATAGTACGCATTATCTTCGCGATCGCTCAGGAGACCTGTCTCCAAACCGATGGCTGGCGAGACTAGGTAACCCCTGTCAAGGCGTCAACGGACGTGATCGTCAACCGATATGTCGAGTTTCCCTGGAGGTGAGTACATGCCGTTCATCAGCATCACGCGCTTGAGAGTTCGATCCATCCGATTCATACCAGGATTCGCCCTGCATACCTTGGAATCTCTACGCCAGGTCAGAAGTGCCGGCGGATTTCAAGATGGAGCTCTTCTTGCGGATCGGAGCTTGACCTTCTGGACCATGACCGCTTGGAATAGCGAGGAAAGCATGCGACGCTACATGACCGCAGGCTCTCACAAGAAGGCCATGCCGAAGCTGATGGATTGGTGTGATGAGGCCTCGGTGGTGCATTGGGAACAGCGTCAAGCTGTTCTGCCGTCCTGGACGGAAGCCGATCGACGAATGCGTGCGGAGGGACGTGCCTCCAAAGTCCGAAAACCAAGTCCTCAACACGCCACATTGAGTTATCGGGCTCCTCGACTAACGAGAGGCGGCCCAATTCGCACGGCAGGCAAATAGCTTCGCCTTATTCCTTTGCCCTGCGTTCCTCCGCCATGTGTTGGCATTAGCCCAGCGTTCCATCGCTCATCCATTAGCAGTACCAAGTCAACACATTGAGAAGAAGGATCAATGCTGTATACTGCGCATTATCTTCGTGACCGTTCAGGAGGACCTTATGGATCCGCTCTCGGATGTGCTGTCGTTGGTAAAGATCCGCCATTACAGTTCCGGTGGCCTTGAGACCGGTGGGGATTGGCGTATCGAGTTCGGCCGATACGAGAGCGTCAGATTCTACGCGGTGGTCTCCGGCGAGTGCTGGCTCTCCGTGGAGGGAGTTCCCGAAGTGAGCGATGGAGAAATCACCACCTACAACGGCGGTGGAGATTTTATCGCCATCTGCGGTCATTTCACCATGGACGGCAACCATGCCGACATCCTGCTCAGTCTGCTGCCGCCGCTCTTCCATATCCGGGAGGAATCGGACAAGGCAGTGCTGCGTGGGACGCTGGAACGGATGCGGCAGGAAATGTTCGATCCGCAGCCGGGTAGTTTTCTCGTCGGGCAACAGCTCGCCACCATGGTACTGGTCCAAGCGCTGCGGCTGTATCTGGCGGACATCGCAAACGGCGGCGTAGGTTGGCTCTTCGCGCTGGCTGATAAACGGATGGGCGCGGCGATCAACGCCATGCACAAAGACCCCGCGCGTCGATGGACCTTAGAGTCCTTGGCGACCCGCGTCGGCATGTCGCGAACTGCCTTCGCAGTCAAGTTCAAGGAAACGGTCGGGAAATCCCCCCTGGATTACCTGACACACTGGCGAATGCTGCTGGCCGGAGACAGGTTGGCCAATTCAGGCGACGGGATTTCGGTCATTGCTCCGTCGCTCGGTTATGAGTCCGAGAGCGCAAGCACTGCCTTCAAACGCGTCATGGCTGTTCCCCAAGGCAATACAGGCGTGGCCGCGATCTTGCGCCGCCTTCTCCAACAGCCGATGAAGCCAGCCATGACGATCAGATGGAACTGACCGCGGTTGGGTAGGCGCGGTCGGCGTCTCAACTCGGAAACAATCTTGTCTTAAGTTAGCGCTTATGGGTCAGCATCCGCGCCACTGTTTACGGAGAATTCCGTGGAGCCTGGATTGCTCTCGGCGCCAGCGTTCAGGATCGGCGCGGGCCAGTATGTCACGGCCCTTTTTTCGGATTGCCTGACCATTGTGCTGCCTCCCGGCGCAATCCCGCGCGTGCCGTCGAGGCGCGCCAGACCGGGTGACCGCGCCCTGCGGGGCGTGAAGGGGGCCGAACGCGCCTGAATAGCGGGCCGATTCGCAAATGGGAAAATCCGGTGGTGGGCAGCCAACCTCAATCCTTCCGCCGGATTCTTTCGGCGCTCGTCCTATTCGGAATCTCGTTCGGCTACGTCGAAGCCGCGGTCGTGGTTTACCTCCGCGCCATCTACGACCCAATCCGGCAACAACTCCATCCCGAGCGCCCGCCCGGCGAACTCTTCCCTCTCATCCCGATCTCCGAACTCCAGGCCGCCGGCCCCGGCCATCTCCAGCGCCTTCGGACCGAGATCTTCCGCGAGGTGGCGACGCTCCTGATGCTGGCGGCAATCGCGCTTGCTTGCTCCCGGAACCCACGCCAGTGGCTGGCGGCGTTTCTCATCGCTTTCGGTATTTGGGACACCTCTTTCTACGTGGGCCTGAAAATCCTGATCGACTGGCCCGCTTCGCTCTTCACCTGGGATATCCTGTTTCTACTTCCCGTCCCGTGGGTCGGCCCGGTGCTCTCGCCGGTCCTGGTTTCCATCTCGATGATCGGGGCGGGCTTGATGGTCTTGCATCAAGATCTCAGCGGCAAGCTCAACCCGTTTCGCTGGTTCCATTGGGCGCTTATATATCTCGGCGGGTTCATCGTTTTCCTGGCGTTCGCATGGGATTTCCGGAATACCGCGGCGGGAGGGTCACCGAATCCATTCAACTGGCTGCTATTTGTAATCGGCGAAGCAGCGGGCCTAAGCGGATGCGCGCTCGGCGTTTCACGTGAAACAAATTTGGCGTGAAGTCAATTTAACGGCCCGTTCACAAGCGGTTAATAAACCGAGCCGTCTCTATTGGTGAAGGCAAAAGAAAACGCCTCCCAAAAGGAAACCAAAGCCATGAAAACCATTACTTCAGCCGCTCTCGGCCTCTCGCTCATGATCGGATCCGCCGCGTTGTCTCTCGCGGCCGCTCAACAGACGACCGATAAGACCGCAACCAGCGCGAGCACCTCGGACACAATGACCCCGAAGGTCAAGAAGCATCATCACAAGAACAAAAAGCACGCGGCGGCAAACAGCACCAACGCACCGGTCGCGACTCCCGCCAAGTAGTTACTACCTGTCAATCTGGCCGGTGAGCCGTCGAGCGAGTTCCCGCCGCCTCACCGGCCCGGTATGTATCATCGCAAATGCCGGCAAATGGAAGTTCGTCTCCCGCCAGTCCGTCCAGTAGAACGGTAAGTCGGGATGAAACCAGTTCCGGTGATCCGCCGCCATCCACCCTTCCGCGAGCGCCGTACGAACCGCCTCGTCCGGCTTCATCTTGCGTCCTAACCACGCCGCCAAACTGCACGCGGCCTCGGAGCGCGTTACCGGAGAGTCGGGAGACGCGTGCAGATCGCTGCCCAACGGGTAAATCCCGCGCATCGCGGCGAGTTGAATCGCGGCGTAATCGGCATCGGTCGCCGGCAGATCGTCGAACCACGCGAGCGGCACTCCCGCGCGCGCCAGTTCGGCCTGTATTTGCGATTCGGGCTTCCCTTCGAGCGCTAGACTTGCGATCATCCCCGCCGCTTCCCCCACGTTCCACTCAACCGGATGCAGCCGAAAAGCGCCATTGGTCAGGTGCGTGACCCCGATGCTCTTCCCCGCCGCCAAAAAGTTCGAGACTCCCCGCGGAATCAACGTTCCGATCGGAATCTGGAAAGGTCGCGGCATCGTCATGCGCCCTCGTTCGTTGGCGCCGCACGGGTGGATGTCGATCATGTAAT
>JBPCKZ010000008.1:0-19768 GCA_051003795.1 Bryobacteraceae bacterium | reverse complement strand
CAAGAAAAGCTACCAGAGGATCCTGACTTTCCTGGCCGAGACGCGGGAGTATGTGGCGGGCGAGTTGCGTAACGGCGACCGGCCGACAGGTCAACAAATCGCAGGACACCTGCGCAGCGCTTTCGCGGCCCTGCCGGAGGGCGTGGAGAAGATCTATGCGCGCGCGGCGGCTACACGTATCGGGTCTTCGTCACCAGCCTGCAAGATCCCATCGATCTGGCGATCTGGGCTGATGCTGTTCAACCGGGAGACCGACGTCGGCATCGAGAAGATGCGGCACACGACACCGCGGACGGCGCGGCTGCGGTTTCTGTTTGTGGCCGCGAAGATATGGCGTCATGCCGGCAGCACGGGGATCAGCTAGAGCGACCACTACGAAGAGAGTGGAATCTTTCAGCCGCTGATGGAGCGGTTGCGCGCGATTACCGCGGGCGTTCCCGGGTTCGTGCCGGTCATAACGCCGGCGCTGAGCTGAGACGCGGCGGTGCAATAAATATGGCTCTATAGCAGAATCTGTGGGCAGGATTGTTCTGGAAAAGGAAGAGCCAAATTCTGGGCGTGCCGGCCTCGGGTCAAGCGCTTCCGGTTAAGGTTACGGGAAGATTCCGCCTTTCGGGCGGGGATTTTATGAGGCATTGGGGTCTATCGATCCGATGTGATTTGGGGAAAGAGCGCGAAAGGCGAATTCCGCGCTCACCTGCATCATCCCGATGAGCCTACCGGGTTATCCCTCGGCTTGGTTGCATCCCTGCAGAGCCGCTTCCGTTTCACCCGACATGGCCATTGTACGGTTTTCAGGCGGGATCTCCTGCCGGGCGGGGCCTGACGATCCTGGCGTTAGTTCAAGCTTGGGGTCGGGCACCGCGTCGATCTTATTCTTGCCGATGCCCGGCATCATGAGTTCACCGGACATAGAAGAACAGCTGATCTCCAGCGGGCTGGATTAATCTCGGTTTAGCGACAGAAAGTCATCCGCCGAGGAGATCAGCTATTCAACTACAGGTTAAGACCATCCTGAATCGGGTGCTGGTCCGCAGCCTTGCGATCAGATAAACAACTATTGCGACGTTTACCGCGAGCACCCCAACCTTGACGGACGTGAAGCGTTTGGCGAGTTCATATATTTCGAGCGGAATCAATGCGGAGGTCGTGATCACGGTGAAATATTCGGCCCAGTGCCGGCGCATGAGCAGTCCCGTGCCTTCGGTGAGGAGCAGCGTGGCGTAGAAAAAAGTTCCGGCGCTCAGTTCCTTCAATTGCTTCGGATTTACCGCGAATACTTTCGCCAGAATGCGGTGAATGTAGCGGTTTTCCGGGTCCACGCGCAGGATCTCGACCCAATGCGTCACGGAACTCGCGACATCCTTATGGAGCAACCGCAAGGCTCCGATTCCGACGGCTACCAGCAAAAGGCCTTTCAAAAGCTTGAAAAGCCGGATCAGAATCAGCCCGGCTGAACCGTTTGCCTTCCGCTTCGCGGGGGGCCTATCCATTCGCAACAGAATAGCAACTCGAACGGCTTGACGTGGCATTATGGATGGGAAGCGAAAAGGAGTTTGGGAATGCGTGGCGTTCATCTATTCGTACCTGTAATGGCAATTTGCTGCGCGGCCGTCTGCGAAGCGAAGAGTTTCCCGCTCATTGCGTCGTCCATTGTTCCGGCGGCGCGCGGCAAGGTGGATGTCGGGAAAGACAGGAACGAGAGCACGGAAGTGAAGTTAAGCGCGGAGCACCTGGCGCCTCCGGACAACCTTACCCCTCCGAAGGAGACTTATGTCGTGTGGATACAGGAGAAGGGTTCCGATCCGGAAAATCGCGGACAACTGAAGGTGAACAAGAAACTGCAAGCGAAGTTCGAGACCGTGACGCCGCGAACGAGTTTCGATATTTTCGTAACCGCCGAAGCCGACGCAAATGTGAAAGCGCCAGGCGGCCCGGAAGTGATGCGAACTACGATCCAACCTTGAAGCTCCTTATAAGCGGCATGTCGCGTATCTCAATACTGCTCTCCCTGCTACCGGTTGCGGCTCTCGCCCAATCTCCTTCCGTCAGGTGGGAAGAACTTACCGCCGGCGATTTTGAACAATCGATCCGCCAAGCGCAAGGTGCGTGCGTGCTCCCCTTCGGCATCATTGAGAAGCACGGCCCGCACCTTCCTCTCGGCACGGATTTGATCAATGTCCGCCACGCGGCGGAGCACGGCGCGCAACAGGAATACGCGATCGTTTTCCCGGCGTACTATTTTGGCCAGATTTTCGAAGCGAAGCACGAGCCCGGAACGGTGGCGTATAGCGCCCGGCTGCAATTGGACCTGCTGCAAGAGACTACGGACGAGATGGCGCGCAACGGCTGCCAAAAGATTCTGATCGTGAATGGGCATGGCGGAGACAATCACTTGCTTCCATTCTTCGCGCAATCGCAACTCGCTTCGCCCCACGATTATGTGGTCTACGTTTATAATCACGGCTCGTTTCCGCCCGGAAGGCCGCCGCTGAAATCGAAAGTCGATTCGCATGCGGGTGAATCGGAGACGTCGCACACGATGGTGTCGCGACCGGACTTGGTCCACCTGGATCGCGCCGCCTCGGAATCCGGAGCGGACCAAAACCGTCTCGATCTTCCAACCGGCGTCTACACGGGCATTTGGTGGTACGCCAAATTCCCCGATCACTATGCCGGCGATGCATCCGGCGCAAACGCGGCGCTGGGCGAATTCGACATGAACGCCTGGGCCGAGGGCATTGCGAACGCCCTACGCTCCATCAAGGCCGACCGGAACAGCCTGAAACTTCAGCGCGAGTTCTTCGAGAAATCGCGGCACCCGGTCGATACGAAGCAGTGATCGGAAGTATGGCTTCGCCACGGCGCGCGGCTTACCCCGGGCTTAACCCAGCTTTTCCCCGATCGCCATCAGCGTCTCGAAATGCGGGGCTTCTTCCTCGCGGTGCACGATCGATACGTCGATCGCGCGGAAATGCGATTTGCGCAGCAGATCGATCAACTCCACTTGAGAGAAACCCAGCCAGACGTCCGCATACAGCTCGCGGGCATTATCGAAACGGTGCTTCAGCAAATCTAAAATTACGATCCTGCCGCCGGGTTTCAGAATGCGCCGCGCCTCCTCAACCGCTTTGCGCGGATGCAGCGCGTGGTGCAGGCTCTGGTGCAGCAGCGCCAAATCCGCTTCGCCCGATTCGAGCGGCAGCTCTTCCAAATCGCCCAGCCGGTACTCGAGATTCTTAACGCCATTGCGGCGCGCGACATCCACCCCGTACGCGACCATCTTGCTGGAGCTATCGACGGCGATCACCCGCTCGGCCCGCTGCGCCAGCATCAATGCAAGCGTGCCTTCACCGGCTCCCAAGTCCGCGATCACCAGGGGCGGCAGCAAGCGCAGCAACATCTCGGCAAGCCCTTTCCAACTTCGCCCCGGCACGTAGTTGCGTCCAAAGCGGCCCGCGAGTTCGTCGAAGTAGCCGCGTAATTTATCTTTGCGCTTCCGCAGGACGAGGCGGAGACCCTCGTCGTCATGCGCCGCGGCGGGGATTTCTTCCGAGCTCCGGCGGAGCATCTCCTTCAAAATCGCCTGCGATCCCGAAGGAGCGGTCAGGCGGTACAGGCTCTTTTGCCCCGCCCGCCGCACTTCGACAAAGCCCGCCTGCTTCAGTTGCGAAAGCTGCATGGAGATGCGGCTCTGCCCCATCCCCAGGATCTCCTGCAGCTCGGCCACACTGAGTTCGTCTTTTTCGAGCAGGCGCAGGATGCGCACGCGGCCCTCATCGCCCAACAGCCGCAACGCCTTGAGGAATCCAGCCATAAACACATCGTATCAAGCAATCATGATTTCTTGATGGACTATGCTATTCTGATCTCCATATGAGCACTGTAATGACGCCCGCCGCGGCGGCCGAGTACAAAGTTGCCGACATGTCCCTGGCCGAATTCGGCCGTAAGGAGATCTCCAACGCCGAGCACGAGATGCCCGGCTTGATGGCCATTCGAAGGAAGTACGCGAAACAAAAGCCGCTCGCCGGCGTGCGCATCACCGGGTCGCTGCACATGACCATTCAGACGGCCGTGCTGATCGAAACGTTGGCGGATCTGGGCGCCGGCGTGCGATGGGCGAGCTGTAACATTTTCTCGACGCAGGATCACGCCGCGGCCGCGATAGCCGCGACTGGCGTGCCGGTTTTTGCGTGGAAGGGCGAGTCGCTCGAAGAGTACTGGCAGTGCACCTATCTGGCGGTCAGCCATGCGGATGGCAAAGGCCCCGAGCTGGTTGTGGACGATGGCGGCGACGTGACGCTGCTGCTGCACAAAGGCTACGAACTGGAAAATGGCAGCGACTGGGTCAACTCTCCATCGGATAGCCACGAAGAGAAAGTGATCAAGGATCTTCTCAAGAAAGTCCATGCCGAAGATCCGCGCCGCTGGCACAAAATGGTTGCCGATTGGAAGGGCGTTTCCGAAGAAACCACGACCGGAGTTCACCGCCTCTACAAAATGCATCAGGAAGGCAAGCTGCTGGTGCCCGCGATCAACGTCAACGATTCGGTTACGAAATCGAAGTTCGACAATTTGTACGGTTGCCGCGAGTCGCTGGCCGATGGAATCAAGCGCGCGACGGACGTGATGCTGGCCGGGAAAGTCGCGGTGGTTTGCGGCTACGGCGACGTGGGCAAGGGTTCGGCGCAATCGCTGCGCGGCATGGGCGCGCGCGTGATCGTGACCGAGATCGATCCGATCAACGCATTGCAGGCCGCCATGGAAGGCTATCAAGTCGCGCCGGTTGAGGACACGCTCGGACTGGGCGATATCTACGTAACTTGCACCGGCAACGTGGACATCTTGACGTTCGACCATATGCGGACCATGAAGGATCAGGCGATCGTCTGCAACATCGGCCACTTCGATAACGAAATCGAAGTGGACCGGCTGAACCAGGCTCCAGGCGTGGTTCGCACCAACATCAAGCCGCAGGTGGACAAGTACGCTTTTCCGGCGGGCAACTGCATCTTCCTTCTGGCGGAAGGCCGCTTGGTGAATTTGGGTTGCGCGACGGGCCATCCGAGTTTTGTCATGTCGAGCAGCTTTTCCAATCAGACGTTGGCGCAACTGGATCTATGGAAAAACAAGGATAGCTATGAGATTGGCGTATACACGCTTTCGAAAAAGCTTGACGAAGAGGTCGCGCGGCTGCACCTCGAGAAGATTGGCGTGAAGCTGACCACGCTGACGCCGAAGCAGGCGGACTATATCGGGGTGCCCGTCGAAGGGCCTTACAAACCGGAGTTCTATCGTTACTAAGCCGCTTTACGGCGCTCCTTACGGTGCGTCATCTCGCGGATAAACTGAACCTCTTCCGGCCGGTACGGCTTTCCATCGGGATAAAAAATCTCGTGAAACCACACGGCCGGTTCGCGATCGGTGTAGGGATGCTGCCATGAATCCCACGGCAGATTCGTCTGCGTTTTTCCCGCCACGAACCCCCAGTTGTAAGCCGCCACCTTGTATTTCCTGGCGATCGGCAGCGTGCCCTGGAAGAAACTCTTGTTGCCGCGCGCCATGTACTCGGTACACAAGATTGGCCGGTGGTAGCGTTCCAACCATTCGATCCGCTCCTCGAATTTGGAAGGTTGATCGTAGTTATGGAACGACAGCACGTCCGACGATTCGAGTTGCACCTTCTCCATGGGGCTGAGTTTCGAATCGGCGGACCAATCCCCTTTCCAGACTCCGCTTGTCAACGGCTGCTTCGCGCCGCCCTCGCGCGCCCATTGGAACGCTTTCGGCAGCAATCCCAGCACCAGATCGACTTTATTCGCCGATTCCTTCGAGCCGTAGCTATTGGTGTTCGGGTTATCCGGTTCGTTCCAGATATCCCAGGCCAAAATCCGGCTGTCGTTCCCAAAAGCCCCAGTCACGCCTTTGACGTAGGCTTCGAGGCGAGGATACTGCGAAGGGTCCCGCAGCGCCTCCGCGCCGGGACTCTGAACCCAGCCGGAATTGTGCACGCCAGGCGTCGGGGCGCGCTGTTTGCCGAGTTTCGGAAAGGGGTCCCAACAGGAATCGAAGAGCACGAACATCGGTTTGATATGGTGCTTCGAAGCGATCTTCAAGAACTGGTCGATGCGGCTTTTGAACCCCTCAGCGTCTTGCTGCCAGAGCAGATCCTGCAAGAAGACGCGCATCGTGTTCATGCCGAGGCCTTCCGCCCAGCCTAGCTCTTTGTCGATTTCTTTGGGATCGAAAGTATCGGCTTGCCACATCTCCAGTTCATTGATGGCGGTCGCCGGGATGTAGTTGCTTCCGACCAACCACGGCTCCTTGCGATACCAGTGATCGGCTTTGTCTTCCGCCCAGCGTTGACTTTGCGCGGCCGCGGAAATTTGCAACGCGAGCGAGAGGATTACAAACAGCTTCTTCATCCGGTAAGATTATAGCCGTTGTGAGATGCCTTCGAAGCGTGGTTATCGTAATCCTTTTGCCCGGCGCGACTTGGGCGCAGAATGGGTCGCGGTTTAAAGATTGGAAAGCGGGCAACGGGGATAGCGTCACCAAGCCCAAGCTCGCGTGCGGCGATTTGCGCGCCCTCACCGATGGCGAGCTCTCGATCGCTTCCGCGACCGTCGTCCCCGCAACCCGAGAGACTCCCGAGTTTTGCCGCGTGGAAGGGCAAATCCTGCCCGAAGTGAGATTCGAAGTCAGTCTGCCCGCCGCGTGGAACCGCCGCCTCTATATGTTCGGGAATGGCGGATACGCGGGCGAGGCGCTCGACGCTCCTGGCCGAGTGAACTCGCGTGCCCGCGCGCTGCAACGCGGTTTCGCCGTCGCGCAAACCAATACCGGCCACTCCGCGTTGAACGAACCGCTCGGCGCGTTCGCGGCGGATCGCCAGAAACTGCTCGATTACGCGTTCCGCTCGCTGCATGTCACCGCGAAAACCGCGAAGCTGCTGGGCGCTGCTTACTATGGCGCGGGGCCGGCGAAATCCTATTTCGACGGTTGTTCGACCGGCGGCCGGCAGGGGTTGATTCTGGCCCAGCGGTTTCCGTCCGATTTCGATGGCATCGTGGCGGGCGCGCCAGTCCTGAACTTCACCGCGACCATAGAGTTCTTCGCGCGCATTTCCCAGGCCCTGATGGCGAATCCGCTTCCCACCTCCAAGTTGAAGCTATTGGCGGATACCATTTACGCGCAATGCGATGCCAAGGACGGGTTGAAAGACGGCTTGATCGACGATCCGCGCAACTGCCGGTTCGAACCGGCGCGCGACCTTCCCAAGTGCGACGCGGCCGCCGACCGGCCGGACTGCTTTACAACCGGGCAGATTACCGCGCTGCGCGCGATCTACGGCGACTTGACCGCCGGCGGCAAACGCATTTATCCAGGTTGGACCGTGGGGGCGGAAGTGGCCGGTCCAAATGGGAAGGCCGGTTGGGACGGATGGATCGCGCGCGACGACGGCCCAAGCACCGGGACCATTTTCGCGGAAGCGTTTTTCCGCTATCTGGCATTCCCGAAGAAGGACCCGTCGTTTACCGTGGGCGGCTTCGATGCGGATCGCGATCAGCCGCGATTGGAATCGATTCATGAACTGCTCGATGCGACCGATACCGATCTTTCCGCGTTTCAACGGCGCGGCGGCAAGATCCTGATGTATTTCGGATGGGCCGACCCCGCGCTGAATCCGCTGATGGGGATCGAATACTACGAAGGCGTCTCGAAACGGATGGGGCCGCCGACAACCGATTTCTTCCGCCTGTTCATGGTGCCGGGCATGTTCCACTGCGGCGGCGGAATTGGTACGAGTGCGTTCGATGCGGTGACGCCGCTGATCTCCTGGGAAGAAAAAGGCAAAGCGCCGGACAGTATACTGGCAAGCCGCTTGGAGAGTGGAAAGGCAGTGCGGACGAGGCCGCTATGCGCGTATCCGGAGATCGCGAAATACAAGGGGCGGGGCAGTATCGACGAAGCGGAAAGCTTTGCGTGCGCGAAACCTTAGGCGCGAAACCTTAGGCGCGGCCTGCCGCGCGATGAGAATACCGGGCCGCCCAATTCATAGCTTTTCCCGTAAATCGATCAGAACGACGGCGGAGTTCTCGCGCTGCCGGTCGAATACGATCTGCTTGCCATCCGGCGCGCCGTCGCCCCGCATGTACCCCAAGGCCCGGCCATTCGGCAGAAAGCGCAGCCGCTCTCCATCGCGGTCGGTTCGGATCGGTGGCATCTTGACCGGGCTTCCATCGGGCCGCACGCAAGAAGCGGCGTCAAGGTGAAGACGTTCGGGCCGGAATAGGCGATGAGCGATCCATCCGGCGACCACACGGGGTTTCGCCCCACCTTGGGTTCCTCCAGACTCCGGTTGCCTTGCCGCCCTCGAATCGCGACAAGCCATCGCCCGTGCCCTCTTGATTAACGAGACCTGATTAACGAGACCTGGTCGCGCCCATAAGTTGCCGCACTGCGCCGGCGTTGCGTGACCGCGAGATAACGCGCGCCTGGAATGGCGGGCGATTTATAGGTAAATCGGTTCGAGCTTGTTCACGATGTACGCGCCGCAGCGCTCATAATCCGCGCGAGGTCCTTGCCGGGCAATGTCCAAATCCACGCAGATCCAGCCTTTGTAGGCAATGGATTTGAGCACCCGGTGGCAGGCGGGGAAATCGATCTCGCCATCGCCCAGGTCGAAGATTTCCTGGCGGAAATCCGTTCCGTTCCCGCGCCGCGCGTCCTTGTAATCGAGAAGCATCAGCCGGTCCTTGTACTTGTCGATCGTCTTCGCCGAGTCCATGCCGGCCAGATGCAGATGCGCAGTATCGGGCGAGAAGGAGAACAGCTTGGGGTCGGTCATCGCCATGCAGCGGTCCAGTTCGTCCGAATCCTGCACCATCTGTCCCATGTGGTTGTGCAGGCCGGCCCGGAAGCCCATCTCGTTCGCGGCCGCGCCGATTTCATTGAAGCACTCGCACATAGTTTTGAAAGCCGCATCGTCCGGCCGATCCGGGCGGCGCGGCGAGAACACAACCAGCCGGTCAGCATCGAAGGTCTTCAGAAATCCCATAGCTTTCCTGGCATTCGCGACGACTTCGGCCCGCCGCGCCGGGTCCTGCGCCGGACCGTTGAACGAAATCGTGATGACGTGGAGGCCGCGTTTGTCCACTTCCTTTCGCAAGCCGGCGGCTGTCATGTTGTAAGTGGTCAGGATTTGCGGAAACTGAGTTACGCGCACGCCGATGAATCCCGTATCGCGCATAACGTCGAGAATGTCCGTGAACGGGACCCGGGGGAAATAATTCCAAAGGTTGGAGCCGAGCGCCCAGCGAACATTCTTGTTAGCGGGAAGGCGGCTGGCGGCGCGAGCCAGCGTGGACGCGAAAACAGCTAATGCGGCGCGGCGTGTAAGCGAATTTGCCCGTACAGGGTCGAACATCATCTTGAGCTTGCACTCTCATCGTATCCCCGTGGGGTCTTTCGATGCGTGAGTGAAAGCACCCAATCTCCCGCCAAGCGGTGGAATTAATCACATCAAGCGGGCGCCGCTGGGAAAATACATGCTCCACTGGATCTATAGGTACAAAAAAGGATGGCACGATGATAAAAAAACTAAACTTGAATTCCCGCAGAAGTTTTCTTGCCGGCTCAGCCGGCGCGCTCGGTGGTATCGCCGCCGTGAATCTGATGGCCCAGAGCGGCGGTGGCACGGGAACCGGCACGGCCACGCCCACCGATCTCGATGTATTGATGTTTGCCTTGCGCTTGGAACGATTGGAAGCCGCGTTTTATGCGCAAGGGTTGGCGAAACTCGCGGCAACGGATTTCGGGAAAGCCCAGTTCGCCGCCAGCCTTTCAAGCGCACAGGGCAACTCGCTCTACGCGAACTTTCAAGCCATTCGCGATCACGCGCAGTCGCACGTGATGCAGATCACCGCAGTGCTCAATCAGATGGGCGCAACGCTGCCTCCTCAGGACGCGTACACGTTTAGCCCGAATGGAATCGACACCACTACTTTTGCCAATGCCGACAACTTTATTCAGGTTGCGGACACTCTCGAGAACACGGGAACCTCGGCCTACGACGGCGCGATCCGGTTTGTGAGCAACGCCGATTTGAGGCAAGCCGCCGCGACCATCGCCACGGTCGAATCGCGCCACGCGGCTTATCTCAATGAACTCACGGGCAAGTCGCCCTTCCCGGCCGCCAACGATACGCCCCTTACGATGCAGCAGGTTTTGACGCTAATTACGCCGTTCTTGACCAACCCCAACGCCGCCGGGCCGATTGCGCCGACCATCAACCTGACACCGCGAACGTTCTCGACCGGCACTACTACCATCCCGCTCGATGCGTCCGCTTCGGTGGCGGCGGACGGCGGAATGCTTCGATATATTTGGGAAAACGCGCTGGGCGGCCCGTACGTTAAATTTTCGGACCCGAACAGCCCGACGCCGACGATTACGTTCCTCAATGGCCCGGGCCTTTACACCGTGCTGCTGTCCGTAATCGACAGCGCCGGCACGGCGAGCTCGGTCACGCTGAAGATTACGTACTCGGGCATGTAAATGCGAAACTGAGTCATGCTTTTTTGGACTCTTTTCCCCATCGACCAGGATCGCCGGCTGGCTATAGCCGCCGGCGATAACGGCATCCAACAAATCCGGTTCGACGGACTTCCACCCGAAGGCGGCATACGCGATGACGGGCATCCCGCGCTGCTCGCGGCCGTGCGGCAACTCCGATCCTACTTCGAAGGCGATTTGCAAGTCTTCGATTTGCCGCTCGACGCGCGGGGGACTCCGTTTCAGACGCGGGTCTGGCGCGAACTTCAACGCATTCCATACGGTGAGACGCGTAGCTATGCCGATATCGCGAATGCCATCGAATCTCCAAAGGCCATGCGCGCCGTTGGGGCCGCGAACGGGAAAAATCCGATCCCGATCGTCGTGCCGTGCCACCGGGTGATTGGATCCGACGGAAGCCTCGTCGGCTTCGGCGGCGGCATGGAGATGAAAAAAAGATTGCTGAATTTGGAGACCGGGAGTGCTCGAAGAGCTTCAGAAGCGACAGCTTGACGAGACAGGATTTCTCGCGCTGCCCGGGCTTTTGTCTCCCGAATTGTTGGAAGAGTTCCGCGAGCGGGTGGAACAATTGTTCGCGGAAGAGGGCGCGTTCGCGGGGTCGGAATTCAAACTCGAGCCAGGCGCGCGTCGGCTCTCCAATTTAGTGAACAAAGGCCATATTTTCGAGCGAATCGTCGAGACGCCCGAAATTCTGGAATGCATGAGCCACGTCCTCGGGCCTCGGTTCAAACTGAGTAGCCTGAACGTGCGCTCGGCGAATCCCTTTTCCGATTGCGGGCAGCCGCTGCACGCCGATAGCGGCGCCATTGCCGATGAACGCGGTTACTGGGTCTGCAATTCCGTCTGGATGCTGGACGATTTCACGGCGGAGAACGGCGCCTTGCGCGTGGTGCCCGGATCGCAGCGCTGGGGACGCCTGCCCGCCCCGGGCCAGACGCACGCGGATGAGCGGCTAGTCACGGGTCCCGCTGGAACGGTGGTCGTGATGAACGCGCACATGTGGCATGGCGGGACGGCGAACCGCACCGCGGCGCCTCGCCGGGCCATGCACGTCTACTATACGCGGCGCGATAAGCCGCAGCAGCAATACCAGAAGAGATTGTTGAGCGATGACGTGCAAAAGCGCGTTAGCGCCCGCGGACGATGGCTGCTTGCGCTCGACGATCCCGAAAACGACGAACTCAGCGCGACGGGGTCGGGCGCGAGCGGCTTCTTGAAGTAGTCATTCTCCCTTCACTTCCACGAAAACGCGAAGGCTGATCCCAATCAGTTGTTCAGGTCTAGCCATCGGGGATCACGTCCTGAAGGCAACTATCTTTCGCGTGTTTCCATATAGATGCAAAAGCGACCGTCCGCATCGGCCCGTTTCGCGGGCTATGGTGAAGCCGAAAAGAAGGAGTTCGGTCCTCGCTGTCAGTCCCTCGCTCTTACCTCTTTTTCCTACCGCGAAACCCCTCCCGCTCCCACAGTGGAGCGTTCCGCCAACGTGCCGGACTCCTTCAGATCCCTCATCCCGGCATACACCTCCATCAGCTTGCGAATGTCCGCCACGTCTTCGGGACGGCAATCGACGAGCGGCGGACGCACCGGACCCGCCGGCATCCCCAAAATCTCCATGGCTTCCTTCATCACCGAAACTTCGTAGCCTTTCACGCGATCGCGAATCGCATAGAGAGGATGCACATAGCGATTCATCAAGCGGGTTAGCCGCGCACGATCTCCCGCAATGGCCGCATCGGCAAGTTCGAGCGAAAGCTTTGGCGCGATGTTCGAGATGCTCGATGTATACGCCTGAACGCCGACCGCGAAATATTCGGGCACGCAGTCGTCGCCCAACCCGCCCAGCCACGCCAGGCGATCTCCCACATGCTGCATAATGCGTTGATATTTGCGCGCGCTCCCCTGGCCGTCTTTCCACGCCGCGAGCGATGGCACGCGATCCGCGAGGCGCTCCACCATCCGCGGCGTAAATACCGCCCAATCGCGGCTGTAGACCATCATCGGCAGATTCGTCGCCTTCCCAATTTCTTCGTAGTAGGCGAACAAGCCGTCCTCGGGAGCGTGCGAATAGTAGGGCGGCAAGACCAGAATGCAATCGGCTCCGGCCTTCTCCACGCGCCGTGCAATCTCGACGCCCATCGGCGTGTTAAATCCCGTTCCGGCCACCACCGGCATGCGGCCGCCGACCGCCTCCACCGTTGTCTTGACGACGCGCTCGATCTCGTCGATCGAAAGCGAGTACAACTCTCCCGTTCCGCCCGCCGCGACCATCGCGCAAAATGGATATTTCGCCATCTCGGCGACGTTGCGCGTAAGCGCGTCGAGATCGAGCGATAAATCCTTGCGGAAAGGCGTTACGGGGAAGCCGAATACGCCTTTCAACCGGTTGGTAAATTCGCGGTGGGTCACGTGTTTTGTTTTAGCACAGTCGCGGCGAGAAACGCTCCCAACCAGACCGCCAGGTATCCCGCCACAACGCTACCAACCACGTTGAGCAGGCCGATCCAGTGCATTCCTTCGCGCTCCGCCATGAACGTCTCGAACGCGAAGCTCGAAAAAGTTGTGTAGCCGCCCAGAAAGCCGACCACGAGGAGCAAGCGCCAGTTCGGATGCAGATCCGAGCGCGCGGAGAGCAGCGTCATGATCGCCCCGATGGCGAAACATCCACTGACATTCACGAGGAAGGTGCCGAGCGGGAAGCGCCCTCCGAAGCGATTCACGATGGCGCTCGCGGCGAGATAGCGGCTGAGCGCCCCAGCCGCCCCGCCGAGCATGATTACTAAGTATCGATCCAATAATCTAGTTTAGAAAATAGGTCCGGTACAACGTATCCCGCTGCTTCGGAATAAAGCCCGCATCCCGAATCATGTACCGCAGCTCCTCTTCCGAAGCGCGATTATGCGCCCCCGCCGAGGATACGACATTCTCTTCGATCATGATGCTGCCCACGTCGTTCCCGCCGAATCGCAGCCCGATCTGGCACGTCTTCAACCCCGGCGTCACCCACGAGGATTGAATATTCACGATGTTGTCGAGGTAGATGCGCGAAATCGCCAGAGTTTTGAGAAACTCGACGGCGGTCGCCTCCTCTTTGATGAAACGCCCGAGCGACGTGTTCTCCCGCTGAAAGCTCCACGGAATAAATGCCGTGAATCCGCCGGTGTCTTCCTGGATTTGCCGCACGATGTCGAAGTGGTTCATGCGCTGCTCCAGGGTCTCGCCGCAGCCGAACATCATCGTCGCCGTCGTGCGCATCCCGAGCGCATGCGCCGTGCGGTGAACGTCGATCCACTCCTGAGTGCCGCATTTCAGCCGGCTGATCCGGTATCGCACCGCGTCGTCTAAAATCTCGGCGCCGCCGCCGGGGATCGAATCGAGTCCCGCATCGCGCAGCCGCGCAATGGTATCGCGCAGCGAAATGCCGCTGACTTCCGCGATGTTCACGATTTCCGGCGCGGAAAAACAATGCGTGTGAATTTTGAAGCGCTTCTTGATCTCGCGCAGCAGGTCTTCATACCACTCGATCTTCAAATCCGGATGCAGGCCGCCCTGCATCAGAATTCCGGTGCCCCCCAGATCGATAGTCTCTTGAATCTTGTCGAAAATTACTTCGTTCGGAAGTATGTAGCCTTCCTGATGGCCCAATGGCCGGTAGAACGCGCAAAAACTACAGTATTCCGTGCAAAAGTTCGTGTAATTGATGTTGCGGTCGATGATGTAGGAGACGATCCCTTCGGGATGATGGCGGCGGCGAACCGCGTCGGCCTCCATGCCGATGCCGATGAGATCGTCGGATTCGAAGAGATCGAGAGCCTGCTCGCGCGTGATCATGGTGCTCCCACTATTGTAGGCGGCCGCGGTTTACGCGTACGCCAGATACTCTTCGTATGCGCCCTTGAAATCTTCGATCTTGCCGTGCTCGAAATGCCAGATGCGGGTCGCGACCTCTTCGACCAAATCGTGATCGTGCGATACCAAAAATACCGTGCCTTCGTATTTCTGCAGCGCGATGTTTAGCGCGTTGATAGCTTCGAGATCCAGGTGGTTCGTCGGCTCGTCGAACACCAGAACGTTCGGCTTCTGCAGCATCAGTTTGCAGAAAAGCAGCCGCGCGGCCTCTCCGCCCGAGAGCGCCGCCGTCGGCTTCATCCCTTCCTCGCCGCGGAAAAGCATCTGGCCGAGCAGTCCCCGCAATTCTTCGTTGCCCGCCTGCGGATCGAACTGTTGCAGCCATTCGAACACCGTCGTTCCCGGCGCAATGGATGCGCGATGATCCTGGGCGAAATAGCCCACCGAGATCTCGTGGCCCCATTCCACTTTGCCGTTCTCAATCGCCAACGGCTCTTCCTCCACTCCGGGGGCTACCGATACGAGCGATCGCACTAGCGTCGTCTTGCCCACGCCGTTGCGGCCCATGATCCCGATCTTCTCGCCGCGCGCAATGCTCGCCGTGAAGTCTCGAATGACGTCGCGATCGCCATAGGATTTCGAGAGCCCCTTGATCTCCAGCGCATGGCGCCCGGACGGCCGCTTCATCTCGAAGCGGATATACGGACGCGCGATATTCGAGCGCGCGAGCTCGCTCGTCTGCAACCGCTCGACCTCTTTCTTGCGCGAAGTCACCTGGCTCGAACGCGTACCCGCCGAAAACCGCGCGATGAATTCATTCAACTGCGCGATTTTCTTTTCGCGCTGCGCGTTCTCCGATTCGATGCGCGAACGGATCTGCGTCTTCGCGAGCACCATATCGTCGTACCCGCCGGTGTAGGTGATGATGGTCTGGTAATCGATATCCGCGATGTGCGTGCACACGCTATTCAGGAAATGCCGGTCGTGCGAGATCACGATCAGCGTGCCCTTGTAGCGCAGCATGAAATCCTGCAGCCAGTGAATGGATTCCAGATCGAGATAGTTGGTGGGCTCATCCAGCAGCAGCGCTTCCGGGCCGCCGAATAAAGCTTGCGCCAGCAGCACGCGTACTTTCTGGCCGCCTTGCAGTTCGCTCATCTTGCGGTCGTGCAATTCTTCGGGAATATCGAGACCGTCCAGAAGAACGGCGCCATCGCTCTCGGCGGTGTAGCCGTCGTTCTCGGAAACGATGCCTTCGAGCTCGCCGAGCCGCATTCCATCCTCATCGGTCATATCGGACTTGGAATAGATCTCATCGCGCTCCGCGAGCGCGTTCCAGAGCGGGCGGTTGCCCATGATAACCGTATCGATGACGCGAAAAGCGTCGAACGCAAACTGATCCTGGCTCAAGACGCCCAGGCGCTTGGGGCGGACCACATTCCCTTTTTGCGCTTCGATCTCGCCCGTGAGCACCTTCATAAAAGTGGATTTGCCGGAGCCGTTGGGGCCGGTCAGACCGTACCGGCGTCCGGAGAGAAAGGTGGTGGAGACATCTTCGAACAGTATTTTGGCGCCGAAGCGCATGCTTACATTGCTGACTGAAATCACGGTTTATTTGTGGAGTCTAATGGTGAGGTTGAATCTTGATTTTACAGGAGACGGCCATGGCCTGGCAATTCGAACTGCTCGATGACGCATACGGCGGCGTAAGCGAGGGACCCGCGTGGGACGGTTCCGTTTTGTACTTCACCCGCATTCACCAAAGCCGGATCATGAAATACGATCCCCGGAGCGGGGCCGTAAGCGTCTGGCGCGAGAACACGAACTGCGCGAATGGACTGAATTTCGATAAGCACGGCCGGCTTTACGGATGCGAGGGCGGCGCAAAGGCGGATTCGCGCCGTGTCGTTCGCTACGAGGAGTCGGGGCCGCCGACGGTCCTTGCCGATAGCTTCGAGGGCAAGCGGCTGAATATTCCAAACGACCTCGCGCTCGACCTCGAGGGGCGCGTCTGGTTCACCGATCCGTTCTATGAAGGAGCGGCCGGCCAGTGGAGCGCGGACCGGCGCGACAAAGAATTGGAGCACGATTCGGTGTTTCGCCTCGATCCCAAACCCGAGGGCAAGTGGACGATCGCTCGCGTGACATTCGACACCACGCGCCCCAACGGGCTGCTGTTCTCGAAGGATTACCTTACGCTGTACGTGGCGCAGAGCGGACGGGAACCTGGCGAGAAGCGGCAGTTGCGGGCCTATCCCGTTCTCCAAAATCTTAGTCTCGGAGATCCCGAAGTGCTGCACGATTTCGGCGCGCACCGCGGGATCGACGGAATGGTTTTGGACGACGCCGGCAATATCGTCGCGACCGCCGGCTACGAATTGGGCGGACCCGGACCGACGATCTACGTTTTCGCGCCGTCGGGCGAAGTGTTGGAGCGGCATCCCGTTCCAACCAGGCGTCCGACCAATTGCACCTTCGGCGGCCCGGATCTTACGACGCTATACGTTACGACCATCGACGGCCACCTGTTTCGCGCGCAAACGAAGCGGCGCGGGTGGCTGCTCTATCCGCCGCGTTGACCAAGAATCACATCCCTACGCCCGCGTTGGCGCTGGATCTGGATGCCTTCCAATCGAATCTGAAGCGGCTTTCGGAAAGCGCGCTCGCCGCGGGGAAACAGTTTCGGCCAAACGCGAAGGCGCACAAATGCCCCGAGATCGCGAAACGCCAAATCGCGGCGGGCGCTTGCGGCGTCTGCGTGGCAACGGTCTCCGAGGCGGAATTGATGGCGCGGGCCGGCATCGGCGGGCTGCTGCTCACGTCTCCCGTTGCGGACCCGCGTAAGATTTCGAGGATTGTGGAAACGGGGGCAATGGTTGTGGTCGATCACGTCCAACAGGTCGCGTGGTATCGGAAAGCGGCGCGGGATGTAAATCGAACTGTCGATGTGCTTGTGGATCTCGACGTCGGCGATCACCGGACGGGTGCAATCCCCGGTTCGCAAGCGCTCGAAGTGGCCCGCGCGGTCGATCGCGCGAACGGTTTGCGACTTCGCGGCATCCAGGCGTACTCGGTGAGCGGATCTCACGGGGCAAGCATGGAGGAGCGCCTAAAGAATTCCCGCGAGACGTTTCGCCTGGCGGCCGAAGCGCGCGATGGAATGCTGCGCGATGCCCTCCCGTGCGAAATCGTTTCCGGCGGAAGCACCGGTACGTGGGATATCGATCTGGAATTCCCGGAATTGACGGAGTTGCAAGCCGGCTCTTATGCGCTGATGGATTTAGCGTACCGGCGGATTGAAATCGACTTTCAAAATGCGCTTACCGTGCTCGCAACCGTGGTCAGCGCGAATCACCACGACTTCGTCACGGTGGACGGAGGCTTTAAGGCATTTTCCACCGATCGCGGTTACGGACCCGAAGCGGTGCAGCTTCCCGGCTCCATCTACCGGTGGGCCGGCGATGAATTCGGCAATTTGCATACCGACAAACTGCGGCTCGGCGATCGCGTCGAGTTCATCCCGCCGCATTGCGATCCCACGGTGAATCTATACGACCGGATTTACGCGTGCCGCGGCGAAATTGTCGAAGAAATCTGGCCGGTGAAGTCGAGTGGCCGGCAGGATTGACCAGGCGTCCATTTTCGGGCATCCGCCAGCGCAAGTTGCAATATACTGGTGCGGATTACCCATATGAAATTCGAACCTTATTCTCAAGATTCCCGAGAGGCCGGCCGGCGCTCATTTCTGGCCGCCGGTTTGGGCGCAACCATCGCCGGTTCTCTTCTGGCGCAACGCGATTACTCCGCGAAGAATCCGTCGCGCTATCCCGACGCCGATTTGGTCACTATGGATAAGCGCTTCCTGAAATACCGCGTCGGCAACACGCCGATTCAGCGGTTGTATACCGGAACGCTTTGGTCGGAAGGTCCGGCCTGGAGTTCCGCCGGGCATTATCTGGTCTGGAGCGACATTCCAAACGACGCGCAAATGCGCTGGCTCGAGGAAGACGGTCACGTGAGCAAGTTTCGGAATCCAGTGGGCTATTCAAACGGCAATACGTTCGACTACGAAGGCCGCCAGATCTCCTGCTTGCACGCGGATCGATCCATGGTGCGGTTTGAGCCGAATGGCTCGCGAACGGTTCTCGCTTCGCAGTGGCAGGGCAAGAAACTGAATGCGCCGAACGATGTGGTGGTGCATCCCGACGGTGGAATCTGGTTTACGGACCCGGGCTATGGCGCGCTGGGCAATTACGAGGGCGCCAAGGCGGACCTCGAACTGAAGGAAGCGGTGTATCGCATCGACGGCAAATCGGGAAAGATGGAAAAGGTTGCCGACGACCTGTTCAAGCCCAATGGGATCTGCTTTTCGCCGGATTACAAGAAGGTCTATATCTGCGATACCGGGAGCACGCATTATCCCAACGCCAAGAACATCATTCAGGTCTACGACGTCCACGACAATACGAAGCTGGCGAATGGACGGCAATTTATCCTGATGGACATTCCGGGCAAGGGCTCGGGGCTGGCGGACGGAATTCGCGCCGACGTCGATGGGAACATTTGGGCGGGCGCCGGTTGGGTGGGCGCGGGATACGACGGAGTGCATGTATTTGCGCCCGACGGAACGCGGATCGGGATGATTCTGCTGCCGGAAATTTGCGCCAACGTTTGCTTTGGAGGAAGACGACGGAACCGGCTGTTTATGGCGGCGAGCCAATCGTTATATGCGGTGTATGTGGAAACGCAGGGCGCGCATATCGCGTGAGTTGCGACAGCCAGACTTGATCTTGCACATCCCAGTGCATGACTGATGGGCAATTTTCAGATGAGCGTACTCCGCCAGTTTCCGGTAACGGGACTTTGCGGGCAGAAATCTAAACACTACGCCGTCAGGAAAGAATAATCCCCTCCCTGGCCGGATATCAGCGTCGGTCGTTTTCCGTCAACTTGCTTTTGAGATGGTGAACGGCAGCCATTTTCAAGACAAGCTCTTGCGAATTCGCCGGAACATTGAGATCTGCAGTACCGAGGCTGTGGCGATCCCGCGACATGTGCCACGCTCCGATATGTGCGCGGTTTTGAGCCAGACTTCTGCGACTCTGGAGCGCCTGGAGCGGCCGGTTTTGTTGCGTGGAACGGTCACGAACTGCTATTCTTGTAGCGGAAACGTGCGTCGCGCCTTGACCAGTTCGCTGCTTTCGTTGCTGCTCCTCACCACTCTGGTGTGGGGTGGCTGCATCTCGTGCGAACAGTTTTTTATGTGGCCGGGGGCAAAGGGCTGCTGCGAGCATGACGGGCGCTGCAAGCCGAAAACGCCATTCCAAAAAAGCGGGGG
>JBPCKZ010000007.1:0-10240 GCA_051003795.1 Bryobacteraceae bacterium | reverse complement strand
TCGGGTTCGAGCGATTTTACAACGCCCGACGCGTGATCGCGGGTATCGAATTGGCGCAGAAAATTCACAAGGGGCAGTTTGAAATTCCAACGGCATTTGGAAGCACCGCAGCGTCGATCTGGCGTCGAGTGCTGGCAGCCTAGCGGATGAGCTCACGCGGAACGGTCCGCCTCGAGATTCCAAATGAAGCGGTCATTGTCTTGCCGTCCTATCTGCACCGCAACCGGATTACGAATACCGGGTGCAGATATCAGAAACGATGCTCGATATTGCAGCCACCCGGCTCATGCTCAATCGCCTCGCCTAAAGGCTTTTCAAACACCCTCTTACAGCTCAAGGCACAGTTGCGCCCTACCTAAATACGATCTGCACCGTGTTCGCAACGCTCCCGCCGGACTCGAGCGTGATGTCGACTTGTCCCGCCCCCGCCAGCGAACGCGAGACTTCGACGTTCACCTGGTCCAGCCCCGGGTATTGTCCCTGGGGACCGGCATATAAGACCGGCATGGCGGTCTGGCCGATCCGCGCCACGGACGGCTTCTCGCGGATACCTGTCCCATAAAGCAGGAGAAACAGACGATCGGATGCGGCGCCAAACTCCACGGGAACGGCGATCGGCGCATTCCGGGCCGCGTCGAACTGAACGACGGGCTCGTACGTCTGTGTGCCGTCGGCCCTGACACGAAGAATCTGAGCCGCGGGCAATCCGTAACCGGCGGCGTTTGCCGTAAAAATCGAGGGCGCTGAGTCCGCGATCTGAATGCTTCCGGACGCAACCTGTACGCCTGCGTGGTGCACGGCGATGTGAGCAGGTCCTGCCGCCATCGACAGGGGCACTTGTACGTTCACCTGATTCGGGGAAACATAAACCGCCGAGGCGGGCGCGCTCACCCCCGCGGCATCCGTCACCTGGACGGCAACGTCGCCGATCGTCAGCGGGTACGGAGTAGTGGACGCGCTCCCGGTAGTGTCGGAGAATCCGTTCCCGTAGATTGCCACCAGCGACCCCGCCGACGCCCTCGCGATACTGATGGACGCTGCGGAGAGAGCCGTCAGGTATCCCGCGCTGGCGTGCGCCCGCAGAGTCGTCATCTGCGGCCGGTCGGTTGTGAAGCCGCCCGTGGGCTGCACTGACAGGGGATAACTGCCCCACCACTCACCAGCCGCCCAGTAAGCTCCGTCCATGCCGGCCTCATCGATCGCCGCGAGGAAATTGTCGAGCACCTGTCGCCAGCGCGAGTCTCCGTCTGGTATTCCGAACTCATCCACGACCCCACGCACGCGGTTCACTCTGCACCACTCGATGAAGTGCGCGATGCGCGTGCGCCCGGCCTGCGGGAGGTTGGAGTCTCTCGCGAGTTCCGCATCGTAGCTTGTGAGATAATTCCCGCTCTCGTCACGATCGAAGTACTGGTGGGCTTCGTAGGCGTAGTTGTTCACCGGGTCTTCAATCCACCCAAAGGGCCCGTGTGTCGTCACCCAGCGGTTCCCGCTCGACCAGGAGTCGCCGGGAATGAGTATAAGTTTGTCATCCTGGCTGGCTCGGATTGCATTCAGTACAGCCTGCGAAGTCGTTTTCCAGTTTGCGGCGCCCATATCATGCGGCTCGTTCATGAGATCGTAGGCGTATACCACCCGTTCGAACTTGAATTCATTCGAGACTTTTATCCAGAGGTCGACCAGATCCGCGGTGGATACCTTGACCGTGCCGTCCGCGGCGAGGTTGTCGATGACATACGTCTTGAGTGAACCATTCTCGTTCTTGCTGTAGCGGCCAAAATTATGCAGGTCAATAATCACTTCAGCGCCCTGCGCTTTGGCCCACGCGACGTTCTGCTTCAATTTCTCCAGGTATGCTCCGTCAAGCGGACCCTTTAAGGAGGGCTGGAGACGCTCCCACAGAACGGGGATACGCATCAGGCCCAGCTTCCTTTCGCTGAAATACCGAAATGTGTTCTCGCTATTGAATGTATAGTCTCTCCCGAAGGCGCCAGGAATGTTGTTCATTCCGAACTCGGCTCCGGCCACGTTGACTCCACGGCGATACTGCGCGTGTACGCTAAGTGTGGCCATCAGGAGAAAGACCGATCGTGGGGCGTTCACTGGCAAACCATCCTATCCCACCGCGGGCCGCCCGCTGTGCCAAGGCGGAGAACAAGCTTTGCATTTCGATCATGCGCGCAAGCAGGCCGTCACCGTACGCCGCAATTTTTCATTCACCAGACTGAAACCTGCGATCGTTGTTCAGCCTGGCAATGCTTGCTACGTCGATCTGTGCCCAGTATGTAGCTCAACTGGATCGAGTGCTCGTCCCGGCGGCTTTTCGTGAAAACGCCGCGCATTTCAGGTCGCATACGTCTTTTGATAAAGCCCGGCACCTCCGCTGGCGTCGCCAGCGGGATGATCGGCTCTTGCGTGCACTTTTTGCGGGGTGTATACTCCCCCGAGACGTTAAATTCCAGCCTAGGGAGGGGAATATGGCGATACGGCTCCTTGCAGTTTGTGTGCTTTCGATTCTGCTCTCGCCGTTATTTGGCCAGGGCGAGGCCGTGAACGCACGGCTCTCGGGAACTGTGCTCGATTTGAATAATGCAGCGGTTCCAATCGCCAAGCTGACGCTGTCGAACGCGGAAACCGGCTTCACACGCCAATTCACCACCACCGATACCGGCCAATACAGCTTCCCTCTGATTCCGCCCGGCATATATCAGCTCAAGGTCGAGAAGACCGGCTTCAATACTTATGTCCAGCCGAATATCGCGCTGACAGTGGGCCAATCGTCCACGCTGAATCCGAAATTGGAGGTTGGAACAGTATCGCAGAGCGTCGAAGTGGAAGCTGACGCGCCCATTCTCAATACGGGCAGCTCGGACGTGGGTTCTGAAGTGACAACGAAACAAGCCGTCGAATTGCCGTTGAACATCCGCAACGTGTTCGGTCTCGTGGCGCTTGATTCAAGCGTGAATAATAGCCAGCAGAACCAGGCTCTTAACGGGCCGGGTTCACAGGGCAACGTCGATCAGGACATCGCGTTTTTCAATTTTGGCGGAGGCCGTTTCGGAACGACGGCGTTCCTGGTCGACGGCCACTGGGAAGGAGCCGGCGATTGGGATGGAATTATTTTTGTGCCGTCCGTGGACGAACTTCAAGAATTCAAGATTCAAACCAACACCTTTTCGCCACAGTACGGGTGGAGTATGGGCAATGTGGTGAACGCCATCACGAAGTCCGGAACACGCTCAATCCATGGCGGAGTGTTTGAGTTTGTGCGCAACAACAACTTCGATGCGAACAACTTTTTCAACAATAGCAATGGATTGCCGAGGCCGCAATTCAAGCGCAACCAGTTCGGCTTCGATGTGGGCGGCCCGATTTATCTGCCAAAGCTATACCGGCAGCGGGATAAAACCTTTTTCTTTGCCTCGTACGAAGGTTTGCGGCAACAAACGCCGACCACGCTGATCACTACCGTTCCGACCGCCGCACAGCGCACCGGCGATTTTTCCCACACCTTCAATCCCAATGGCTCGCTGGCGGTGATATACAATCCATTCACCACCCGGCAGCAGGGCGGCACCTTCGTACGAGACCCGTTTCCCGGAAATCAGATTCCGCAGCGGATGATCGACTCGGTTGCCGCGAAACTTTTGACCTACTACCCCGCGCCAAATCGCCCAGGCGACCCCTTAACCGGTCAAAACAACTTCGTGGGTTCAGCAGGTCTTCCCACGGACAGCGATCAGTACACCATCCGAGTTGACCACAATATTTCGGACAATCAGCATTTTTTCGCGAAATGGTCGCACAAGAACCAGTTCAAGCAACTGGCGGGTGAGTTTTTCGGATCGAACAATCCCGGCGGAAACGGGACCATTGCGCCCAATCCGCGCCAGGATGCGGGAATCGGATATAGCAATGCGATCAGTCCCTCGCTGGTGTTGAGCGCCACGTTCGGCTTTGGCCGTTGGTCGGAAGGCCGCAAGCCACAGGGCGTGCCGTTCCTGCCCTCCACTCTTGGGCTTCCGGCTGCGCTGGACAGCTTCGGGGGGCCGGGCGCGTTTCCCAGCGTCAGCGTGTCAGGCATGCAAAGCCTCGGGTCGGGTGGTTTGAATGCAACGCCTCGGGAGGCTCGCACCTACGGTGTGGATGTCACGAAGGTCCGCGGATCGCATACGTTTTCGATGGGCTTCATGATGATCGATTTCCGCCTGAACACGGCGAATTCGTCGCAGGCGAATTTTTCGTTCGGTCCCAACTTTACTCAGGGTCCCAACCCGAACTCCGCCGATCCGAATACGGGTTTTGGCGTGGCTTCCTTTCTGCTGGGCACCGGCGGTGGCAGCGGAATCACGCTGAACGCGAACGCCGCTTTCAATAAGAATTTCTTCGGGTGGTATGTAAACGACGATTGGAAATTGCGAAGGAACTTGACTCTGAATTTGGGCGTCCGTTATGATTTTCAAACGGCGCCCACGGACCGTTTCGACCGGCTCTCGTATTTTTCGAACGCCAGGAACTCGGTTAGCGACCAAGTGGGTCTGAATCTGCCAGGCGGGCTGCGCTATACCGGCGGCAGCAATCCTCGCGGCGTCTACGATCCGCAATATACCAATGTCGCGCCGCGCCTGGGGATCACTTATTCTCCTTTTGACAAACTGGTCATCCGAACCGGTTTCGGGATCTTCTACACCCCCGCGATCGAGTTTGGCGATTATCAAGGACTGAGCCTCAATGGGTTCACCCAGACCACTCCGTTTGTCGGATCGGTCGATGGCATTACTCCGCAGAATCTTCTAAGCAATCCGTTCCCAGGCGGTCTGCTGCTGCCACCGGGGAAATCCGCCGGAGACCAGACGAATTTGGGGCTAGGCATCAACGCGGTGGAACGTACACGTCCGACTCCGTACGTGGAGCAGTGGATGTTTGGCGTGCAATACCAACTGGCGGCGAATACAGTGCTGGAGGCCAATTACGTGGGCAACCACGGAGTGAAGCTGCCGTTCCCGTCTTTTCAACGGGATCAACTGCGGCCCGAACTTTTGAGCGTAGGCGAGAAGCTCCTGGAACCCGTGCCGAATCCGTTCTACGGAGTAATCACGGCCGGGTCGCTGGCGGGAAAAACGATACCTCGCGGGCAATTATTGCGGCCATATCCACAGTACACGTCCGTAAGCGCCGTACAACCGCCGGGGGGCGGCAGCAGCTACAACGCTCTGGTGCTTTCGGCGAGCCGGCGTTTCAGCAGCGGTCTGCATTTCCTGGTTTCCTACACGGCATCGAAGTACTTGACCAACACCGAAGGCCAGGAAGGTTGGACCAACGGGTCGGCGCAAAGTGTGCGGAACTGGTACGACACTTCGCTCGAAAAATCTCTGATGATCGACGACATTCCGCAGAGCCTGGTCGCCAGTTATATTTACGAATTCCCCGTGGGTAAAGGCAAACAGTTCGCTCCCGGAAATAAGATCGTCGACGCCGCAATCGGAGGGTGGCAAATCGCGGGAGTCTCCACCTTCAAGTCTGGGTTCCCGCTATCCATCAGCGCGACCACGAACAACACAAATTCGCTGGGAGGGAATCAGCGCCCCAATCTGGTGGGGGACCCGCGCCTGGATCATCCCGTGATTGACCGCTGGTTCAACACCGGCGCATTCGCGCAGCCGCCGGCGTTCACCTTTGGAAACGTGCCGCGCACGACGCCCTATTTGCGCGCGCCGGGTACCAATAATTTCGATACCTCGCTCGAGAAATATTGGCGGCTATGGAGTGAGCAGTCGAAGCTGCAATTCCGGGCGGAGTTCTATAATCTGCTTAACCGCACCGCTTTTTACGCGCCAAATACGACTTTTGGCAATGCCAACTTCGGCAGAATCACCGGGGCGCTGCCTTCCCGTTCCATACAACTGGGGATGAAACTTTATTGGTAAGCCGCGTTCTCCTGTTCCTGACTATCTGCGGGCCGCTATGCGGGGCCGAAGATTTGGCCGGTCAGGCCCGTCAGGCACAGGCGCGGGGAGACTATCGGAGCGCGGCGGAGGCTTGGCGAAAGATCGTTGCCACCGATCCGGACAATCCCGAGGCCCGCAGCAATTTCGGGGTAGTTTTGCAGTTGGCGGGACAGGACACGGAGGCGTTACAGCAGCTCCGCCTGGCATTGCGGCAGAAACCCGGACTGGTTGCAGCAAATCTGTTCGCCGGCATCGCGCTCGTCAAGCTGGGCCGTCCACGAGAGGCGATCGATTATCTGGAACGCGCACGGGCGGCCGACGGTCCGGGTGTCGCTCCGCGATTGGCTCTGGGAAGGGCTTATGTGGCTCTGCGCGAATTCGATAAGGCCAATCGGAGCTATCGGGAGGCGGCGGAGCGCGATCCGCGCAGCACGGACGCCTGGTTTGGGGCGGGGATTACATACCGCAATCTGGCGGATTCCGAACTTCGGAAGACCGGCGGACTCGAAACCGGCGAAACCAGACAGTTGCTCGCGCAAGCTCTCGAAGCCCTTATGCGGGCGGTGGAACTCGATCCCGGGTCGGAGCGCGTGCATCTCATGCTGGCCGAGTCTCTGGGGGATTCCGGGAGGTTTCTCGATTCGGTTCAGGAGTACGGCAAAGCGTTAGGGCTTCATCCGGATTCGGTTGCCGCGAATCTCGGGCTCGCGACCGTCCATTGGAAGAGCGGCGAAACCGAAAGCGCATTGCCCCCGCTGCGGCGAGTACTCGAACTCTCGCCCAAAGATCCGGAAGCCAACGGCATCATGGCCGATATCCTGACCCGCCAAGGCGATTATGATGCAGCGATCCGGCACGCCAAAATGGCGTTGGCTGGAAACCCTGAGCTGCCGCATGTGCGCACTGCGCTAGCGAAGGCCTACCTGGCGGAAAAGCGGGCGGATTTGGCCGTGCCGGAACTCGAAAAAGCAGCGCCATACGACGTCACCGGCCATTCTCATTTCCTGCTCTATCAGGCGTTCAAGCAACTTGGGCGCGAAGAGGATGCCAAGGCTGCTCTCGTCAAATTCAAACAACTCCGTGGACTACCGGTTTATCCGTAGCTTTTGTTCGCGCTGCTGCTCGCGGTCGCGGATGCGCTTCGATTCGGCCAGGGCCGCCGTGGCCTCCGGTTCGCGTTCCAGTTTGTGCAACGCGGTCGCAAGTTGAAAGTGAATATCGCCGTATCGATCCACGGCCAGAGCCTTCTCGAGCTGCGCGGCGGCTTCCACAAACCGGTTCAGATGCAAGTAAGCTTTGCCAAGATCCGCGCGAGCGTTCAATTGGTCCGGCTGAATGGTTAGATAGGTCTCCAGATATCTGACGGCTTCTTCATCCCGCCGCTGCCGCAGTGCGATGCTTCCGAGTTCATAGAGGGCCTGGGAGTTCTTGGCATCCAACGCCAGAACCCGCTGCAGGTAGCCTTCCGCCTTCTCATTATCGCCAAGCTCCCAATAAACGGTTCCCATCCCGAGCAGCGGCGCCGGGTTGCGCGGCTGCAACGTGGCGGCTGCTTCATAGCTCTTGATCGACTCTGGAAATTTTCGCTGCTGCCGGTACAGATCGCCGAGGAAGAGATGACTCTGCCAGGATTCCGGGTCCAAGCCGGCAAAGGTCAGAAAAGCCTCCCGTGAGAGTTCCGCAAGCTTGCGTGTTTCGTCATACAGCGCGGCGGCTTCCGGCGCGGACTTAAGATCCGTCCGGGAAAGACTGGCTGCGTCGTCGAAAGCCTCGAGAGCAAGCCGGTCCTCGCCGCGCTGAAGCAAGTATTCGCCCAGCAGACGCTTGTGGTACCCGGCGCCCCCTTCCATGCGCGCAAGGCGGCGCGACGCGGCCTCCGCCATGCGCTCGTAACAGACAGCCAAGCCATACCAGGCATCATGATCGCGGGAATCGTTGCCGGTAGCGCGGCGATAGACTTTCACGGCCGCAGGCAGGTCTTGCAATGCGATGCGGGCGCTCGCGAGGGCGAGTATCGCATCGCGCTGTTTCGGATCCGCCGCGAGCACCCGCTCCAATGGCGCGATAGACTCCGCGGGGCGATTGAGCTGGATCAGCGCGAGACCGAGAATCAGGTTCGCGGGAAGCATATCGGGTTGCAGCCGGAGAGCATGCCGAGTCACATCGACGGCTTCCGAGTAGCGCCCGACGGCGTTATACATGACACCCAAATTGCTCAAGGCTTCAGGTGCGTCCGGGCGAATTCGCAGCGCGGCCTCATATTTGGTGGCGGCCTTCCGGTAATCTCCCCCAGCGCTAAGAGCAGCCGCCTCCCCGAATAACTCCCCGTAGCTCTGCGCCGCGAGTACCATCGTGCAGAGTTGGAAAATGCCGATAGTTAGAGCCGGGAACCTCAACTGAATCCAAATAATTTTACACGAACGGTACGTCACCGTCTTCGGGTGGAACGAGGAATAATCACAGGCACAGTTACGGACGCGGCAGGAGCCACGTTAACAACCTGGAGGCACTGTCAACGTAAGAGCTGAATTCCATAGCCGCCCTGAACACCGAGATGGGATCGACTCATGCCCAATAGAACCGATGCCTCGGCTACGGTCAGCCTTCCCTCGACCGCATTCTCAATCACCTTCAATCGTTGTAGTTGCTTTTGATCCACTGTAACCATCTCCTTGCGAGGGTATCAGAATCGCTCGGCAGTTATGGGGTGTCAGAATCGCTCGGCAACAACAATTCCTGCAAATCCTGTAAATCCTGTTGACAAGCGCATTTGATTGTCAGATGATATTGGCAACTTTGAAATGTGCGTCGGAGCCTTTTTCCTCTGGATCGCCCTCGTAACAACCAGCCATACTTTACCGCCCGAAGCCGTCGGTCTGCTCCAGCAAGCGAACGCCGAATACCAGGCTCACCGCCCGGCCGAAGCGGTCCGGCTATATGAGCTTTATCTCGCGCAATACGAAGATCGCGCCGATGTCCGGGTATTCCTTGGCGGCGCGCTGCTGAACCTGAACCGGTTGCCTGAAGCGCTCAAGCAGGCGCGGCGCGCGGCGTCGCTCGACGGCAATTACGGAAAAGCCTACACGCTCGCCGGACGCATCCAAACCAGACAACATCAGTGGACTCTGGCGCGCGAAGCTTATGAACTCGCGGTGCGCCTCGACCCGCTGGACAAAGACGCGTGGTACTTCGCCGGCCGGGGTTACTACGACGAGAACCGGTTTGAGAATGCGGTGGCGGCTTTCCGTCGCGCCGTTGAGCTTGGCGCGGAGAACAGCCGTGTATACGAGAACCTCGGGCTGAGCTATGAGGCTCTCACTCGGCATCAAGAGGCTGAGCAGGCTTACGGCCGGAGCGTCGCTCTGGCGGGTTCCGATTATCGTCCTTACTACGTCTATGGGCGGTATCTCGATAAACAGGGCCGAAACGCCGAAAGTATTCGGATGCTCGAAACGGCATTCGCCCATGAACCCACCGTGGAAGTTCGTTTTGACCTGGGCAAAGCGCTTTATCATTCCGGCCGGCCGAATGAGGCGGCACGGATCGTCGAAGGTGCACTAGCCCTCTCCAACGAGTGCCGGCTCGGGAACCTGCTGGTCAGAATCTATTCGGCTCAGGGAAAAAATGCAGAAGCGGAAAGGCAGGTGAAAGCGCTCGAAACCTGCCGGCAGGAGCCGCGCTAAATCGGGAGCGCCCAGGGGGAAACAATGAAAACTCGACATCGAACGCTTATAGTATTCACGCTTCTCGCGGCAAGCCGCCCGATCCTGGCACAAACCGATCGAGGCGCAATTGAAGGGCTTGTAACCGATCCCAGCGGCGCGGCCGTTCCCAATGCGCAGGTTCAGGTCGTTCAAATCGAGACCAACAGCAAGATCGATCTCGCCACCAACGAACTGGGCATGTACTTTGCCCCCAACTTGCCGCTGGGCTCTTACCGGATTATCCTCGAGAAGAGCGGTTTTCGCGGCATTGTGCGCGAACCCGTTTTGATTCGCGCCCAGACTCACGCGCGGGTGGACTTCACGGTTCAGATCGGGGATGTTGCAGAAAATGTCAGCGTGACTGCCGAGGCACCCATGCTCGATATCTCCACGACGAGTCTGGCCACCGGTCTTACGACCCAGTTCATCGATCAGTTACCCCTGATCCTTTCGGGCGAAAAGCGCAACATCACGCAATATCTCCAGTTCACGCCCGGTACTTCTTCGAACGACACCCAGTGGACCGCGCGCGTCAACGGCGCGCTTCCGGGGGATACGGAGGTGTTCATCGACGGGGCGCCGGCCAGT
>JBPCKZ010000006.1:0-18004 GCA_051003795.1 Bryobacteraceae bacterium | reverse complement strand
CTGCCAGTGATGCTCCACCTGCATGGGATCGCCGCCGATGAGGAAATCGCGGAAATCCTGAACGCAGGACATCACGGCGGCGGCTTTGCCTTCGAGCGTGCCTTCGCCCCAGCCAACGACGCCCTGGTTGGTTTCAATCTTCACGAAAACGTACGGGCGGTCGGAACTTGGCGATACGGAAACGCCGAAAACTTTCAAGTTGGTGATTTTGACGCCTGAATCGACGCCGTTGAAGGCGTCGCTTCCGAGAGCGGCTTGCGGGAACAGGTCGCAGCCGCACCCTTCCGCGGCGGGCCTTGCGCCGCGCGCGCCCGCGCCGGCTCCGAGCAAAGATCCCGCGATGAAATTCCGACGCTTCACGCCTCACCGTCCTTATACTGCTCCAGCGCTTTTTCGTTCACCGCGATGCCCAGTCCTGGCGCGGTGGGCAGGGCGGCGAATCCATCGCGAACCGTTTCAATAAAGCCACCGGCAATTTCCGCGCGCATCCGCGCATCTTCGGGCGCGCTTGGGAATGGGATGTGCTGGATAAAGAAATTCGGCAGGCTGGCAGCCAGGTGGATCGCGGCGGCGGTCGAGATCGGGCCGCCCTCGTGATGCGGCGCCACGGCCGTGTAGTAAGGCTCGGCCATCGCGGCCAGGCGCTTCGTTTGCGAAATGCCGTTCCGCAATAAATCGGGCCGCACGACGTCGATCAATCCTTCGCGCAACAAATCCTGGAACGTGCCGGGGTCCGTGATCTCACGGCCGAACCCAAGCGGCGTAACGGTTTCACCGGCGATCTTCCGAATGGCGCTTAGATTCGAAACGCGGCATGGTTCGTCGAACCACAGCAGATGGAACCGCTCCATTTCGGCGGCCAACGTAGCGGCATCGCCCGGAGTCAGACGATTTGCGCCGTTGAGCACGAAGTCGACTTGCGTGCTTCCGGCGGCGGATCGGAGCGCCTCCACGCGCTCCCGTGCGGACTTGGCGTACGCCTGCCCTTGGTTGCGGGCGGCGGGTTCCGGCACAGGGACGCCAAACGCCCGGAATCCCGCATCCAGTCCGCGCTTCATTTCGGCCATCAGTTGGAGATCGCCCGCTCCCCGCAACGTCGTCATCGCGCGAACCTTGTGGCGCGTCGGACCCCCGAGCAGACGATACACCGGAGCCTTGCACGATTGCGCGAGAATATCGAGCAGCGCCACGTCCACGGCGCCCGAAACGGCGCCCAGTTGCCGGGCCGCGGTATACGCCGACGCCGGGCGGCCAATCAGAACTTGTCTTGCGCGCGCCAACTCTTCGGATGACCCCCGCGCGCACTCCCCATAGCCGGTCAAACCGGATTTCGTCCGGACCCGAACCACGGTGTACGCTTTTTTCGATACAGGCTCCCGCACCGGAAATGCCGACACTTCCGAGATTTCCATGCGTTGCGCCACGATGCTCATATGGAAGCCACATCATACACGATCCGGCTGTTACAATCCCTTATATGTTCAAAGGCCTGGAACACACGGCGATCGCTTCGCCCAACCCGGAGAAGCTGGCGCAATGGTACGTGAATCATCTGGAGTTCCACATCAATTACACGTATGACGGAAATTATTTCGTGAAGGCCGCGAACGGGAGCATGCTTGAAATCATTCCTTCCGAAGGCGCGCGCGCCGATCAGAAGATGAAAGATCCCGGCATTCGTCATCTCGCCATCTCCGTTGACGATTTCGACGCGGCGCAGGCGGAGTTGAAACAGAAGCAGGTGAAATTCCTGACGGAACCTACGAACAACCAGGGCAACCGCCTCGTGTTTTTCTCCGACCTCGACGGCAACATCGTCCATCTCATCGCACGCGAGAAACCGCTTCCGTAGCATCCTTTTTCTTGTGCTCCGGAGGGTCTTCAAGGCATTTCAGTATCGCGATTTCCGCCTGCTCTGGATCGGCGCTTGCACCTCCAGCATCGGCACCTGGATGCAGCAGGTGGCCCAAAGCTGGCTCGTTTACGACATCTCCAATTCGCCGTTCATGTTGGGCCTCGATGCGTTCTTGGGCGCGGCTCCGATCATCCTGTTTTCACTCGTCGGCGGCGTTGTGGCGGATCGCATGGACCGCCGCCGGTTGCTGCTCATATCGCAGCTCGTGCAGATGGCCAGCGCTTTTTTACTGGCCTTCCTGATCTCCGCGCACATCGTCGAAATTTGGGAAATCCTTACGCTCTCGTTCGTGGTGGGAACCGCGCAATCGTTCGGCGGACCCGCCTATTCGGCGCTCGTGCCGAGCCTGGTCGAAAAGGAAGACGTGCCGAACGCCATCGCTCTCAATTCGATTCAGTTCAACCTCGCGCGCGTGATCGGCCCGGTGCTTGGCGGACTCGCCTTTACCGGTCTGGGCGCTTCCTGGTGCTTTTCGCTGAACGGAATTTCGTTCATCGCGGTGATTATTTCACTTCTCTTGCTGCACATAAATTTCAAGCCGGCGAAGACCGGCGAATCGGTCATCGACAGCATGAAGCAGGGCTTCGGTTTTATCCGCAACCAGGGCGCCATGCAGGCCTTGATCGTGCTCGCGTTTTGCATGACCGGTCTTGCGATCCCCATGCTCACGCTTCTTCCGATCTTCGCGAAAGACGTGTTCCATGGGGGTCCCGGCACCTATACTTATATGCTCGCCGCTTCCGGATCGGGATCGGTCACGGGCGCGCTCATCGTCGCGGCGCTTGGGAATATCTCGAGCAAGGGGCGGTTCGCTCTGGTCATGCTGATGGTTCTAGGGACGGGCATCGCGGGCTTCGCGGAATCCAAAAATATCGTGTTGAGCTGCCTGTTTCTGTTCTTTTCCGGAGCGGCGCTGATGGGAGCGTTCGCCATGATCAGCTCGCTGGTGCAGTTGATTACCGCGAACGAAATGCGCGGGCGGGTGATGAGCGTTTACAATGTCGCGTTCCGCGGCGGAATGCCGATCGGCAGCCTGATAACCGGATGGTTGGTTCCGATTTTTTCAGCGCCTCACGTGATTGCGGTGAACGGCGTGCTGCTGCTATCGCTAGGTTTTTATTTCCTGGTCGCGCAACGGCGTGTTGCCGCGCTGTGAGTTGCTGTAATAGGAATATGCGTTTGCTTTTGGTGTTGTTCATCGCGGGTCTAAGCTTCGGAGCCGAATCGGAGTTCGATAAAGCGCGCGACCGCCAGGACCGGCCCGCGATGGAGAAAATCGTCGTCGAACTGCAGAGCGCCGCCGGCAAGTCGCCCAAAGATGCCGATGCGCAATATCGAGTTGCGCTGGCTTCGTCCTATCTCGCCGAAGTTGCTTTGGAAATGCGCGATAAGAAGCAGGCGCAACAGGCCGCCGAAGCGGGTATTCAGGCCGCCGACCGCGCTATTGCGATCAAGCCCAACGTTGCGGAATATCATCGGGTGCTGGCCACCCTATGCGGGCAGGTGATTCCCGCCAACGTGCTCGCCGGAATGAGTTATGGCAAGCGGGCGAAGGATGCCGTCGCGAAAGCGCTGGAGCTCGATCCGAAATCGTCGAAAGCTTATGTCGCGCAGGGCGTGGGAAATTACTACATGCCCGCCGCTTTTGGCGGTGGCGCCGATCTGGCGATTCGCGATTTGAAGAAGGCCATCGAACTCGATCCGAAATCCGCCGAAGCCTATATGTGGCTGGGAATCACGTTACGAAAAGCCCATCGCAACCCCGAGGCGCGCGAGGCGTTCAAAAAATCCCTCGAACTGAATCCGAACCGCATCTGGACGAAACAGCAACTCGAAAAGACGCCGGCCTGATGCACCGGCTCCTCGCCCGTCAATCAAAATGCCGGTTCCCCGGTTACAGTCGATCTAAACTGGAACGTGAACGCTGAAATCATTGCCGTTGGTTCCGAGCTTCTCACGCCTCAGCGGGTCGATACCAATTCGCTTTTCCTTACCGAACAACTGAACGGGCTGGGCGTGGAAGTCACGACGAAGTGCGTCGTGGGCGACGACCGGGAACGTCTTGCCGACACCGTCCGGCGCGCCATACGCCGCTCGGAGATCGTCATCCTCTCGGGCGGCCTCGGTCCCACGGAGGACGACGTGACACGCGATGCCGTCGCGCTCGCCATCGATCGCAAACTTATCTTCCACCCCGAAATCGGCGAACAATTGGAGCAGCGGTTTGCCCGCGCGGGCCGCAAGATGGCCGAAACCAACAAGCGGCAGGCATTCATCATCGCGGGCGCCGAAATTCTATCCAACGACCGGGGTACCGCGCCCGGCCAGTGGATCGAAGAATCGGGAAGCCGGATTGTGCTACTGCCCGGGCCGCCGCACGAGCTGAAATCGATGTTCACGCGCCAGTGCGTCTCGCGGTTGGAGCGGTCGATTCCCAAGCAGGTGATTCAGACGCTGATTTTTCGCGTGGCGGGGATGGCGGAATCCGAGCTCGACCAGACCATCTCGCCGGTATACAAGAAGTATGCGAATCCCGTGACGACCGTGCTGGCGCACGATGGCGATATTCAGGTGCACCTCCGCGCAAGGTGCGGGACTGAAGCGGAAGCGGCGACGCTGCTAGCCGAGGTCGGCGGACCCATCGAACTCCTGCTGGGCGACCGCATCTATTCGCGAAACGGCGATTCGCTCGAGGCAACCATCGGCGAGATGCTGAAGAAGCGCCTCGCAACCCTGGCGGTGGCGGAAAGCTGCACGGGCGGACTGCTTGCGGAGCGGATCACCACCGTGCCGGGCTGCTCGGCCTACTTTCTGGGCGGGTTCATTACGTATCAGGCGCGCGCAAAGATCGATCTGCTGGGCGTCCCTCAAGAAACGCTGGACCGTTTCGGCCCGGTGAGCAAAGAGACTACCGAGGCCATGGCGATCGGGGCGCGTTGGCGCACTGGCGCGGCGTATGCGCTGTCGGTGACCGGCAATGCCGGACCGGGTGTCGACGATGAGCGCGCGCCGGTTGGGATGGTGCACGTCGGGATCTCGGACGCCGGTGGGGCGGCGGTGCTCAGCCGGCAATTTTTCGGGGACCGGGCGCGCATACGAGCTTTCGCCGGCCAGATGGCGCTCGATATGTTGCGGCGCCGGCTGAAATAATTGGAACATGCCCGTCGATTGGTTCCCCCTGTGGCTAAGTTTCCGCGTTGCTGCTCTGGCGACCATCCTGTCGCTCGCGGTGGGGCTTTGGCTGGCTCATCTTCTGGCAAACCGCAATTTCCGGGGCAAGGAATTCCTGGATGCCGTCGTTATGCTGCCTCTCGTGCTCCCCCCAACCGTGCTCGGCTACTACTTGCTGGTCTCGCTCGGGCGCGGGAGCGCGCCCGGGCGCCTTTATGAATGGCTGTTCGGCGTGCCTCTGGTCTTTACTTGGCAAGCGGCCGTGCTCGCTTCCACGCTGCACGCCGTGCCCCTGCTTGTAAAGTCTTCGCGCGCGGCATTCCAAAGCGTGGACCGCAGCTTTGAGCGGGCCGCCCGCACGTTCGGCGCGTCGGAATGGCGTCTATTTTGGCGCGTGACTCTTCCTTTGGCGCGCCGCTCCATCGTCGCCGCGGCGGTGCTCGCGTTCGCGCGTTCGCTGGGCGATTTCGGCGCGACCTTGATGATCGCGGGCGATATTCCCGGCCGTACCCAAACCGCCTCGATCGCGATTTACGATGCGGTCGAGAGCGGGAATGGAGCGACCGCTCGCGCGCTGGTGCTCGCGATTTCCATCTTCACGATTGCCATCGTGTACGCGGCCAATCGCCTGGAACATAAGCTGGGGCACAAGGCTCAATGATCGAGGTTCGCCTGGGGACGACGTTTCCTCCCGGTCCGGAATCCGCCGGCTTCACGCTCGATGTCGAGTTTCAGGCTCCTCCCGGCGTGACGGTCCTGTTTGGCCCCAGCGGTTCGGGAAAGACGCTCACGCTCGATTGCATCGCCGGTTTCGTCCGGCCGGATCGAGGCCGAATTCTGCTTGACGACAGTATCCTGTTCGACGCGCCGGCGGCCGTCTGCCTGCGGCCCCAGGACCGGCAATGCGGCTATGTATTCCAGAATTATGCGCTCTTTCCGCACATGACGCTGCGGCAGAATCTGGCGTTCGCGGCCGAGCGGCAGCCGCGCATCGAGCGCCGCCGCCGCGTGAACGAGATGCTCGAGCGCTTTCACCTGGAAGAGATGGCCGGCCGGCGGCCGCACGAAGTTTCCGGGGGGCAGAAGCAGCGCTGTTCCATCGCCCGCGCGCTGATATCGAAGCCGAAGATGCTCCTGTTCGACGAGCCGGCGCGCGGCCTCGACTCCCCGCTTCGCGCCGAATTCTACACTCTCTTGCGCGACCTGCGGCCGGAGTTCCGCATTCCCATGCTACTGGTTACGCATGACGTCGAGGAGTGTCTGGCAGTGGGGGAGTCGGTGCTGATTTACGATTCCGGACGCATTGTTCAGAACGGCGCGCCCCCCGAGGTGATGGCCCATCCGGTGAACCGGGAAACGGCGCGGCTCCTGGGAATCGCGAATCTGTTCGAGGCCGAGATCGCGGCGCTCGATCCTGGCCGCAAGACCAGCCGCTTGCGGGTACCGGACGGTGAATTGACGGCGGCCTATTTTCCGGGGCACTTTCGCGGCGACCGGGTATCGTGCCACGTGCGCATGGAGGACGTACAAGTGCATTCCGGCGCGGGCGAGAACCGCCTTCCCGCGGCGTTGTTGCACCGGTTCGAAACGCCGCATTCCGTGCGTCTCGAGTTTTCGGGAGGGATCACCGCGCAGCTCTCCCGCGCGGAGTGGGAGCGGCGCAAGGATAATCAAACCTGGTTCGTCGAGTTCCCATCCGCGGCCATCCGGATCATATGAGCTCTTGGACCAGGCGGGATCTCCTGGCGCTTATCGCAACCGGCCCGATCCGGGCTCAATTTCGAACGGAAGTAACGCTGGTAATGGCTCCCACGTCGGTCGGCGACAAGAGGGGGAAGCCCGTTCGGAATCTGAAGGAATCGGATTTTTTCCTGGCGGATAACGGACGACTGCGGGTTGTTCGCTCCAATGAAACCGCCCAGCCCGTGTCGCTTGTCGTGGCGGTCGCATCCGCGCTCAAGCAAGTGGAAGCGCGCGGGTCGGGATCGAGTTTCGTCGATGCGGTCATGCGCGCGGCCAGCTTATTGGAATCGCGCCCGCCGGAAAGGCGCAGGGTCGCCGTTGTGATCGCCGAGGCCCGCGACCGCACCAGCAAAACCGATCTGAAACGGGCGCTGATCGCGATCGAGAAAGCCAACGTGACGGTTTACGCCCTGACCTACTCGCCGTATCTGATGGATTTCGGCAAGGAGGTGCCGAGGCCATCGGGGCCGATCTGCACGACCAATATCTACTCAGCTTTTCGCCAATACTGTCCGGCGTAAGCGGTCTGCACAAAATTGAAGTGAACGTAAAGGATCGACCGGAGTTGCGGGTCGGGAGCCGCTTCGGATATTGGCGCGACCCGTAAGCCTAGACGGCTCGCCCCGCGACATCCACCACCTCGCCGATGAAAAATAGCCCGGAAAGGCGGCGGTTCTTCATGGAGTTTTCGGGAGGGATCACCGCACAGCTCTCCCGCGCGGAGTGGGAGCGGCGGAAGGACAATCAAACCTGGTTCGTCGAGTTACCGTCCGCGGCCCTCCGGATCGTATAAGCTCTCGCTCAAACGTTCATCACGCGGTTCATGCGTTCGATGGCTTCATCGATCTCGGCCGTGTTCTTGAAACCAATGGTGACGGCGTCCACGCATCCCAGGTTCATGGCGAACTTCATCGCCGCATCGCGTTCTTCGGCTTTGGTGAAGCGGCCCTCGCCGCATAGCTTCATGCTGATGACGCCCATCCCCTGCGCGTGTACTTTCTTGGTGTTCGCCACGACCTCATCGACATTTCCCGGCTCGTCCACGTCGCGTGTTTGGGGCGTGTCCATGCGCGTTCCGTTGTGGTTCATGCGGATCATCGCGATATCGAGCCATTTGTCGCCCGGAATCGTCCGAAGCGCCGGGAGACCGTGAATGGACGCCCCGTGGGAAAGAATGATTTTCTTATCTTTCGCCTCGGAAAATCCGTCCTCCAGGTTCCGGTAATCCGTTTTCCACGTGGGCGGCCGCAAGCAGTGAAGCAGCAGAATATCCATGTATTCCGTGCCTAGCTGGCCGCGAAATTCGTCAATCTTCGCCGCCGGCTCGCCTGTGGCCGGCGTGCTGTATTTCATCATCAGTTGATAGCTGTCGCGCGGAATGCCATTCAGCGCGATTCTCAGCATTTCGGGCATGCCGTGGTAGCTTTCGGCGGTTTCGAAAAAGCGGATACCGTTATCGTAAGAGTGCCGGACCAACCGCGTGAAAGCTTCTTGGCCGAGTTCCCGCTGGACCCGGCCGCCGTGCGTTCCGGTTCCAAAGGCGAGCCGGGTAACTTTCACTTTCGATCTACCGAGCGTCACCATGTCGGTTGCCGAACGCTTGGTGCTTGCCAAAACTCCCGCGCCGCCCAAACCGGATAGAACCGTGGCGCTCACGCCGGTTTTCAGAAAATCGCGTCTGGTGGATTGATGCATGTACTTCTCCTGAGCGCCAATGTATCACTTTCCAACTCCTTTTACTTCCAGCCCTCCAGCAGATCGAGGATCAGCATAACCGCGCGCGGCAGATGGAATGGGTCTTTTACCGGCAGCGCGATCAAGTCCGCGATGGGATTTCCCCTCCGGTCGAGACGCTGAAACCATTCGCCACCCGGCGACATGGGGAAATGAGCGAAGCTCCATTCATGCACGCGCCAATACCACTCAAGGCACCAATCCTGGCCGGTAAGCCGGTAGGCGAGCAGCAGCGCATACAACGCTTCGGTGTGAGGCCACCAGATTTTCTTGTCCGAATTCGGAAAAAACGGACGTCCGCCATCCGCGTCGATGCCAAGGAAAAGGCCGCCAAACTCCGGGTCCCATCCAGCTTCCAGGTGCCAGCGGATCGCTTCGGCCGCGCGGCGAACCGTCTCCGAATCGTTTCGCCGCCGGGCGCAATGGAGGCTGAACCACATGGATTCAATGGCGTGTCCGGGCATTACGAATGTGCCCTCGTTGGGCGGAAGTTCCCGGTAATCGGCGCTTAGAAACTCGAGCAGCAGCTGGCGCTCCGGCCGCACGAAATGAGTCGTTACGCGGCTCGAAAATTCGTCCGCCGCGCGGGCAATCGACGCGTCTCCGGTAGTTGCCGCGAGTTCGTTCGCGACTTCCGTGAGGATCATCGGTATGGCGTGAATCTTGCGTCCGGGCAGGAGAGCGTAGGGCGCGGTCTCGCGAAAGCCGGGCTCCTCCACGCGCTTTGCGATTCTCCAAAATGTTTCGACCGCGAGCTCGATCGGACCGCTATCCGGAACCGCGCGGCAGTATTCGCTCAAGCCATAAACCAGGAAGCAATCGGAATAAATACTCGTGGCGCCCTCTAACGGAACGCCTTCGCGCGTGGTGCGATAGACCAGCCATCCCTCCTCATTCCGGGCATGAGCGAGAAGAAACGCGATCGTTTTCCGGGCCGCTTCGAGAAATTCCGGCCTTGCCTCAAAACGGTTGAACAGCGCCGACATCGTCCAAACAAAACGCGCCTGCGACCAAGTGTATTTGTCTCCGCTTATCCGGGCCCCGTCTTCGCGCATGCAGGACAGCACTCCGCCATGCTCTTCGTCCAAGCCGTGCCGGAGCCAGAAAGGGACGATCCCGTCCGCAAGCAGACTTCGATATTGCTCGTGGATGCGGGAAGGTTCAAATTCCGCCAAGTATATCCGAGCCTCAAATGTTTGCGCGCCCGGTTATTATTCCGGCGGGATCGGTTTATCGAGTTCCTCGATGGAGAATTGTTCGGAGCGGCAAAGCGCCAGGATCGCACGCTCGTCGTTTTCAATTTTCCGGGCGGCAGCCACTACCTCGTGAGCGATTTCATGCGGAATCACCACTGCTCCGTGTTTATCGGCATGCACCAGATCGCCCGGATGCACGGTCTTGCCGAATACCTCTCGCCCGATCCTGCGCAATGGTGACTTTGGGCGCGGAACTTGCGCGTGTGTACTCCCAGTAGTCCGTTCGGTAAACCCGGCGAGTTTGAGCCGCCGGTTGCCCGGAGAGTATCGTAGCCGTGCAAGCGTATCCCACCATCGGACCGAATTCGGGGAACAGGCAACCTACGCCGGAATCGGTGATTCCCTCGCATCGAGGTCGCACGTGAAAGAATCGAGATCCGTTCCGAGCTCAAAGATTCCATCTTCACGAGAGGCCGCCACGGAAAGGGCTTCGGTTCAACCACACGAACGGTTCATCTCCATCCACAGCGCCCGGTACCAGCGAAGGAACCGCTCGGGATCTTTGCTCTCCGCCGCCTCGGCAAACGTGTAGCGGTTATAGTGAATGCCGCGAAGCAGAGCGAACAGCTCACGCCAAGGATAACGCTCATTGGTGAGTTCATTGATGTGAACGCTTCGAATATAAGGAGCTAACAGCTCGAAGCTCTCCTTCACCGATCCATTCTTCACATCCGTATCGTTTGAATTCCAACACACGCCGACGTTTTTATGAGCGGCGGCTCGCACGATCGCAGCGGAGACAGGCGGGTCCGAAGTGCCGCGCCCATGCACTTCCATCCAGATTTCCACGTTTTTTTCCGCGCCGTAATCTCCCAATTCGTGAAGGGAGTGGCCGAAGTTTTGTATGGTCGTCTCTTTCGACACTCCTTCGGGAAATCCCATGGGTTGAATCTTGATCCCCACCGCTCCCGTGTCGCGAGCCAAGTCGACGAACTGCTTGGCGGTTACAAGCTGCTTCTCGCGTTCGGCCGGATCGGGGGATTGGAAACGGCAGGTGGTACCGTAGCTGACCAGCCGGATCTTGCTCCGCGCGAAACGCTGCCGCACGAGCGCGCGCTCCTCCGGCCCGATAGACGGCTCGACACCGTGCTTGTGCCCGGTGCGGAGTTCCACGCCGTCGAAACCCGCCGCCTCCAATATTCGGACGATAGTATCCACATCGAATTCTTTGAGCGCGTTGTAAGTGATGCAGCCGAGGTGAAATCCGGGGTTCACCGGTTCGGACGCGGACGCTGGTCTCGGCGCGACGAGAGCCGCCGCCGCGGATGCCGCTGTGTTCAGGAAGAAATCTCGCCGGTTCATGCATGCTCCTTTCTTTGTCCGCCGCGCGGCACCTTGAGCGAACGCGGCTGCATGTAGTGCATCATATGCTTCCTCGATTAAACATCGGGAATGGGCGTTGTTGAGGTTATCGGAAATTGGCCGTGCGCGCAAAAACCATAAAACTTGCGAAACTCGCATTGGTGCTTCCCGAACCGCAAAAGGCGACGCTTGGACCCATCGATTTTCGGACTTCGACCATCGGACGTGGGCGAAATCACCACCCGGCCCCTATTCCAGCAAGCCGGACACCGCCATCCTTGGCGTGGGCATGGAAGCTGTATCTGGACGGGCGTCCGGCCGGAACCTTCGGGAATACGGAATCGGCTCACGATAACGCCGACTATATCCAGCAGCGCCCCATTCCCGCAGATCTGCGCGCAATCGCAAGGTATCGGTCGCAACGCGATTCACTGGAGTCAAGCCGTACAATGGTCACGGAGGTGACCACATGCGAATCAGCACCATCCGCGACTTCCGCGATCGCGCCACCCGTCTGATGCGTGAGGAGGAGCCCTTGCTGGTAACTCGCCGCGGCCGCCTGTCCGGCGTGTTTCTTCCTTGGACAGCGGACACCTTGCCGGCGGACTTAATGTCGCGTTCGTGGAGTCCACGATCAATCAGGGGGTGTGCCGCCGACTTGCGAAGAAGCAACAGATGCAGGGGACGCTCGGCGGCGCGCGCCTCCTATTGCAAACTCGCACCAAGGTCTTGAACAACGAATTTAGAGGGCGAATTTCGGCGGTGGTATCGCAATTTCGCGCCGAAGCGAAAGCGGCCTGAGCCCCGACTTTGTGCTGCACGCCTACAATGTCTGCTTGACGGTCGATGTCGCGATTGTCGGCTCGGGGCCCGCAGGTTGCGCGCTGGCGATGCGGTTGCGCAAGGCTGGGGTCTCGGTCGCTACGTTCACGGCGGCGGCGCGTTCGGGGTGCGCCGGGATTCCGGAGACGCTTCCGGCCGGCGTACGCGAAAAGTTTCTCTTACCGGTTAGCTCCAACAGCCTTCGTCCGCATTATTCCATGGCGTCGGCCTGGGGCGGCCCGGAGCTGACCACGCGGCATTCCATTTGTAATCCGCTGGGGCACGGCTGGTTTGTGGACCGGGCGGTGTTCGATCGTGAAATGCTGGCGGAGGTTCCCGCGATTCAGGCGCGCATTACATCCGTATCGTGGACGCCGACGGGCTGGGCGCTCGGGTTTGCCGGTCATACTGCGGTACGGAGTGGCGTGGTGGTGGATGCATCGGGGCGATCGTCGGCCTTTGCCCGGCTCATCGGGGTCCGGCGCCTGGTTCTCGACCGGCTGGTAGCTCTTAGCGTCCGCGCCGTTCCCGTGGATTTCCCCGCCGGCGAGGCGCTGGTCGAATCGGCGGAAGCGGGCTGGTGGTTCTCGGCGCCGACGCCGGAGGGAGAACTGTCGGTATCGTGGTTTGGTTATCAAGACCGGATTCCGTTCGCCGAAGCGCTGCGCGCTACGGTTCACACCTCGCGGCATGTGGGATTTCTACTTTCACGGCGGCCGGTAGCGCGCGCGGCGCGCACGGACTGGCTGGAAGCGCCAGCCGGCCTGGGTTGGCTCGCCGCCGGCGACGCGGCGTTCGCCTCGGACCCCCTGGGTTCGCAAGGGTTGTTACGGGCGCTCGAGGCGGCCGACGCGGCGGCCAAAATCATTTTGAGCGGTTCGGCGCATAATTCCGCATCGATCCGGGAATATTGCGAATATTATAGAGATTACGTGAAACGTTTTCTGCGGGAGCGACACTTTTTTTATGGCACGGAGCGGCGTTGGCCGCATGCCCCTTTCTGGAGAGCGGCGCATGCCGGCGCTTAGGTGGAGGTGAAACTTGGCCGAGATAATCTACTGCAAAATTTTTCCCCCGATCGGAATCGCGCGTCTGGGCGACAGCCCTGACGGTTACTTCATTGGGCCCGAGGCGCCGGGGTGTCCGCCGGATCCGGACGGCGGGTTCCGGGATGTCGACGGGCGGATCAAGCGACAGGGCGCGCGCTTCCGCATTTATGGGTTCGACGCCGCCGGGGGCGTGGTCCAGGAGGTTACGGAGTCGGCTCCGGGAACCACGATCGCGTGGTCGGTGCAGTTAGCCAATCAGAAGGCGGCATGGTACCGGTTCCTCGGCACAAAGGAGGGGCGGCAGCTCGATCAGAATCCGGACCCGCAGAAACTGCGGAACCGGAAAGTCGCCGACCGGACGAAGCTGGCTATCAAACCTTCGCTCAGGAAAATCTCGGGCAAGAATGATAGCGGCCCGCTATACGAATTCGGGGATGGATGTTTCTTCGACGCGCCGGTTTATCTGGGCGAACTGCGGACCGACGAAGCCGGTCGGCTGATCGTGCTGGGCGGCCGTGGAAAGTCCGTCTGCACGCCGGAAGGAAAGCCGCTGTTCACTTACGCCAACAACGATTACTGGCACGACGATGTTTCGGACGGTCCCGTCACGGCTACGGTAACGATTAACGGCGCCGATGTGCCGGTCAAGGGCACGGCGTGGGTGATCGCGGCGCCGCCTAAGTTCGCGCCCACTCACCTGAACGTGATCACGCTGTATGAAACGATGGGCGAGGCGGCGGGCGTTAAACCTCCCGAGAAGCTGTCGTTTGCCAAAGACCTTTATCCCTTCTTCGACCGCATGGCGGGGTATCAGTGGGTGAATGCGATGGCGTTGCGGGGTCATGGTCCGGAGAAAGCCGGCAATTTCCGCGATCCGTCCATCATTTCTCAAATCGCCGATAACACTACGGCCCAACTTACTTATCGGCAAAGCGTGCTGGCGCGCATCCGCAATCCGCGCCTGCAAAGCGCGCAACAAGCTAATTACTTTTTCATGCCGCTGCTATCGGGGGACGAAGGCGACGCCACGGTGGGCGACCCGACTACCTGGCTGTACGTGCTCGAGAGCCGGTACGCGATGCTGGAGCGCTGGGCAGCCGGCGATTTCGACAGCGACTGGGATCCACAGGCGCCGCCCCCTCCGGCTCTCGATAAGATCGCCGCGGCCGATCAACCGGCCGCGCTCACCCGCGCCGCGCTCGAATACTGCGTGGGCGGGCCGTTCTTCCCCGGCATCGAGACGACTTATACCGCCCGCTACTCGGATTGGTATGAAGAGCCTTACCGCTTGAAGGAAGGTAAGTTCGAACCGGGCGACATGACCAAGCGCATGGCGGTGCCGTGGCAGGCCGATTTCTTCGAGTGCCAGGTGCACTGGTGGCCGGCGCAGCGGCCCGACGACGTCGTGAACGAAGAGACTTTCAAGGCCGCCCTGTCGAATGCCCGCTTCAAGGAAGACGCGCGGGACGGACAGTTGGCGAACGCGCTACAGGACCGGATTCGGTGGGATCGCGGGATCGGCGACCGCTTGCAAGTGGACCCGCCGGGGCTGCCGGGCGACAACGACATGGTAGAGAAATGGAAGACGCTCGGCTTTGTGGTGCCGCGTACGACGCCCTATGGCGAGACTTTGTATGTCGAGACGGGCCGTTCCCGTTACGACGGCCTGCGGGATCGCGACTACTTCTTCTACCTGCTCAACGTCGACGGTTATCCGGATTTTCTTCCGAAGGCAAAACGACTGGCCGAACAGTTTCTTGCGGACGCGCAGACGCTGATCGACAATCCGGATCCGAATGCGCTGGACGACATGTACCGATATTTTGAATATTCGCCGGAAGCGCTGGGGCAGCGCCTCGATGAGATCTATGCGTTTTATCAGTTCTACGCCGCGCAGGATCCGTTCGCCGATCCGGGAAATATTTTTAAGACGAAAGACGACATGATGGAGCGGGTCCGTCAATTCGCTCCGCTCAATCAACTGGATGGCGCATGGATTCGCAACATCGCGCATGCGGGTCCGATCGATCGCGTGACCGCGAACCTGTTCAACGTCTGGATGGACGAAATGGGCGACGGGAATCCGGATCAGAATCACGCCAACGTCTACACGCAGTTGCTTGCAAAAATGGGCATCGACCTCGATCCCATATATACGGAAGCTTACGCCAACAATTCGGAGATGCTGGATTCGGCTTACACGGTTCCGATGTACGAGCTCGCGATTTCCCAATTTACGCAGACGTTTTTTCCCGAGATTATGGGCATGACGCTGCAGCTGGAATGGGAAGTACTGGCGCTGAAACCCACTATCAAACTGTTTGAGCACTTTGGGCTCGACCGGCATTTCTACGAGTTGCATGTGGGAATCGATAACGCGGCGGAGGGCCACGGGGCGAAGGCGCGCGAGGCGGTGGAATGGTATCTGGATCAGGCGCTGACGCGCGGCGGCGACGCCGAAGTTCAGAGGCTTTGGAAGCGCATCTGGAATGGCTACGTCGCATTCGCGACGACGGGCACATTGGGTCAGGATTTGCGCGATCTGCTGCGGAATCGCGCCAGCTCGCCGCCCACGCCGCACGATAAGATCGCGGATCTGATGCAGCGCAAGAAGCCCTACGGAAGCCTGAACCATGGCACGCGCCAGTTGGGGCCTAATCTCATCAACGACCTATTCGAAGATCCCGACGCCTTTATGCAGGCGCTGATCGACGGCAACTATATCGTTCCGGGCTCGGTGGCCGACAGTTCTTTCTTCAAGGCGATTAGTTTCGACGGGCCGATGTACAAGGTGTTTACCGACGATGAGATCCGGCTGTGGGAGGAATGGGTGGAATGGCTGGGCCGGAAGACGCAGCCGCCGCCACCGGAGACGGATCCGGCGAAGCTGATGGCGATGTGCATCGACGCGCTGCGCGTGCGGCAGACGGGCGCGCCGGGCCACGCGACGAATCAGCTTACCGGGCCCGACCCGCAGCAGGCGGGGAAGACGATCACACAGCCGGTCGCGGCCTGGTTCCAGGCGCCTACGCCGGTCTTTATGAGCGTGCTGTCCGATCCGGGTAATGGGTGGATCGTAAAAGGCAACTCGGCGACCAGCCGCTTTATAACGGAACTGCTGGGCACCGATAATCCGATGAGCCGGGCGTTCGACGGCTCGGCGGGTCCGGCGGCCGGGGGCAAAACCTGGAAGCAAATCGCGGCGGACTGGATCGACAAAGGGTGCCCGCTGCCGGCCGTTCCGGCGGCGGCGCACGTGGCTTTCGCGAGAACGCCGGAGCACGTCGGCCGTGGAATGCTGACGCGCCTGACGCTGACGTCGTCGGTACCCGAAGTACAGGCGCATCCGCGGCATCGGGTACTCGGTATGGGGGTGGTGCACTGACATGCAACTGGATTTCATCGACCATTTCGCGATCAGCGTGAAGAGCCTGCAGACGTCGTTCGACTGGTATCAGAAGACGTTTGGCTTCGAGATGTTTCACCAGTGGCGGACAACCTGGCTGATTCAGCTGAGCAACATGAAAATCGGGTTATTCGAACGGCCGACCGCGACGACCATCGACGACCTGAACAGTAAGATCGCGTTCCAGCACGTGGCTTTTCATGTATCGGCCGAGGAATTGATCGAGGCCATAATACAACTCGGGAATCTGGGGATACAGTTCGAAGGCCCCGAAGATACGGGCGTCGCTTATTCGGTTTTCTTGAACGACCCGGATGGGCATCTACTGGAACTCACGACTTACTACGGGGAACGCCAGATAACGGCGGCGGCGACGCGGGAAAGCTGTGCGCCGAAACCGGGGAGTAAGTGAAGGCCGCGCGGAAACGCTCCCAAGCTGCTGATTGTCCGCGCCTAACTGTCCTTAAACAAATCGCTTTCTAGTGGCCTGTCGCAGAGTAACTATTATTATGGGTGTGACGTTTTTGTGACGTGCCCTTTAAAGCTGAACCTCTGACATTGAGCCAAGACGAACAAGATGAACTGAGGCAGATATCGGTGGCCCGCAGTCTGCCAGCGGGCGACGCGATCAAAGCCCGGATGATCCTGATGCTGTCGTTCGGCCGCAGCTACGCGGAAATTAAGAAGCGGCTCCAAACGACAGCGCCGACGATTTCCCGGTGGAAGAAGCGGTTCCTCGCACAACGCATTAACGGCCTGTTTGAGGCCCGACATCCGGGACAGAAGCCGACCGTCCTAACGCCCCAATTGCAGGCGCGGGTTCTGGACGCGACGCGCCGCAAGCCTAAAGACGGCTCCACACATTGGTCCGTTCGCAAGCTGGCGCGCGAGTTACGAATCAGCAAGGACTCGGTTCATCGTATTTGGCGCACCGCCGGCATCCAGCCGCATCGGTTGGAGCGCTATATGGCCAGTGATGACCCGGACTTTGAGACCAAGGCGGCCGATATCATTGGACTGTACCTTGATCCACCACGCCACGGGGCGATCTTCTGCGTCGATGAGAAGGCTGCCGTGCAGGCGCTCGACCGCCTGGACCCGGTGTTGCCCATGATGCCGGGAACAGTCGAGCGGCACGGATTTGAGTACTATCGCCACGGCACACTGTCGCTTTAGGCGGCGCTCGACGTAAAAACAGGCAAGGTGCACGGCAAAACACCGGCTCGCCATACCAGTGATGAGTTCGTTGATTTTCTCGCCCAGGTTGTAGCACTCTGCAAGCCGAAGCAGCAGGTCCACATCGTTCTCGATTATCTCGGATAACGAGCAATGACCCTCGAAGACTCCCTGCACGAACAACTCTTGCGCAGTTCGCGCATCACGGCTATTGTGGGTGCTCGCATTTGGCATGGCCGACTTCCGCCGAACAGCTTTGCCAGTGGTTTCACTCAGCCCGCATTGACGAACTGGCGAGTAATTGGCAGAGGCTTCATCCCACCGCTAGTCAAAAGCGGCGGCGGACGGCCGCGCTTTCAACTGGATTGCTGGTCCAAGGCAGATATCGGCGTATGGGCTCTGCGCGATGCGGTACGCCTGGAGCTGAAAG
>JBPCKZ010000005.1:0-3782 GCA_051003795.1 Bryobacteraceae bacterium | reverse complement strand
GTACGTTCTTATCGAACGCCGAACCCGTCCAGCCGACGAACATCAGCACGATCCCCATATGCACCAGGTATCCGCCGTAGCGCCGCGTGTTGCGATGCGTAAGCTCGACCACGGCGCGAGCGAAATTCAGATCGTTCTTCTGGGCGATGGCGCGCGAGCCCTTGAAGAATTCCAGAATAATCGTCATTCCGACAAACAGACAGAAGCCAAATGAGATCAGCGCGTAATAATTGCGAACGCCCATCGCAAAAAGAAAAATCGCGAGGATCAGTCCGCTTAATCCCGGAATCATGAAATTGCGCCGCAGGCTTTCGACCGACGTGCGCCGCCAGGCGAACAGCGGGCCGACGCCCGTCAGGAATAAAAGACCTAGCCCGATAGGAATCATCAAGCGGTTGAACCAGGGCGCGTCCAGGCTGATCTTTTCGTTCGACACGGCTTCCGAAATAATCGGGAAGAGCGTGCCCCACAGGACGGCGAAGCAACTGGCCAACAGCAACAAATTGTTAAACAGAAAACTGGATTCGCGCGAAACCACGCTCTCCAGTTCCGATTCGCTCTTGAGGTAATCGAGCCGGCACAGGATCAGGTAAACCGTTGCGGCGATTCCCATCGCAAGGAAGGTGAAAAAATATTTGCCGATCGGCGATTCCGCGAACGCATGAACCGAACTGACAACGCCCGAGCGCGTCAACGAAGTTCCGAAAATGCACAGGAAAAATGTGGTGGCGATCAGAACCATGTTCCACACTTTCATCATGCCCTTCTTCTCCTGCATCATCACCGAGTGAAGGAACGCCGTGCCCGCAAGCCAAGGCAGAACGGAAGCGTTTTCCACCGGGTCCCACATCCAGTAGCCGCCCCACCCGAGCGCGTCGAAGGCCCATGCCGAGCCGAGCATGATTCCGCAGCTTAGAAACAGCCACGCCACTATCGACCATCGCCGAGTGGTGTGAATCCACGCATCCCCCGGCTGGCGCGTGATAAGCGAAGCCATCGCGAAGGCGAACGGAACGGCGAATCCGACGTAGCCCAGATAGAGCATCGGCGGGTGAATCGCCATCGCGTAATACTGCAGTTGCGGATTCAGCCCCACGCCATCCGCCACGGACGTGACCGCCTTGTCGACCGCCAGCATCTGAAATGGGCTTAACAGGAAAGCGTTGAGGACCAGGAAAAACGCCTGAATGGCCGAGAGCACCGCGACCACGTACGGCATCATGTCGCGAAATTTCCGCCGGTTCGTAAAAACGACGACGGCGGCGTAAGTCGCCAGCAGCCAGCTCCAGAACAGCAGCGAGCCTTCCTGGCCGCCCCACCATGCCGTGAATTTGTACAGCATCGGCATGTCGCGGTTGCTGTGTCCGGCGGCGTAGGCGAAGCGGAAATCGCTGGTCATGATCGCGCGCACCAGAATCCCCGCGGCGACGGTGACCAGAAACCAGACCGAGTAGACCGCGCGTTCCCCGCTCAAAATCAAAAAAGGCTTATGTTTGAGCCGCCCCGCCACGGACGCCGCGATGGCGTACAGCGCCACGCAAAACGCCAGGACCAAGGCAAGTGCGCCTACGTTTTCCATACCGTTAGAGACTCGCGCTCTTCGCCGGGACGGCTTTCAATCCAGCCGGAGCCTGGCCCGGCTTGGGCGCGTACTTCGAAGCGCACTTGGCCTGAACGTGGTTCGAACGGAATACGCCGTCGGCGCCCAATTTACCTTCCGCCAACGCTTGCGCTCCGTCGCGAAAGGTATCGGGTAGCGGGTCCTTTCCGTTATAAACGACGTTCAGTTTGCGGTTATCCTGAACCAGCGTGAATTGCACCAACTCGTTCTTGCGAACAATGGAGCCTTTCTCGACGTCTCCGCCCACGCGCACGCGCTTATCCATCTGCGCTTGTTTATCCATGCGATCCAGCTCGGAGATGGTCTTGTAGTAGGTTTGGGATCCCGAAATTCCGGCCGTTGCCAGCCAGATTAACGTGCCGAGAACGATCGCGATCAGAACCGCAAACTTGGCGTACTTGTTCATGTTTTGCCTCTTAATTCATGATTATAGCTCCGGGCGGTTTCTCTTGGAGGGTTGAGCTTGTCCCAAGCTCGGTGGGAAGGGGAGTAACGGCAGCCTGAGCCGGCGTGAGAGCCGACTACGCCATGGCGCGGTGCAACTGTTTCCGCATGCTCAGGAGCGCACTGCTGAATTCGTCTTCAATTCCGGTCTCGACGAAGCGCCTCGTCAATTCCGGGTCATACCAGCTTCTACCCGATTCGGCGAGCAGCGTCGAGATCGCCTCCGAATGCGGCAGAGCCAGCCGGTACGGACGGTCCGTGGTAAGAGCGTCGTAAATGTCGGCGAGTTGCAGTACGCGCGCGAGCAGCGGAATCGATTCGCCGGAAAGACGGTCCGGGTAGCCGGAGCCGTCCCATCGTTCATGGTGACCGCGAATAATCGGCAAGACGGTCGCAAGCGATCGCAAAGGCCGGCAGATCTCCTCGCCCCGTAGAGTGTGTGTCTGCATGATCTCGCGTTCGGCGGGGTCGAGGCCGCCGCCATTGAATAAGATCGAGTCGGGAAGGCCGATCTTGCCGACATCGTGCAGATATCCCGCCCTGTGGAGCGCGAGCAGGTCCTGCCGCGGGAATCCGAGGCGGATCCCAAAAGCCACGCTTAATAAGGCGAGACGCTCGCAATGACCGGCGGTGCATGGGTCGCGCATCTCGACCGCCTGGGCGAGCGCGAACAGTGCCGCCTCCGTTTCTTCAAGCCGGCTAATTGCGATCTTCTGCCGGATAAGCGATGACGCGCGCGCGCGCCACAACTCCGGATGAATGGGCTTTGCGAGGAACTGGTCGGCGCCGGCGCGAATTCCCTCCAACTCGTCCTCGACGCTGTTGTTGCCAGTCAACATGAGCACGGGAATCAGCGCGGTTTTGCGGTCGGCTTTGATTTTACGGCAGCACTCGAGGCCATCCATCCCGGGCATGGTCTTGTCGAGGACTACCAGTTCAATGTCGCGACGTGCCAGCAGATCGAGCGCCTGGAACCCGCCTTGCGCTTCCAGAATCTCGCGGTTTCCGCCGCGAAGCATCGCCGCGACCGCTCGCCTGGCCATGTCGAAATCGTCCACCACCAAGATGGTCGAGAACTCCTGGGGGTCGCTTAAGATATCACTTAAGGGATAGAGTGGCACGCTGGCCAACGGTTCCCAGCTTTGCCGCGCCACCGCCCAGCTATCATTGATCGTCATGGGCGCATGTAATTGGCCGATAACGTTACAGTGGCGTGATCCGGTGAAGATTCTCCCTCGGGCCGAGAGTCAGACTCGCGGTTATCGCCGGGTCACCGTCAACGATCGCCAACCGCTGTTCCCCGCCGCATCGAATGCCCGCACGACAATCGTATTTGTGCCCGGGTATAGCGGGATTACGGACGCCGTCCACTCGCTCGTACCCTCCGCGATTCCCTGAGCTCCGCTCAGGGTGTTCTGCCAGGTTACATTTACGACTCCGCTGTTGTCCGACGCGGTTCCCCGCACGGCGATGCTTGCCGAATTGGTCGAAACGATGCTGGAACCCGGCGATGTCACGGCGATCGCCGGGGGCGTCTTGTCAACCCCGGGAGTTTCGGGGGGTGTGCGTCAAATTTGTAGGCGGAAGTTACCGCCCCTTTTTTTGGCTTATAATCTGAATGTTGTAGATCATTCAGATTGGAGGTCTTATGGAGCGTTCACTCGAATCACTGGAATCCCGCCGCAAGAAGCTGTACCGGAAACTGGAAGCTCTCGGC
>JBPCKZ010000004.1:0-16690 GCA_051003795.1 Bryobacteraceae bacterium | reverse complement strand
CTTTCAGCTCGCGGCCCGGAACGACCAGATCGCGAGGGTTCTCGGCGCCCCCGGTCAGCAGGATGGCGTTGAAATCGCGCCGCAGATCTTCGATGTCGACGTTCCCGCCGACGTGGGAGTTCACCAGGAATTCGACGCCCTCGGCGGACATCTGCGCCATGCGCCGGTCGATCAGACGCTTCTCCATCTTGAAATTCGGAATGCCGTAGCGGAGCAGGCCGCCGATGCGATCGGCCTTCTCGAACACCGTTACCCAATGCCCCGCGCGGCAGAGTTGCTGCGCGGCCGCGAGGCCCGCCGGGCCCGACCCGATCACCGCGACGCGCTTGCCGGTGCGTTCAACGGGCGGTTCCGGCACGATCCAACCCTCTTCAAACGCGCGATCGACGATCGTCTTTTCTATCTGCTTGATCGTCACCGGTGGCTCGTTGATTCCCAATACGCAAGCCGCTTCGCAAGGCGCGGGACAAATGCGTCCGGTGAACTCGGGGAAATTGTTGGTGGCGTGCAGCGTGCGGATCGCCTCTTTCCACTTGCCCCGATAGACCAGATCGTTCCAATCCGGGATGATGTTGTTGAGCGGGCAGCCGGTGTGGCAAAACGGCACGCCGCAATCCATGCAGCGCGCGCCTTGCGTGCGGATCTTGTCGTCCGGAAAGCCCAGGTAAATTTCAAACCAGTCGTTCACGCGCTCGGCGACGGGCCGGCGGTGTGGCAACTCGCGGGGGAACTCCTTGAAGCCGGTTAATTTACCCACGAAGCACCGCTTGCCGCTCCGGCGCGGCCTCCGGGAGGAACGCCGGCACCGCCGCCGCGCGCGCCACCCCGAGGACCCGCTTGTACTCGTGCGGGTAAACCTTTACAAATAGCGGCAGCATGGTAGCCCAATTTTCGAGAATCCACTGCGCGCGCGGACTGCGAGTCGCTTCGATATGACGTCCGATCCAGTGTCGCAGCAGTTCCTCGTCTTTCGGATCGATCACTCGCTCGAGGTCGACCGACGCCAGATTACAGCGCTTCGCGATAAAGCCGCCGCTCTCGTCGAGCACGTAGGCGATGCCGCCCGACATGCCCGCCGCGAAGTTGCGGCCCGTCTTGCCGAGGACGATCACCAGGCCCTTAGTCATGTACTCGCAGCCATGATCCCCCAAACCCTCGATCACGGCGGTCGCGCCCGAGTTGCGCACGGCGAACCGCTCGCCGGCCATTCCGTTGAAGAAAGCCTCTCCTCCGGTCGCGCCATAAAGGACCACGTTGCCGACCAGAATATTCTCTTCCGGCAGAAACGAGGAAGCGCGCGATGGATACACAATCAGCCTGCCGCCCGATAAACCCTTGCCGACATAATCGTTGGCGTCACCTTCGAGCTCGAGCGTGACGCCTTTGGCGAGAAACGCCCCGAAACTCTGCCCCGCCGAGCCGTTGAACTCGAACTTGATCGTGTCGTCCGGGAGACCCGCCGATCCGTAGCGTCGCGCGATCTCGCCCGAGAGCATCGCGCCCACGGTGCGATGCACGTTGCGAATCGGCAGCTTGAATTCGACCGGCGTCCGATTCTCGATCGCTTCGCGCGCGTGATCGATGAGCTTGTAATCGAGCGCCTGATCGAGCCCGTGGTCTTGACTCTGAACGCATCGCCGCGCCACGCGGCCGGGAAGCGTCGGATTCAGCAGTATCGATGAAAAATCGAGTCCCCGTGCTTTCCAATGCTCGGCCGCGACGCGCGTTTCGAGCATGTCCACGCGTCCGACCATCTCGTCCATCGTGCGGAACCCGAGCTGCGCCATGATGCGCCGGACCTGCTCCGCGACGAAGAAGAAAAAGTTCACGACATGCTCCGGCTCTCCCGTGAACTTGGCGCGCAACTCGGGGTCTTGCGTCGCAATGCCCACCGGGCAGGTGTTCAGATGGCACTTGCGCATCATGATGCAGCCGAGCGAAATGAGCGGCGCGGTGGAAAATCCGAATTCCTCGGCGCCCAGCAGCGCGGCGATCGCCACGTCGCGTCCGGTTTGCAGCTTGCCGTCCGTCTGCACGCGAATGCGCCCGCGCAAATCGTTCATCACCAAAACCTGCTGCGTCTCGGCCAACCCCATTTCCCACGGAATGCCCGCGTGTTTGAGCGAGGTGAGCGGAGAAGCTCCCGTGCCTCCGTCGTACCCGCTGATTAAAACCACGTCGGCGTGCGCTTTCGAAACCCCGGCCGCTACGGTCCCCACGCCCACTTCGGCCACCAGCTTCACCGAAATGCGCGCCTTGGGATTCACGTTCTTTAGATCGTAAATCAGTTGCGCGAGATCTTCGATCGAGTAGATGTCGTGATGCGGCGGCGGCGAAATCAACCCGACGCCGGGAATCGAATGCCGTACGCGGGCGATGGTTTCGTCCACCTTATGGCCCGGAAGCTGGCCGCCCTCGCCGGGCTTCGCGCCTTGCGCCATTTTGATCTGCAGCTCGTCGGCGTTGACCAGATAATTCGTGGTCACGCCGAAACGCGCCGACGCCACCTGCTTGATCGCGCTGCGTCGCGAATCGCCGTTAACGTCGGGAATAAACCGCTTTTCGTCTTCGCCGCCCTCACCCGTGTTCGACTTTCCGCCGATGCGATTCATCGCGATCGCCAGCGTTTCGTGCGCTTCCTTGCTGATGGAACCGTAAGACATCGCGCCGGTGGCGAAGCGCTTGACGATCTCTTTAGCCGGCTCCACTTCGTCGAGAGGAACCGGGTCGGCGGCCTTCTTGATTTCCATCAAGCCCCGCAGCGTGCAAAGCTGGCGATTTTGTTTATCCAGCAGATCCGTGTACTCCTGGAACGTCTCGAAGCTGTCCCGCCGAACCGCATGTTGCAGCTTGCTGACGGTGAGCGGGTTGAACAGATGATATTCGCCGCGCACGCGATATTGGTAACTGCCGCCGATGGCGAGTTCGGGTTCGCTTTCGCCGACCGGGCGAAATCCATGCTCGTGCTTCATGCGCGCCTCTTCGGCGAGAACGTCGAGGCCAACGCCCTCGATCCGCGAAGCGGTGCCCGTGAAATACCGGTCGATCAGCGATCGATCGAGGCCGATCGCCTCGAAAACCTGGGCACCGCGGTAACTTTGCAGCGTCGAAATTCCCATCTTCGAAAAGACTTTCAGCAGGCCCTTGTTTACCGATTTGACGTAGTTGTAAAGCGCCTTATCGAACGTCACTCCATCGGGGAGGTCGCCGCGGAGCGCGAGATTTTCGAACGTCTCGATGGCGAGATAAGGATTGACCGCGCTCGCGCCGTATCCGATCAACAGCGCGAAATGCATGATCTCGCGCGGCTCGCCGGATTCGATAATTAGCGCCACCTGCGAGCGCGTTTCCTCCCGGACCAGATGATTGTGAACGGCGGCCAGAGCCAGCAGGCTCGGGATGGGCGCGTAATCCTCGTCGACGCCGCGATCGGACAGGATCAGCACGTTGTAGCCGGATTGGAAGGCGAGCGAAGCGCGGCGGCTCAGGCCGTCGAGCGCGCGCCGCAAGCCGTTTTCGCCGTCTTTTACGGGGAACAGCGTGGGCAGCGTGGTCGCCAGAAAATCGCCTTGCGACACCCGGCGCAATTTCTCGAGATCGCGATTCGTCAGGATCGGATGCGGCAGCTTCAGCGTATGGCAGTGCTGCGGCGTCTCGTCCAGAATGTTACGCTCCGCGCCGATGTAGCTGATAAGAGACATCACCATCTCCTCGCGGATGGGATCGATGGGTGGATTGGTTACTTGCGCGAACAGCTGTTTGAAATAGTGGAACAGCGGCTGCGGCTTATCGGAAAGACAGGCCAGCGGCGTGTCCGTGCCCATCGAACCGATCGGCTCTTCGCCGTTGATCGCCATCGGCGACATCAGGAGACGCACGTCTTCGTCCGTGTAGCCGAAAGCTCGTTGGCGACGCAGGATCGTCGCGGGGTCTGACGGGTGGACGCGCGGCGGCTCGGGAAGATTCTCGAGGGTGATCTGGTATTCCTTCAGCCATTGCGCGTAGGGTTGGCGCGAGTAGAGCCGCCGCTTGATTTCCTTATCGGAAACGATCCGGCCTTCCGCGGTATCGACCAAAAGCATCTTGCCGGGTTGCAAACGGCCCTTCATCTGCACCTCGTCCGGCTTCACGGGAAGCACGCCCGTTTCGGAAGACATGACGATCATGCCGTCGTGCGTCACTAGATAGCGCGCGGGGCGCAGGCCGTTGCGGTCGAGCGTCGCCCCGATCAGGCGGCCGTCGGTGAAGGCGATCGCGGCGGGGCCGTCCCACGGCTCCATCAACGAGCAATGATACTCGTAAAACGCCTTCTTATCCGGGTTCATGTTCGGATTGCTCGACCACGCTTCGGGAATCAGCATCGCCATGGCGTGCGGCAGGCTGCGGCCGCACTGGACCAGAAGTTCGAGCACGTTATCGAACGCCGCCGAATCGCTGCCTCCCGTCGCCACGGTCGGGAACAGCTTTTTCATATCGTCGCCGAATAGCGGAGAGGCCAGAATCGCCTGGCGGGCGTGCATCCAATTCACGTTGCCGCGCAGCGTATTGATCTCGCCGTTGTGCGCGATAAAGCGGAACGGATGCGCCAGTTGCCAAGTGGGAAACGTGTTCGTCGAGAAGCGCTGATGCACCAGACACAGCGCGCTGACGACATCCGGGTCGGACAATTCGGGGAAGAAATTGGCGATCTGCGGCGCGAGCAGCAGACCCTTATATACGATAGTGCGCGCGGAAAGCGACGGGATGTAAAAGTCGTCGATGTCCGGTGAAACGACGTGGTCGGCCTTAGTCACTTCCGCTTCCACGCGTTTGCGGACGACGTAAAGCTTGCGTTCGAGCGCGTCCTCGTCCATGCCCGGACCGCGCCCGATAAAAATCTGCTGAATGTAGGGCTGCGACCCGCGCGCGATCCTTCCGATCGCCGTACCGTTGGTCGGGATATCCCGCCAGCCTAGAACCTTGAGACCCTCCTCGCGGACGATCCGCTCGAGGATGCCCTCGCACTGCAAGCGTTGGTGGCGTTCGACGGGTAGGAAGATCATGCCGACGCCGTACTCGCCGGACGCGGGAAGCGTAAACCCGAGTTTTCCCGACTCGCGGGCGAAAAACTTGTGCGGGATCTGAATCAGAATGCCCGCGCCATCGCCCGTCTCGGGATCGCAGCCGCACGCGCCGCGGTGCGTGAGATTGATCAGGATTTGAATGCCCTTCAGAATGATGTCGTGAGACTTGTGGCCATTAATATTGGCCACAAAGCCCATTCCGCAAGCATCATGCTCGTTGCGGGGATCGTAGAGTCCCTGAGCTTCGGGGAGACCATTGCGCAAAGTAGGTTCGGTCATCGGTGGCTCTCGTCGGATTTCGTCACTGTACCAGATTTAGCTAGTATTAGGCAACTGGAAAGTAGCTGGCCATTGACATTAGTAAATCTTATGTTAGCCTAACCGTTTGATCTTCCCCGAATGCGAACTGTTTCGCGACATCGCTCAACTCCGCAGCGTGATTAAACGGGGAAGAGCGGATCGGCTCAGTGCCCGAGGAGGCGTCTGGCCGGGATTCCATGCAGCATGCCCTCTACGCTGATATCCTCGTCGATCTCGGACCATCGTATGCCGGAACCGCTGCCGATAATCTCGAAGTGCGAGCGTTGGGAGGGAGTGGCTTCGGATAGGCGCCATGACCACGCTAACGGAACACTGATCGTCCGTCCGTCGGCCAACTGAGCCGAAATCGTGTCGTCCGTGACGGCGACACTCTGTATGCGAGATTTTAGACTAACCGCAATGCTCATGCCAAGCCTCCGAAATTCTATGTAAATTGCGTGCGACCTCGGCACGGTCGGCATCGTAGCCTCGATCTTCTGAGTGCCCTTCCGGGGCGATATCGTGAGACTTGTGGCACCGATTTTCGTCACGAAGCCCATTCCGCACGCGTCGTCTTCGTTGCGGAGTTCGGTCATCGGTGGCTCTCGTCGGTTTTCGTCACTGTACCAGATTTACTTAGTATTAGGCAACTGGAAAGTAGCTGGCCATTGACATTAGTAAATCTTATGTTAGCCTAACGGTTTGATCTTCCCCGAATGCAAACTGTTCCGCGACATCGCTCAACTTCGCAGCGTGAGCCGCGGCGCGGTTGCCAACGGCATCAGTCAATCGGCGGCCAGCCAGCACGTTCAGGATTTGGAGCGCCGCCTCGGCGCGGTGCTGCTCGATCGGAGTACCCGGCCCTGGATACTCACCGATGCAGGCAAACTTTATCTGGATTTATGCCGCGACGTCCTGCGCCGCGAAGAGCAGTTCGAAGTCGCGCTCGAACATTTCAAGGGCTTGGTGGAAGGCTCGGTTCGAGTGGCATCCATCTATTCGGTCGGACTTTCGGAAATGTCGCGCTTGCAGGAAGAGTTCGCCGCGCGCTTCCCGAGCGCGCAATTGCACGTCGAATATATGCGGCCGGACAAGCTGTATGAAGCCCTGCTGCTCGACAGCGCGGACGTGGGTTTGGTCAGCTACCCGGAACCGGGGCGCGATTTAACGGTAATTCCCTGGCGCAGCGAGCGAATGACCGTGGCCGCGAACCCATCGAACCGCTTGGCGAGAAAGCGTTCGCTGCGGCCCGCCGACCTGGATGGGCAACATTTCATCGCCTTCGATGAGGACTTGCCGATTCGAAAAGAGCTCGATCGTTTCCTGCGCGATGCGGGAGTTTCAGTTACCGTGGTTATGCAGTTCGACAATATTCAGATGGTCAAGGAAGCCGTTGCGCTGGGGCAAGGTATCAGCATTCTTCCGGCGCGCACGATGCAGGCCGAGATCGATCAGGGGCGCCTGGTTTCAATCCCGCTGCATGCGCCAACCCTGGTCAGGCCGGTGGGGATCGTGCATCGGAAGCGGAAGAAATTGAATCGCGCGACCGAATGCTTTTTGGAGTTGCTTGAAGGCGGCCCGGCGCTGACCTCGGCATAACGGGTAATGCCTCTGAAGAGTCTCCAATGAAACGCCTCTATCGTGCCATTCTCGCCCCCATGCCGCCGCCCATCCAGTGCGGCATGGAATCGAACTGCTTCTTCTGATCGTCCGTCAGGATCGCATACAACTTAGCAAAGGCTTTCGCGTGCAGCGCTTCCATTTGCGCCGTCAATGGGGCCTGAGCGTTCGCTAGTGCGTCGATTTGGGCGTCGGATGCGCCCGATTTCACCGCATTCAGCAGGGCGTCGTGAGCCTGCTTCAATTGCGGCGCTAAAGCGGCCGATGCGGTTCGCGAATTCTGAAAAATGGCCTTCGCTTGCGCCTGTTGATCCGGCGTCAAATTCAGCTTCTGGGCCAAGCCGTTCATGCCCAAGCCGCGATGCATCCTGCCCGTTTGGGAGCCGGTGGGCGGCGTGGCTGGAGTCGTCTGAGCCGCCAGGCCCGCTCCAGTAAGTGCGGTGAGTGCCGTCAGTGCAAGAACAAAGCGTTTCATGATTTCATCTCCTACTGTTAGGAACGCATGGACCGCCATCCGCGTTTCTCTTGGCGACGTAAACATTTGTAAATAGAGGACTTCAGCGCCTTCGGCCGCCGGAATGGCCACCGCCGCTCGAATAGCTGGCGCGAGGAGCTGAATTTCCACCGCCGCCACGGCTATAGCTCGGAGCCGATCGCGTCTCCGGACGGCTATACTGCTGGGGCGCGGAGCGCGGGGCCACGGAGCGCGGGGCGATGGATCGTTGACCCACGATCGGCTGAGAAATCTGCAACGACCGGCTCGGCTGCGAGTAATAACTCTGCGATCCACGATTCGGTTGGCTCGAGTACGGCGCGGAGCGCGGTGATGAATACGAAGGCGCCGCGTAGTTGCGCTGCGGCGATTGCCCCCGCTGAGGGGCTTGCGGGGCACTCGAAAACCGGGGCGACGCACCCGAATTGCTGCCCGGGTTCCCAAAGCGGCTCCAGGCGCTGCTCCCCAAGGAGCTGCCCCCGCCGTTCGCTTGCGATCGGGGCGCGATTATATTTCGCGGCGTGTACGGTGCTTGAACGGATTGCGGTGCTCCGGTGGTTCGAGTGCCCGCGCTACCAAACCTGCCCCACGCCGATTGGCCCGCGCCCACGCCACTCGAACCGGCATTCGCGGTTCCTTGCGATCCAAAACGCCTGCCCTGGCCGCCAAACGATTGCTCCATCGCACGCTGTTGCTGCTGGAACGGAACCCGGTTCGATGCGACCGGCTGATTGCGGCTGAAGAATCGTCCCTGGTTTGCCGAAACGGCTGAATTTCGCGGCATGGCCGACGTTTGCCGGTCCGAATATCGCAGGCTTGCATTGGTCGGAGTCACCGGAAGCGCTCCATGCATTAATCCGGCCTGGCGGACTTGGTCGGCGCCTACGCGCGTCGTGTTGTTAAACCTGCCGCTGGCGAAATCCCGCGCGTTGATTCCCGAAACTCCGTTTGCCACGCGAGCGTTGCGGTAAACGTTCGTGATGTTCGTGTTATTCACGATATTCACGTTGTTGATCGAACCGCGCCCGTACCCGCCGTAAACTCCCCGTCCATACCAAGGGTGGAACCGTTCAAACGGCGCCAAGGGGACCCAGCCCACATTGCCGAAGCCGAAACCGATTCCCGCGTGGAATCCGAACCCGTCGCCACCGAAGCCAAAGAACGCCACCAAAGCCGGTCTCCAGAAATGGTGAGAAAAGATTGGACCCGGGCACCAAGACCACCCAGACGGCCCGTTATACCAGCTTCCATAGTGATAAGGTGCCCAACCCCAAGGGTCGCCGCTTACCCACGTCCAGCCATAATAGTCTTCCCAAACCCAGCGGCCCACGCGATAAGGCGCCCAGCCCGCCGGCACGGTCGGGGTCCACACGTTTCCGTATTGCGGATCGTTGTTCCAACGCCCATTGGCGTCCAGATCTTCGCCGCCCTGAATGTCGCGGCTCATGTATTGATAACTGCGCGCGTGATCCAGATCGCGATCGCGCCGCTCATTCCAGTTGTCCCAATCGTCGCGCGCAATGGCGTTCACGATCTGAAACTCGGGATTTTCAGGCGTGCCCCGCACCAGCATCGTCTTGCCCGCGCGCACGCGCTCCGTGCCCCGGGGGGTGGCGATTTCCGCCTCGCCCGCGCGCACGGTGATTTGCGTCTGCCCGTCGTCCAGCACGGAAATGCGATAGCTGCCGCGCTGCATTGGCCGGAGGGACACCGAAGGCGTGCTTAACTCCGCTTGCATCGGGGAATCGGTTCTCATCCAATAGGTGACGGTTCCGCGCGCGATCTGCATCTGCACGCGGTTGGCGTCGAGCTGCGTAAAACGCGTTTCGGTGTCCACGCCGAGCCGGACCATGTTCGAATAATCGAATTGAACTTCGGCCTGGGCCGCGGCACCGGTTGAAACATAGTCCTGGGCCAGCAGCGGAGCGTTCAGAGCCGCAGCCACGAAGTCGCCCGAATCGCCGCGCCGGACCGACACGTCCCCGTTTATCAAGCTGATTCGCGCCACGCTCGGGCCAGGGACATCCGGCTCGGGTACGCCCTGCTCCGGCTGTTGCGGCGGTTCGGAAGCGTACGGGGGAGGCGCCGGTTGATTCGGGGCCGGTTGATTAGGGACCGGTTGGTTTGGATACTGGCCGTAAACCGCGGGCTGAAAAGACGCAAAGCACAATGCGGCAAACAGCAGCGTGCTCCGTGGGCGAAGGTTGGTAAGTGACATGGCCATTCTCACTGCCGTTTAGGGCACGCGCCTGGCCAATTCACAACTCTTTCTATTTCTGTATTTTCCGGGTATGATGGCTGCCTATGCCGGTGGCTGAAAAACACCACCCTGCTCGGGTTGGAGCAGCGTTAAGAAAGTATCGCGCGCTCTGGCCGCCCGTGCTGCTACTGGCAATTTACATCGGCCTCTTCTGGAAGCTAACCTTAACCTCCCAATACACGTGGCTCGAAAGCCCGGATTTCGCCAATCAGGTTTTGCCGTGGTATCAGTTCGAAGCGACTGAATTCCACAACCGGCATTTCCCGCTTTGGGATCCGTACTTGTGGGGCGGCCAGCCACTCCTTGGACAAATGCAGCCCGGGCTTTCGTATCCGTTCAACTGGATACTCTTCGCGCTCCCGCTGCGCCACGGCTGGATCAGGCAGGTGTATCTGCACTGGTATTTCGTCCTGATCCATTACATGGGCGGGCTGTTTTGCTACTGGTTGTGCCGCGACCTGCGCCGGACCGTGCTGGCATCCCTCTTCGCCGGGGCGGCATTCGGGGTTGGCGGCTTCATGGGGACGACGGATTGGCCCATGATGCTGAATGGGGCGGTCTGGGCGCCTCTAGTTTTTGTGTTCTTCCTCCGGGTACTCAGAGGGGAAAGGCCGCTGGGCAACTCGGCATTCGCCGGAGCCTCCCTGGGAATGGCATTCCTCAGTGGACATCATCAAGTCCCGATCTTCATAACACTAGCTATTTTAGGATCCTGGATCTATTTGCTCATGTGTTACAAGAAATCCCGTCGCGTCGCCGTGGGTCTGCGGTGCGCGGGGATTTTCGGAATTTTTCTGGCGTTCGTGAGCGCTTTTCTCATGCTGCCTGCCTACCAATACGGTAAGCTCGCGATCCGCTGGGTGGGCGCGCTGAACACGGTTGGGTGGGCCGACGTAGTTCCCTACCCCGTTCACGCCAATTTCAGCCTCTTCCCGACTACCCTGCTGGGCATCGTCATCCCCGGCGTTGATGTAAACACGAACCCTTACGTTGGTTGGGCTGTTCTGTCTCTCGCGCTGATCGGCCTGGTTCGCAATTGGGAGCGGCAAGCGGTTCGTGTCTTGGCAACCGTGGCGTTGGGCGGATTGTTGTTCTCTCTGGCCCACTATGTCGTGTTTCACGGTGTTCTCTACGCTCTCGTCCCACTGGTTGAGAAGGCCCGAAGCGCCTCGATGGCGGAACTCATCTTTCACTTCGGGATAGTCGCTCTAACCGCTTATGGATTGGATAGTTTGGTATATCCAATAATTCTTCTCGAACCATGGTTGGGTCGTGTCATAGGCTTTCTTGTAGCCGTGGCAGGGGGGTTGGTCGCGCTGGTTCTCGTGCTGTTGGGCTTCCAATCGAAAGGGCTGGACGCGAACAATCTCATGATGGCCGCATTTACCGCCGTACTGGTTGCCGCGGCATTTTACGCGTGGAGGGCGAACCAGATTTCAACTCGTGCCGCCGGCTTGTTGCTTTTCCTGTTAATGCTGCTCGAATCCGGCCTGGTTACCGGCTACGGGTACAGGAACCGCGAACAGCCCGAGTATCTCTTGAACAAAATGGCGCGAAACATTGACATCATTACCTTTCTCCAGGGCCAACCGGGTGCCGTGCGGGTCGAAGTGGACGACCAAATTCTTCCCTTTAACTTCGGAGACTGGTATGGCATCGATCAGTTCGGCGGGTATTTGGCCTCGTTGACAACCAACGTGGCTAACGTTCAGGGGAATTATTGGGGGCGCATGCTTTTCGCAACCAATTTCTGGATTGGAACCAAGCCCGCCCGCGATGGTCAGATCGAACTGTACACCGGAGCCAGCGGGCTCAAAGTCTACGGCAACCCGGATGCTTTCCCGCGGGTCTGGTCGGTCCACCGGGCGGTTTCGGTCGCGGCAAGACAAGTCGGCTCCAAACTGCAGGAGGGCGGCGGGGTGCTCGGAAAAGAAACATTTCTTCTGGAACCCGCTCCTAAACTGGATGCGTGCGCTGGAATGGACAACGTGACGCTGCTATCGCGCGAACCCAATCGGATTTCCATCGAAGCCGATCTTGGATGCAAAGGCATGGTGATTGCCGCCGAGACCTATTTTCCCGGCTGGAGCGCCACGGTGGACGGGCGTCCCGAAAAGGTGTGGGGAGCGTACAGTGTTTTGCGAGGCGTCGTGGCCGGTCCCGGGAAGCATCGGATTGAGATGGTCTACCGGCCAATGCCGGTCGTGGTTGGAGGCGCGATGACCATTGCGGGACTTCTCGGCGTTTTGGCTTTGGCGCTCTTAGGCCGATTGCGCTCCCGCGATGGCGCCGAATTCGCGGCTGATCGCCGGTGATTGCAGAATGCCCGTGGCAATTGCCGCCGGACCAGCCGCCCAGGCTAATGCCACCAGGCCAAAGGGCTGATCGAAGCTCATGGGACTCTTCTCGACTACGCCCAAGACGTGCTTCTGAAGGCTTGCCTTTTTCGCGATGAATGCGCTATTCGTGTCGAGAGTCGCCGGATTCGCATCTTTCAAGAACTCCTGCATGTCGACAATCCCGATTGCCGTGGATGACATCGCGTCCGCCCACCACGCGATCACCGAGTAATCGGCCGCGAGCACGGGAATTCGGGGGTCGTTCAAACGCCAGCCGCTTTCTTCTTGCATTACCAGGCCGATGGTTGTCTGGCCCTCGAACCGGTTCCAGATCGCGTCGTTCCCCAAAACGTCCCGGCGGTAACGATCCGCATCGTTGCGATCGTCCGGCAGCAAAAGCATTCGCAGCGCGTTACGGCCAAGAGAGACGTAATCGCGGGCCTGTCTGGCGCGGCCGCCCGCATCGAGGAACATCGCCTTGCTCGCGGCATCGTTGAACGCCACGCGGACCGTGCAGGTCGACGAACCAGTTCCCTGAAATCCGGCCATGAGCTCGGCCTTCGCCGGCGCGGTCAGCAAACCAAGTGCGACGAAACAATTGAGGTAGTCCGACATGTCGTGCGCGCCAGTCGCGGCATGCAGCGCGAAGTGAACGTTGGAGCATTCCATCCCCATGGTTTCTAGCGCACCGCCGCTGCGATAAGCCGTGGTCATGACGATCGAATCGAAGATCGTCTTGCGGAGTTTCGTCTGGGCCTGGGGCAGCGTGATAACTCCAATCCGCTCGCCGCTCGCCGTCTCCTGGAACACTACGTCGCCGCTCACCGGCTCATGCATCACCTGCGATTGAGAGATGAAATCGGCAAGCGAACGGAAGTTGTACAGGCCGATGAGGTTGATCTTGAATGCCGCGCCGGTTTTTTTGGTTCGGGTCAAAATGCTGCGCAGGAGCGTGATGCCGGGACCGATGGCGCCGTTTTCCTCGGCGTTGCGATTCAGGCTGTCAATTGCCGTCAGATCTCCCCCGAGCGCGGCGGTCACTGCGGCAGCGGTCTCGGGGTTGAGATTATCCAGTTCAATCCGGTAGAGGAAAGCGGCTTCATCGCTGTCGAGCCGGCTCAAGTCGAGGCCGATCGAGGCGTGGATGCTCCGATCGATGCTACTCGAAATTGCCGCATTGATGGCTTTGATTTCGTCCGGCGCAAGGCGGGCGGCTTCGATCTGGGTCGTGCCGGCCGCGGGGTCTTTGCTGAGCTTGTCGATCAGCGCGGTGAGCAGGTCTTTGCCGCCCAAGCTCGCGTCGATTCCGGCCGACGCCGTGATGCCCAGGTCCCAATCGCTGCCGTGCTGCTTGTAGATCCCGAGTTCGACGACCGAATCGCCGACCGCCTGGGCCCGGATCTGCCAGTTGGAAACGATTTCGAAACTGGCGCTGACGTCAACCTTCGCTCCCGCATTCAAGTCGATCGCTTTGCCGGCGAGCGGCAGTTTCGGCGTGGCGAGGGGTACGGCCGAAACGCTTGCCTGGAACGCTCCCGAGACCTTGAGGTGCCGTTTTCCAGAGGAGGTGGCGACATCCCCCGCTTCCAGGGCGCGCAGGTCGGCGGCTTCAGCGGCAATTGCGAACTGAGAGATTGCAGCGCCCAGGGCTTGGCCCAAAGCCGGCGTCGCGTCGTCCACATTGAATTTGCGGAAGTACTCAAACGTCGCGGAGGCGCCCGCATCGAGGCCGAACGCGACATCGCCTTGAGACTGAGATTCCTTCCCGCCGACCGTGCCGGTGAAGGCCAACGACAAATAGCCTTCCCCCGGCTTGACTTTGATCCGCGATTGATAAAAATCGTTGCTGAACAGATCGGCATCCGTCCGGGTGTTTACGTGGACCGCCACGCTCGCCCCGAAGCCGATCGAGAACTGAGGTCGGCCCACCCCGAAGTCGAAAGCCTTCCCGAGTTGGATTCCCAGCGAAACGGGACCCGCCGCTACTTTCTTAAGCGGAAGATCGAGTCCGCCGGCAACATCCGGCGGGAGAATCAAATTCAAATCGTGGCTCTGGGCATACTTGACGATCGCCGATAACGGAACCAGGTCGACCGGAACGCCGGTAAGGGCAATCTGGCGTGAATCGGTGATTGTTATTGTGCTCATGGCTTTGTCCACGTCATGATACTGAAAACCGATACTGAAAACCCGGGCATTTTTCTTAGGTTTCCCGCCGTCCAGTCGCAAATGTTTAAACTGGCTGGAGAATGCCGAACGTTCACCCGCTCGCCGGCCAGCCCGCCCCCAAAGAGATGCTCATCGACGCGGCTAAACTCGAGAGCGCGTACTTCACCCAAAAGCCCGACCCCGGGAACCCGAACCAGCTGGTCACCTTCGGCACGAGCGGACATCGCGGGACGCCCGCGAACGGCACGTTCACGGAGACGCATATCCTCGCGATCGCGCAAGCGATCTGCGATTACCGCGGCGCTCACGATACGAACGGCCCCCTGTTTCTCGGGAAAGACACGCACGCTCTTTCCGGCCCGGCGCAGCGCACCGCGATTGAAGTTCTCGCGGCGAACGGGATTCAAATATGTATCGCGCGGGCCGACGGTTTCACGCCGACGCCGGTAATTTCACACGCCATCCTGGGGTACAATCGCGACCGCCAAACAGCGCCGGGCGACGGCATCGTCATCACGCCCTCGCACAATCCTCCCACCGACGGCGGCTTCAAATACAACACGCCGGACGGCGGCCCGGCCGATACGGATGTGACCGGCTGGATTCAGGATCGCGCGAATTCCTTGTTGCGCGCCGGGAACCGCGAGGTGAAGCGACTTCCGCTCGTTTCCGCCATGAAGTCCGGAACCGTGCACGAGCGCGATTTCATGGGGCCCTACGTGGAAGATTTGGCGAATGTCGTCGATTTCGATTTCATCCGTTCCGCCGGGATCGAGATCGGGGTCGATCCGCTCGGCGGCGCGTCCACGGCATATTGGGAGCCGATCGCCCAACGATTCCGTCTCAACCTCACCGTCGTCAATTCCAAAATCGACCCAACGTTCGCTTTTATGACGGTCGATCACGACGGCAAAATCCGCATGGACTGCTCGAGTCCTTACGCCATGGCCGGATTGGTCGAGCTGAAAGATAAATTCGACGTGGCCTGGGGCAACGATCCCGATGCCGACCGTCACGGCATTGTCAGTCCGAGCGCCGGCTTGATGAATCCGAATTACTATCTGGCGATCGCCATCGGCTATTTACTGCGAAACCGGCCCGGCTGGAATCGCTCATCGGTAGTCGGCAAGACGCTGGTGAGCAGCGGCCTGATCGATCGCGTGGCGGAGGAGCTTGCACGCGATCTGTGGGAGGTGCCGGTCGGATTCAAGTGGTTCACGCCGCGCCTATTCGACGGCTCCTGTTGTTTCGGCGGCGAGGAGAGCGCGGGGGCAAGCTTCCTCCGAAAGGACGGTTCCGTGTGGAGCACGGACAAAGACGGGCTGATTATGGGCCTGCTCGCGGCGGAAATGACGGCGCGCGAGGGGCGCGACGTGGGGGCGATATATCGCGAGACTGCCTCGCGGCTAGGCGAGTCGTTCTACGCGCGGATCGATGCGCCCGCCACGCCCGAGCAAAAGGATCGCTTGAAGAAGTTGTCGCCCGCATCCGTAAGCGCCACGCAGCTCGCGGGCGCTCCCATCGTGGCCAGACTGACAAGAGCGCCGGGGAACGACGAGCCGATCGGCGGCTTGAAAGTAGTGGCGGCAAACGGCTGGTTCGCCGCACGGCCGTCCGGAACCGAAGACCTTTACAAGTTGTACGCCGAGAGCTTCGAGAGCCAGGAGCATCTGGATCGGATTCTCGAAGAAGCGCAAAGCATCGTGACGGCATCGCTGTAGCGGCCCCGTCGCGGATCGAACATTCAGGGAGCGGTTGCCGTAAGGGATGTTAGGCGGATGACGGCCACGAGCGGCGCGGGTCTATCTCAACGGATAGATTCTCAACCGGATGGATAGGCTCTCGCCTACTTAGTCCGTTGACTTACACCTAAAATCAATCACTTACATCTCTTCCGATCGCGGCCCGTGGCTTGCGTTATAGCAAGCGTTCCCCAAATCAAAGCCGTCCGAGGCGGATCGGAAAGGAAAAGGAGATTTTATGAAAACGTTGAATATGATTCTTACCACGGGCCTTCTCGCAAGCGTATCGCTAACGACGGGTTCCGCGCAATCGGACCCTCAATTACAGGTTAAGGTCACCGTGCCTTTCGATTTCAAAGCTGGCGGCGTGACCTTTGCGACCGGCGATTACACCATCAGCGAAGGATCCAGCGGCATGTTGCTGATCCGGGAGCAGGCGGTTCCGAACAGCGCATTCGTGATGGCTCACAGAGGTGAAAACGGCCGAACCGTGGAGCATACGAAGGTTCTGTTTCACCAGTACGGGTCGCAGTACTTTCTTGAAGGGGTTGCCCGCGCGGGCGATTCTTATACCGCTTCCGTGATCCCGTCGAAAGACGAGCGGCAGATCCGCCGCTCCAGCGCGACGCCGAACGTGCTCATGCTCGTCGGCAGAGCACGTTAAGGACAACCGCTCCTTCCGGTCGCGGCTCGGAATACCATTC
>JBPCKZ010000003.1:0-8681 GCA_051003795.1 Bryobacteraceae bacterium | reverse complement strand
CGCCGACGGTCTAGCCGCGCTTGAATCCATCGCCGCGCTTCATCCCGACGCCGTTTTTCTCGACGTTCAGATGCGAGCTGTCGCCAAGCTACGCGACACGGGGACCCGGAACGGGCTGGATCGCCTGATGGCGGCGCTCCAGAAAGGGCAGTCCATTCAGCGCGTGGTGGGCAAGAAGTTACGCCAGTTGCACGTGCTTGCAATCGACACGGTGGAGGCGTTCGTGGCGGATGAGGACCTCGTTTTCGCGATTACGGCCGATGGACGTTTTCTGGTGGAGAAGACCCTACGCGAGCTGGAAGCGGCGCTCGATCCCGAACGGTTTGCGCGCGTCCACAAGCAGGCGATTGTCAATCTCGGAAAAATCGGCGTGTTGGAACCGCTCGGGAAAGGGGGAGCGACGTTGCGTTTGCAGAGTGGCGGGATCGTCGCGATCGGCCGGCGCTATACGGCGGATCTGCGGCGCAAGCTTGACTGGTAGAGGCGCCCACGCCTTCGTTGCCGGATCGGAATACAATCGTGATGAGGATACGACGATGAGAAAAGCAGCGACCATAGTGATTTATCTGGGCACCGCGGCGTTCGCCCAGAGTCCGCCCCCGGCTGAATCGCAAGCGCCCTCGAACGCGGGACAAAGCACGCCGGAAAATGGACAAGGCTCTGCGAAGCGCCATGCACGCCGCCACGGCAAACGAAACGGAAGTACCAGCCAATCCGGAACAGACGCGACACCCGGAAAAAGCGCAACGACGGTCCCCATGAATCCGTCCGACCCTACGAACCCGGACCCGATGCGCCCGAAGAGCCTGCCCGTTCCACCGCGCACGCCCAGCGATCGGACGAACCCGGTGAAGCCGGTTGATCCAACGAACCCGACCGTAGTGAAGCCTTAGCGCGTTACCGATCCAAAATCCGGCGCACGCCTTCTTGAAAGATCTCCGGCCGGGTCAACAGGCTCAATACCAGGAACGCTTCGGAATCGAAATCGTAGAAATAGCCCGGTTGCACCAGCACATCGCTCGTGCCGAGCAGTTGCAGAACCCATTCCTCTTCCGTGCGGACGCGAGGAACGCGCAACGTCGCATACCAACCGCCCTCTACATCCAGTAGGCGGCAAGGCGACGCATCCACCGCAGTCTTTAGAAATCGGAGATTCCGCCGAAGCCTGTCGAGGATCTGCGCCTGAATGGCCGACTTGGCTTCCAGCAGAGCGGGCAGCGCGTACTGCACCGGTGTTCCCACTGAAAGGTACGTATCGGCAATCAGCTCCAGCCGCGCGACGGCCTGTTCGCAAACTTGAACCTCTCCGCCAATTAAGATCCAACCCAGCTTCATCTGCGGCAATCCAACTGTCTTCGAGAGGCCGCTCAATCGGAACGTGAGCACGCCGCCCGAGTCCGCCAGCGTGACGACGCGCCCCGCATCGGCGCATAGGGCGTAGTCGGCGAACACTTCGTCCGAAACGATCGCCAGATCCCGCTCGCGGCAGATCGCCAGGAGTTGCGCCAGTTCATCGCGCTTAAGATAGGAGCCGGTCGGATTATTCGGATTCACCAGAACGATGGCGCGCGTTCGCGGGGCGATCCGCTTTTTGAGCGCATCGAAGTCGATGAACCAACCCTCGTGGTAGACCAGCGGATAATGCCCCACCGTCACCGACTCCAGCGCGGCGAGAAACTCAAACAGTGGATACGAGGGGCGGGGAACCAAGACCTCATCGCCTGGATTCGCGAGAAGCTTGAACAACCACGAGTACGCTTCGCTGGTGCTGGTGGTGAGCAGGACGCGACCGGCGGACACGCCATGCAAGGCGGCAACCCGCTCGCGCGCCGCCGGGAGGCCCGCCGGCGACGGATCGTAAACCATGGATCGCGGATCGGCGAAGGCTGTCACGATCGCCTCGGCAGGGTACTCAAACCCCGCGTGAGTCGGGTTCGATTCCGTGAGATCGAGAAGTTGCGAACCATCGCGCCGCTTGGCGGAGAGCATCGCGGAAATCGCGTTGGGCCGGAGATCCCAATCGAGGCGGGAGGAGAACACCTGTCAAGAATAAAGTACCGGGAGTTTCGTCTTCACCCAAGCCGGCTCATGGAACGAGTTGCGGTAGCGGGGCGGCATCCGGCGGAAGTGCTTTGCCGTCGTTGGAACTTCATTCCGCGATCCGTCGCGCAACATAAGCGCGTCTCGCGGGATGCGATCGTCGAGACACTTTAGATCCGTACAGTCAGAAGGCAGGACAAGCGGGCGCCGCGCTATTATCGGCGCGGTTTCGGGACCCATGCCATCGCGTCGGCACGAAAAAGACGCGGCCGCCCCCGCATCTGATAACATCGTCAGGCATTCCATGAAACGCAAAATCAACCTCACGATCAATGGCAGGCACTTCTCTCACGATGTCGAGCCGCGCATGCTTTTGATCCACTATCTGCGCGAAATGGCCGGCTTCACCGGGCCGCACGTGGGCTGTGAAACTTCCATTTGCGGGGCCTGCACGGTCGATCTCGATGGCAAAGCCGTCAAGTCCTGCACCGTTTTCGCGATCCAGGCGGATGGCCGCGAAGTTCTCACCGTCGAAGGTCTTTCGGCCAACGGGAAACTGCACGCCATGCAGGAAGCGTTCTGGAACGAGCACGGCTTGCAATGCGGCTTCTGCACGCCGGGCATGATCATGGCGTGCAAGCAGCTTCTGGAACGTAATCCCGACCCCACTGAAGAGGAAATCCGGCACGGCATCGAAGGCAATTTGTGCCGCTGCACCGGCTATCAACACATCGTGAATGCGGTGCGCGCGGCCGCGAAGGCGGGAGTTTAGGAAATGGCTACCACCACCACAATCGCCAAACCGAAAACCAAGACCGAAAAGCTCGTTGGGAAGCGCATCCGCCGACGCGAAGATCCGCGGCTGATCACCGGCGCGGCCACTTACGTCGAAGACATTAAGATGCCGGAGATGCACTATGCCTGCATTCTGCGCAGTCCGCATGGCGCGGCCAAAATCAAGTCCATCGATACGAAAGCCGCCAAAGCCCATTCGGGCGTGGCCGCCGTCTTCACGGGCGCGGATATCGAATCCGTCGGCCCCGTGCCATGCGGGGCGTCGCTGCCCGGTCTTCGCGTGCCGTTCCATTCGATCCTCGCGAGAGATCGCGTCTACTTCGCCGGCCATCCGGTAGCGGTCGTGGTGGCGGACGACCGCTACGTTGCCGCCGACGCGCTCGATCTTATCGAAGTGGATTACGATCCCACGCAAGCCGTCAGCGATCCCGAAAAAGCGCTCGCGGCCGGCGCGCCCGCGGTGCACCCCGAGTGGCCCGACAACACCGCATTCAACTATCACCAAGAAGGCGGCGACACCGCGAAGGCGTTCGCCGAAGCCGAAGTCGTGATCAAGCAGCGCATCACCAGCCAGCGCTTGATTCCGACCGCGATGGAAACGCGCGGCGTGGTGGCCGAGTACAAAAGCGGCGAGCGCGCCCTGACCATCTATTCCTCCACGCAAATTCCGCACCTGATGCGCACGCTGGTGGCGCAGATGCTCGGGCTGCAGGAGAACAAGCTGCGCGTGATCACGCCCGAGGTCGGCGGCGGCTTCGGCAGCAAGCTGAACGTCTATGCCGAAGAGGCGCTGATGGGCTTCATCGCGATGAAGATCGGCAAACCGGTCAAGTGGATCGAATCGCGCCGCGAAAATTTCCAGTGCACTATCCACGGCCGCGGGCATGTCGATTATTTCGAGCTTGCGGCCAAGCGCGACGGGACGGTGCTCGGCCTCAAGCTGAAATTAATACAGGATCTGGGAGCTTATCATCAACTGCTTACGCCGGCCATCCCGACTCTCTCGGTGTTGATGATGCCGGGGCTTTACAAGTTCAAGAGCGTCTCGGCCGACATTGTCGGCGTGTTCACGAATCGCGTTCCGACCGATGCGTATCGCGGCGCGGGCCGTCCCGAAGCGACTCACGGAATCGAGCGGATGATGGACATGCTTGCGGTGGAACTCAAGATGGATCCATCTGAAATCCGTTTCAAGAATTTCGTGGGGAACGACGAGTTTCCGTATGCGACCGCCACGGGCTTGAGCTACGACAGCGGAAACTATTCTCTTCCGCTTCGGAAAGCGCTTGAAATTGCCGACTACGCCGGCGCGCGCGTCGAGCAGCGGAAGGCCAAGGCGGAAGGCAAGCTGGTGGGCATCGGCATCTCGACCTATGGAGAGATTTGCGCCATCGGTCCATCGCCGGCTACTCCCGCCGGCGGTTGGGAAAGCGCCACCGTGAAGATCGAGCCATCGGGAACGGTTACGGTGATGACCGGCGCATCCCCGCATGGACAAGGCGAGGAGACGACTTTCGCGCAGATTGTCGCGGACGAGTTGGGGGTCGATATCGACGATGTTCTGGTGATCCACGGCGACACCGCGATCGTGCAATACGGCATCGGAACATTCGGGAGCCGCGGCACCGCGATCGGGGGCACCGCGCTTTATTTTGCGCTTCAGGACCTCAAGGCCAAAATCAAGAAGTTCGGCGAAATGCTGCTTGAATCGGACGATGTCACGTTCGAAAACGGCGAGTGCGCGTGCAATAAAACGCATAAGCGCGTGAGCCTCGCGCAGATTGCCGGCGCGTCTTACCGGGCGATGAAGCTGCCGCCCGATACCGAGCCGGGCATGGTGGCGACGCGCTTTTGGGAGCCGCCTAATTTTACGTTTCCGTTCGGCGCGCACATCGTACTGAGCGAGGTGGATCGCGACACGGGCGCCGTTTCGATCAAGCGGTACATCTGCGTGGACGATTGCGGCAATATCTTGAATCCCATGATTGTCGACGGGCAAGTTCATGGCGGGGTCGCGCAAGGTTTGGGGCAAGCGCTTTACGAGCAGGCCGTATATGACGACAACGGGCAACTCATCACGGGAGAGCTGATGGATTATGCGATTCCTCGCGCGTACATGATGCCGTGGATCGAGAGCAGCCACACGACGACGCCTTCGCCCGTGAATCCGCTCGGGGTGAAGGGCGTAGGGGAAGCGGGCACCATTGGTTGTTCGCCCGCCGTCGTGAACTCGGTGGTGGATGCGCTCAGCCATTTGGGCGTCCGGCACATCGATATGCCGCTCACGCCCGAAAAAATGTGGAAGCTGGTGGCCGCCGCCGGAGAAAGAGCATGATCCCGCGGAACTTCGAATACGAAGCGCCCGCAACGCTCCATGAAGCGATGGCACTGATAGAGCAGGGCGGTAAGCCGCTCGCGGGCGGCATGAGCCTAGTCCCGATGATGAAACTGCGCCTCGCCGCGCCCGAACGGATCGTCGATCTGGGACGCATTCCGGGGCTGAATTTCATTCGCGAAGAAGCGGGCGAGATCCATATCGGCGCGATGACGACATATTACGAGATCGAAAGCTCGCCGCTACTGCGCTCCAAGTGCCCTCTGATGACCGAGACGGTGAAGCACGTCGGGGACGTCCAGGTTCGCAACACCGGGACGCTCGGCGGCAGCGCCGCGCATGCCGATCCGGCCGCCGATTTTCCCGCCGCGCTGATTGCGCTCGAAGCCAAAGTGAAGCTCGCCGGCGCCAAACACGAACGCACTATTCCGATTGGCGATTTTTTTCTGGACACGTTCACCACCGCGCTCGAGCCGGGCGAGTTGCTGGTCGAGATCGTGGTCCCGATCGATAGCTCCGGGACCGAGGTCAGCTATAAGAAATTTAAGCAGCCCGCCTCGGGCTACGCCATCGTGGGCGTCGCGGCGAGAGTGCGAAGAACCGCGCGCAAGGTCGCGTTCGTCCGGGTGGGAATCACCGGATTGGGCGGGAAAGCCTTCCGCGCCTCGAATGTCGAGAAACTGCTCGAAGGAACGGACGGCTCAGCGCAGGATGTTCAGAAGGCGGCCGCGGTCGCCGGAGAAGGCGTTGACGCGAATGGAGATCTGTTCGCGTCGGCCGATTTCCGCCGCCACCTCACGCGCATTTTCACGGCGCGCGCCTTGACGGAAGCGCTGTCGAGGACCGCTTGAAAATATCCGGCTCGTACCGGATTTCGCTGCCGCGGGAACGCGCTTACGCACTCTTGCAAGACCCGGAAGTTTTGGCGAAGTGCATTCCGGGATGCGATGAGTTGAAGGAATCCGCGCCCGGCGAGTACGAGATGAAGTTGAAGATGGCCATTTCGAGCGTGCAAGGGATGTTTATCGGTAAAGTGCGGATCGCCGATCAAGCGCCGCCGGACTCATTCCGATTGAGCGTGGATGGAAAGGGAAAAGTAGGCTTCGTGAAGGGCGAAGGCTTGCTAACTCTGATTCCGGCGGAATCCGCGACCGATGTGGCGTATGAAGGCGACGTGAATGTCGGCGGCCTTATCGCCGGAGTGGGTCAACGCCTGATCGACAGCTCCGCGAAATTCATCATCAAGAAGTTCTTCGAAAATATCGAAGCGTCGGCTAGTGGCGCACGGTAGCGGTTGCCGCCTCGCTACCAGCCAACCGTTCTAAGGTTCCGGACCGCCTCAAAATGGCCATCGCGGCTCAATAAAGGCAGCCCGTGTTCTCTTGCCAGCGCCGCGATCCAAATGTCGTTGCTCGGAATTGGCCGCCCCGCCGCTTTCAACTCGTGGCGAATCACGGCGTAGTGACGCGCCGTAGCCGGGCCGATCGAAAGAAGATCGAAAAAGGCAAGATTCGCGTTTAACCATTCCTCGTATCTGGCTTGAAAACGCGACCGGTAAATGCCAAACAGGTATTCGCCAAGCACGACGGCCGGAATGGAGAGATCGGGCTCGGTTTCGATGACTTGAAGCAGGCCTTTATCGCCATCCGCGAACGCCGATACGGCGTTCGTATCGAGGATCAGCGCCACTCTTCCTCATCGATCCGCCCAAACTCCTTGTTTATCGTCGTTTCGATGCGCTTGTTTTCCCGATGCAGCCCGCGCATGCCGCCGAACGCCGCCATCCAAGGCTTTTCCGATGGAACGCCGCCCGTTTTCCGCCGTAGTTGTTCCCGCACGGCATCGGTGAAGAAGTCCTTCAGCGAGACTCCCTGCCCGGCGGCCACGGCCTTAGCCTTTCGGAATAGCATATCGGGCATTTCAATCGTGGTCTTCATGAACCCACTTTACCATAAATATGGGCGACAGGCCGCGCGGAAGCCATTCTGGATGCCTCTCCCACTTTATCCGCCAAACTCGACGGCTCATCCGGTTTTTCGACCGTTCGTCCGAAGCCCGCTCGAAACGAACGTAACCGGCCCTATTCTCGATTCGAGGAGAGATTTTTATGGCAACGAAGGTGACAAGGTTTCTGATCGGCGGTGGTTTGGCGGTCGCGGGGTTGCTGGCGGGAGGCCGTTTCGACATGAAAGTTCGAAACGACTTTTTCGCCGGTTTCGCGGGAGATAACGAGGCTTTGCAACGCGGAATGAAAGCGTCGGAAGAGGCCCTTGCTGCTAACCCGAAGCACGCCGAAGCGTTGGTTTGGCACGGCGCGGGGCTGTTTTTCGAGGCCGGCCAATTCTTGCAAAAGCATGACATGGAGAAAGGCCAGGAATACTGGACGCGCGGACTCAAGGAAATGGATGACGCCGGCGCCATGGAGCCGGATAGCGTGAGCGTGCTGGCTCCCCGGGGCAGCACGGTATTGACCGCCTCGCGTTTCGTGCCGGCGGAGATGGCGAAGCCGCTGATCGAGCGCGGCGTCGCGGATTTTCAACATATTCTCGACATGCAGACCGCGTACTTCGACACATTGGGCACGCACCCGCGCGGGGAACTCTTGATTTTCCTCGCCGACGGCTACTCGCGCTTGGGCCAGGAGGAGAAGGCGCGCACCCTGTTCACGCGGGCCCAGACCGATCTGGCGGGAACCGTGTATGCGAAGAAAGCCGCCGTGTGGCTTGAAACCAAATCGCTGCCGGCATCGCAGGCGGCGTGCTCCGGATGCCATACGCCGGCGTCGGCCAACAAGCCGGCCCTCGTACAATAAGCACCGGCGGCAAATGAATCCACGCCTAAAGTGCCAACTGCGGCGCGCGCTGATCGGCAACGCGCTTATCGCGGTGATCCCGACCGTCTTTTACCTGACGTTCGCGCGCCGGGTCACGGTGTGGAGCCTCGCCGGGAATTACCTGGAATCGCTGCTGTTTTCGAACCTGATCGGCGGGATGGCGTTCTTTACGTTGCCGCGCACGTGGCCGCTTACCGAGCGCCTCCGCGCTCCCTGGAACTGGGTCGCGCGGGGCGCCCTGCTGATGACGTTCGCGGTAGTTGGCTCGCTCGCGGCGTTATTGATCTTGCTTGCCGTTCAACGGGTTACGCCTCAAGAGTTTTGGCCTTATTTCGAAAACTCCATGAAGATAGCGGCGGTCGTCACGCTATTCTTCGGCGGGGGCTTCATGGCATATGAAGGTCTCCGCATGCAACTGGAGCAAACCAGTTTAGATTTGCGAACGCGCGAGTTGGAACGGGAACGCGCGCTGCAGCTCGCGACACAGGCGCGGTTAGCTTCGCTCGAATCGCGTATCCATCCGCACTTTCTGTTCAATACGCTCAACTCGATTTCTGCATTGATCCGCGAAGATCCGGGCGGCGCGGAAAGGTTGGTGGAGCGGCTCGCGGCACTCTTGCGGTTTTCTCTCGACGCGCCTTCGGGCGGGCTGGTTCCGCTCGAGCGGGAGCTGCGGAT
>JBPCKZ010000002.1:0-22957 GCA_051003795.1 Bryobacteraceae bacterium | reverse complement strand
GCCCTGGCCGGCCACGCTCGCCAGCCGCGCGTTCTGGGCCATGTCGCTTTGCATATTTCTGTCTTCTTATTACTGGTTTTTCCTGCTCACGTGGGTGCCTACGTACCTGACCGCCACGCGCGGTTTTACGACGCTCGAAATGGGCCGCGTCCTCTCCACTCCGCTATTCATCATGGCCGCGTTGAATATCTTAGCCGGCTATTATGCCGACCGATTGGTGAAACGCGTCGGCTCCGTTTTTCGCGTGCGCGTTTTCTTCGCGGCGGCGGGCTACATCGGCGCGGGAGCGGTTCTGCTGCTGCTGGTGTTGCCGGGCAAGGGGGCTGTCCTGCCGATCCTGATTGTGTCGGTCTGCTCGGTAGGAATCGGCAATTCCAATTACTGGGCCATCTCGCAACACGCTCCGCCCGCTGGGATGGTGGGACGCGCCATCGGCTACCTGAACACCGTCTCGCAGTTGGCGGGCGCGGCGGCGCCGCTCATCACGGGATGGATCCTGGGACCCCAGAAGCAATTCGGCGTGGCCCTTTTTATAGCCGGCGTGTGTCCGCTATTGGCCGCGCTTTGTTTGATTGTGGCCGGCCCCAGCGGGCTCGAACGCATCAAAGGGATTTGGGCAGGCGGTCTTGCGCCTCAAGAAGTCTGATCGGAAGGTCTGAACCCTTGCGACGCTACTGTTCGTGCGCGTCTTCCAAATAGGTGTACCCATGAAGCCCCTCTTCGTAAAAGCGCAATAACCGGCCGGATTCCTCGTAGCCGATCCTACCGTCGCGCACAGCGGTCTCCACGTCGCGCCGAAGTTGCCCAATCAGGGTCTCCGACTTGAACTGCACATAGTCCAGGACTTCGCGAACCGTATCGCCCTTGATCACGGCATCTAAAATTACTTCCCCGGTTTCGCCGAGCCTCACGTGCACCGCATTCGTGTCGCCGAACAGATTGTGCATGTCGCCCAGGATCTCCTGATAAGCTCCCACCAGAAAAGCTCCCAGATAGTAATTCGATCCGTCGTACGTGTGAAGCGCCAGCGTTCGTTTCACGTCGCGCCGGTCGATAAACTGGTCCACCTTGCCGTCGGAATCGCAAGTGATGTCGCCTAGCACGGTCTGGTGCGTGGGCTTCTCCTCCAGGCGATGGATCGGCATGATGGGAAAGAGCTGCTTGATGGCCCAACTATCGGGCATGCTTTGAAACAGGGAGAAGTTGCAGAAGTATGTATCGGAGAGCGACGCGTCGAGTCCGTCCAGTTCTTCGGGGAAGTACTCCAGTTCGCGGGACATCTTCTGCACGCGGCGGCAAATCGCGAAGTAGAAATTCTCGGCGAGACATCGCTGCTCGAGCGGAAGATATCCGAGGCTGAATAGATTTAGAGCTTGATCGAGCGCCTGTTGCGCATCGTGATAACTTTCGAGCAAATTACGCGCCGTGATGGAGCGGTAAGTCTCCTGCAAGTCCAGCAACGGCTGCTCGGGATCGGGCGGCAACTCGGCGGGAACGTCCTCTTCGCCCAAGCCGGATACGCCGAGAACGTTGAAAACCAGCACGCTGTGATACGCCGCGATCGCGCGTCCGCTTTCGGTGACGATAATCGGATGCGGAACCTGGGTTTCATCGCATACGTTCTGGATGTGATACACGATGTCGTTGGCGTATTCCTGTAGGGTGTAATTCACGCTCGATTCGAAATCGGTTTGCGAGCCGTCGTAATCGACGCCGAGTCCGCCGCCGACATCCAAATAGCAGAGCCCAGCGCCGGCGCGCGATAGCTCGGCGTAGAGCCGCGCGGCTTCGTTTACCGCGCCCTTCACTTGGCGGATATTGGTGATCTGGCTGCCCAGGTGGAAATGCAGAAGTTCCAGGCAATCCGCCATGCCCCAACTCTTCAGCTCCTGCAAAGCGCGCATGAGCTCGCTGGTGGTGAGTCCGAATTTCGAGCGGTATCCGCCCGACGACTTCCAGCGTCCCGAACCGCGGCTGGCCAGCTTTACTCGCACGCCAATGGCTGGCCGGACGCCAACGCGAGCGGCGTATTTTGCAATCAGGTGCAGCTCGGTGTACTTCTCGACCACGGGAATGATGCGGCGGCCCATCTTCTGGGCGAGCATCGCCATCTCGATGTATTCATCGTCTTTGAAACCGTTGCAGACGATCGGCGTTTCATTATCCGCCAGCGCCATCACCGCCAGCAGTTCCGGTTTCGAACCGGCTTCGAGGCCGAACTTGAAGGGCTTGCCGAATTCGAGAACCTCTTCCACCACCTGCCGCTGCTGGTTGACCTTGATGGGGTAAACGCAGCAGTAGCTTCCCTGATACTTGTGCTCGTGAATCGCCGTCTCGAAAGCCGCGTGGATCTCTCCTAGACGATGCTTCAGGATTTCGGCGAACCGGATCAGGATCGGCAGGGAAATGCCGCGCAGAATCAGCGTATCGACGAGTTTTTTCAGATCGATTGAGCGCGCCGGGTCCTTCTCCGGATAAACCAGGACATGGCCCTGGTCGTTGACGGAAAAATAGCCTTTGCCCCAACTGGCGACATCGTAAAGATCGCTGGCATCCTGCGTGGACCAGCGTTCGGTCGGTTCCAGAACGAGGGAACCTTTGCGGGCATTTCTTTCCAACGGATCTCCTTAAAAGTTCAGTGTCCTTCGGATTGGGGAATTGGGCAACAAAAAACTTTTGAAGTTTGTGGCGCGGACACTCGTGTCTGCCGTGTCCACACTCGTGTGGACACTTGTTCGGAGCCACGGCACGGTTCACGCAGGCGCGCGGGTCTTGCTCCAGCCGAAAATCGCGCCGCCCAGCGCCGCCAACAACATCACGCTCAAATGCCACGCCAGAACGTGCGCCGCGCTGTGAATCGGACAATGCAGCGCGAGAACGGCGATTCCGGCTAAGCCGGCGAACGCGCCCGTAACCGCTCCGGCTTGAAACATCGATGTGACAAACCCATTACGAATGACGGCGTACAGGCAGGCGGCGGCAATCGCGGCGCAAATCGAGCCCAGGCGCAGGCACGGAATGCCCCGAGCCACGAAGCGCGCCCTATCGAAGTTTTGGAACACGACCAGCGTGATGGCGGCCAGGTACAAAAGCGACCGGAGAATCACCCGCCACGGATCGTGCTTTCGTCTCGATCCCGGAATCATCTGGCCCGCTACCGTCGCGGCGAAAAAGAAAGCGCAGATCGAGATTACGCCATACATCGAAAATCGCTGCCACGGGTCTAATAAGTCGAATCCCGAAAAGCCGAACGGTAAGGTTGCGGCTATCGCGAACACCGCGAAGAGCGCGAAGAAGATTGCCATCAGCGCCGTGTCCGAAGGCAGCGGCCTCACCGGCTTGAGCGAAACGGTGACCAGCCGCTCGATGCGTTCCAGCCGCTTCGGGTCGGGCGCAACGGTGGGCGCGGCGAAAAGCTCGTCGAGCGGGTCGCGAGTCATCGTCCGGCCGCCAGCAGCGACCGCAGCTTCTCATAGCCGCGGTGCGCTTTTTGTTTTACCGATCCCACGCTGCCGCCGGTCGCGCGCGCGACTTCTTCCAGGCTGAGTCCGGAAACCTTGAGCATCAGGATCACCTCGCGCTGCCCCGCCGGCAGAGTGGAAAGAAGCTCGGAAATGTTCGGCGGCGAGTTCCGGGGCGCCTCGGGAGCGGCCATCTCGGGCAGGCGCTCTCCAGGCGATTCGTGTTCGGCGATATGCCGGCGCTTTCGATACTGGTCCACGCGAGTCCGCCGCGCGATCGCGTAAATCCAGGGGAGCACCGGCTCTCCCGGACGGTACGTATGCCGCGCCTTGTGAATTCGCAGCCAAAGATCCTGAAGCAAATCCTCGGCTTGAGAGCGGTCGCGCACCTGTGACAGGAAAAAATGGAAAATTTGCGGGCTGAGCGCGTTTACGAGCGCGCTTGCGGCGGAAGTATCCGATTGCTGATAGCGCGCCATGAGAGACGGGAGTTGGTCAGCGTCCATGGACACTGCCCATTTGGATATTCGCCCTTGGCGAAGGGAAAGTTACGCACATCCAGGCCGATTGTCCCAAAAAAAAGGCGTAACTTTTCCGGAATCGCGCGCGAACTCATTCCCGAAGACGATGGAATATCTAGAAAAGAAGCATTTACTGCTGACCAGATGGACGCATTGGGTAAATTTTCCCATCCTGTTCCTCATGATCTGGAGCGGTTTGCTGATCTATTGGGCGAACGACGTCTATCGGGTGGGTCTCGGAGACGTCACTTTGTTCCACTTCTTTCCGAAATGGATTTACAATCTATTTCATCTGGATCACCAGCTTGCCGGAGGCATGGCCATGCACTTCCTGTTTGCCTGGATTTTCGCGATCAACGGGTTGCTCTATGCGGCGTTTACGCTAATCTCGGGTCAGTGGCGGCTGGTGGTTCCGGATCGCAAGTCCGTTGGGCAGGCGATTCAGGTCACATTGCACGATCTGGGATTGAGCAAAGTTTGCCCGCCGCAAGGGAAATACAACGGCGCGCAGAAAATAGCGTACACGGCGATCGTTCTTATGGGTGTCGGCAGTCTGCTCACGGGTTTGGCAATCTACCGGCCAGTGCAATTACACTGGCTCACGGCTTTGCTGGGAGGTTATTCGATGGCGCGCTGGGAACATTTTCTGTTAACGATGGGCTTCCTCGGTTTCTTTCTGATTCATATTGCGCAGGTGATTCGCGCCGGATACAACAACTTCCGCGGCATGGTCACGGGTTGGGAATTGAAGCGAGCGGAACAGGAGCGAACCAATGCCTGAGCGCACGCCGAAACAGGAGATGGCCGCTCGAAGCCGCCGCGGCTTTCTCGCGCTCGGAGCGGGCGCCGTCGCCGGAATCGCCGGTTGGGAATGGCTCGGTCATGGAGACGATGCCGGCGAGCTATCGTCCCGGTTTCGCCGCGTTCTCGATTTCGACGGCCGCGTGACGAGCAAGGCGCTCTATGCCGGCGATCACCTCGCGCCGGTCTTCCCGGAATCGACGATCGAGAAGCTTCGTCCCAATGGCGACGAAGGTCTCGACGACGATGTCGATGACGCCGACTGGAAGGTATCGGTGATTCCGCATGGAGAAAACAAACCCGCCCGCCAGTTGACGATGGACGAGATCCGCAAATTTCCGAAAACCGAGCACATCACCGAGTTCAAGTGCATCGAAGGATGGAGCAGCGTGACGCACTGGGGTGGTGTTCGCCTCGCGGACTTCACTGCCACGATGGCGCCGGGCTCCGAAAAGGCGCGGTATGTGGGGATGCAAACGCCGGACAAAGGCTACTACGTGGGCGTCGATATGCCGAGCGCGCTGCATCCGCAAACGCTGCTCTGCTACGAGATGAATGGCAAGCCGCTTGAAGATGAGCATGGCGCGCCGTTGCGGCTGGTGATTCCGGTCAAGTACGGAATCAAGAACCTTAAACGGATTGGAACTATAGCGTATACCGATGTCCGGCCCGACGATTATTGGGCGGAACGCGGTTACGACTACTATGCGGGGCTTTGAGACATGAAACCGACCACGCTTCTTACGGCAGCTTTTCTGATGACGAGTTTGACCTCTTCCGCCGGCGATTCTTCGAATCCAAGAACGACGGCACGCATTCCCGTACTTCTGGAACTGTTTACTTCGGAAGGATGCTCGAGCTGTCCACCGGCGGACAGATTGCTCGCGCAACTAGACCGGGAGCAGCCCGTCGCCGGAGCGGATTTGATCGTGCTTAGCGAACACGTGGACTATTGGAACCACTTGGGATGGGCGGACCCGTATTCGTCTCCGGCATTCAGCCGGAGGCAGCGCGATTACGCGTCGCGGCTTCCGGGCGGCGGAGTGTATACGCCCGAACTCGTGGTCGATGGCACGACGGGTTTTGTGGGAAGCGACAAGGGCAATGCCAGGAGCGCGATTCGCGATGCGATCCGGGCGGAGAGCTGCCGGTGACTCTTACCGCTTCAAGAGATGGGAACGACGCTGAGATCCACTTCGATATCGGGCCGTCGAAAGCAGGCGGCACCGTCTACATGGTCCTGGCGCAAGATCATGCGAGCTCCCAGGTTTCGAGCGGCGAGAATGCCGGCCGGAATCTGGACCACGCCGCGGTAGTCTACTCTTTAAAAAAGATCGGCGCGGTGGGTGAATCGGGATTACAGAACGATGTTCGCGTCCAACTGAAGAAAGGCCTCACGCGCGTGGTGTTGTTCGTGCAAGATGCGGGGACGCTGCGCGTGTTGGGCGCGGCTCAGGCTCGGCTTTAGCGCGAACTCAGCCGGCTGAGCACGCGATCTTCGATCCATTGTTCGTCCCACCATTCGACCGGGTTCACCTGTACGCCATCCAACTGCATGCTGAAGTGCAGGTGATCGCCGCCCGCAAGCCCGGTCGATCCGCTTCGCCCGATCATCTGGCCCTTTTTAACCATGTCGCCAAGCTTAACGCCGATCCGGCTCAAGTGCCCGTAAATCGACTGTAACCCGTAGCCGTGGTCGATCGCCACGCAATTCCCATAGATGCCGAGATCGGATGCCCAGAGCACTTTGCCATCGTTCGAGGCGGGCACGGCGACATGCGCGGTGACCGCGAGATCGAAGCCCAGATGCACCTGCTCATCCACTTTCTTGCCCTTGTAAATGTAGTTGCGGCGGTCGGCAAACACGGACTCCACCTGCGAATTTCCTAGCTGAAGAAATGGCCCCGACCAATAAAACTTCGGTGCGGTCTGAAGCCGCAGATCGGCGAGGGTCTGGTTATTCTTGCGGCGCAGATCCCGATTGATTCTCAAGAAGCGTTCGAGAAGATCGCCCGAGCTGCCCGGCTCGATCTGGTTATCGACCTTTTCGAGAAACGCGTCGTCGATCTCAATGTCTCTCGTGCGAAATCGCTTGGGAAATACTTTATAGCTGAAGGCGGCGGCCGCAATGCCGCCGGCGGGATTCGTCGCGTACACCGAAGGCCGCACGTCGGCGGGGAGATCCCACGGATAGGCGAACAGGCTGAAGCGTTCTTTGCCGGGATCGGACGGCAGCGGAAAGCTGCGGAACGTATATTTGCCAACCCTCACGCCGCTATCGGTCCAATAACCGGTTGGCGTAAAGGCGACCAGTCCGCAGCCGCCCTGATTAATATAATGCCGCGCGCCATCCGCCACGACGCGAGGCGGAGCGGTAATTACGTCGACATCGGCCGTAACCGTATCCGTGGCGGCGCGCAGATCGTTCGATTGCGCTTCGATAATAATTTTCGCCTTCCCATCGTGCAGCGCCGGCGCGGCCTTCTTGCCGACTAAGATCGTCAGATCCTGCGGCGCTTCGTGGCGGCGCAGAAACATGAAGCGGTGGGGCGTGCTCGTGGTGATTTGCGCGAGGTAGTAGCGGCCGTCTTGCTCGATGGTGGTCGTCATCTTGCGTACTCCGTGCGGGTTGAACACGATCACATGCATCGGAGTAGTTTCTCCGATAACGGGAACGGCGGGGACGATCTGCATCCGCGTGCCGGTCGACAGAATGAAAAGCGCGAGCGGCGCGGCGAGAATCGGCAGCGCGAAAATGATGAACGCCGTTCTTACTTTTTGGTCCAAGTATCGATCCAGTCGATGAAAGTCTTGTACCAGAGCCGGCTGTTTTGCGGCTTCAGCACCCAGTGGCCCTCATCCGGAAACACAAGCAGTTCGGAAGGCACCTTCTGCAATTGCAAAGCGGTGAAAAGCTGCAGTCCCTGGCTGACGGGAACGCGGAAATCGAGTTCGCCTTGGATGACCAGAGTCGGCGTGCTGAATTCCTTGACGAAGTGGCTGGGCGACCAGCGGTCGTAGGTCTCGGGCGTTTCCCAAGGCATTCCGCCGAACTCCCATTTCGGAAACCAGAGCTCTTCGGTTTCGCCCGCCATGCTGCGCAAATCGTAAACGCCGGAGTGCGAAACCAGGGCCTTAAAACGCGTGGTGTGGCCCAGAATCCAATCGACCATGTAGCCGCCATACGAGCCGCCCGCCGCCACGATGCGGTCTTTATCGACGTAGCGCAAGGCCGCGACCTTATCGGTAACGGCCATGATGTCGTCGTAAGCTTTGCCGCCCCAGTCGCCGTTGATTTCGTCGGTGAATTTTTGGCCGTAGCCGATCGAGCCGCGCGGATTCGGCATCACCACCACGTAGCCCGCGGCCGCAAATACCTGCGCGTTCCAGCGGTAAGTCCAGCTCTCGCCCCAAGCGCCTTGCGGGCCGCCGTGTATGAGCATCAGCGCCGGATATTTCTTGCCGGGATCGAAGCCGTACGGCTTCACCAAAAAAGATTGCACCTGCGTCTGTTCCGCGCCCTCAACCCAGAACTCCTCAAGAGGCGTGAGCTGATGCGAGGCCAGCAACTCGTCGTTGAAATGCGTGAGTTGGAGCGCCGGTCCGCCGGTCGAGCTGGCGCGCGCGATCTCGGACGGGCTTGCCCCGCTTTGCCGCGTGAATACGATGGTTTTGCCATCGGGCGCGAACTGCATGTCGTCGAGGGTATTGTTGCCGCTCACGGCGACCTGAATGGCGCCGCCCGTTACGGAAATGAATTGGATCGACTGGCGTCCGCGATCTTCGGCGGTAAAAAAGATGCGCGCGGAATCGGGCGACCAGGCGAAGCTTCCGATGGGACGGTCGAGAAGATCGGTAAGCACGTTTACTTGCCCCGTCGCCCGCTCCAACACCAGAAGACGCCACCGGTCGCTCTCATATCCGGGGCGGGCCTGGGCGCGGTAGGCGATGTACTTGCCATCGGGCGAATAAAGCGGCGAGTTATCGGCGGCGGGATTGCTAGTAATTTTGCGCGTCTCGCCGCCACCGATCGGAACTACGAAGAGGTCGGAGTTGGTGCTGGCCGCCGGGACCTCGTCCGCGTTCATGGCGAAGCAGACTTCCTTGCTATCGGGCGAAATCGCGTAATCTTCGGGACCGCCGAGCGAAAATGGCGGAACGTCGCGCGCCCCGGGGGTGAGATCCTTGACGCGGCCGTCGTCGAGCTTCATCGAGAGCAAATGACCGCGGCGTTTTCCCTGCCATGTGGTCCAGTGCCGGTAGAGCAGGGAAGTGATGACGCGGGCTTTGACCTTGCTCTCTTTTTCGGCGTCGACCAGTTTTTGATTGCAGGCATCGTCGGCGCCGCACTCGGGGAAAACGTCGCTGGTGAACAGGATATACTTGCCGTCGGGCGAGACAAGCACGCCGGCGGCTTCGGTCGCGAGCTTGGTAAGCTGCTTCAGGTTCGAGCCATCCGCGTCCATCCGCCAGATCTGCGACGAGCCGCCGCGGTCGGAGACGAACGCCATCGATTTCGAATCGGGAAACCAACGCGCGCGCTCACCGGCATCGGCAAGCTGGCGGGGAAGTCCGCCTGCGAGCGGTACGACATAAACCTGCTTCGGTTTCTTGTTATTAGGGACGTCGATCGTTTGGACCGTGAACGCGACGTTGCGGCCGTCAGGGGAGATTTGAGGGTCGCTGACGCGAGCGAGTTGGAGCATGGCTTCGGCGTCGAACGGCTGCTTTTGGGCCATAACGGGAGCGGCGAGGAGGAACGCGGAAACCAGGCTGGCAGCCTGCCAATTACGTGGGATCAAATCTGAGTGTAAGGCATGAGCGGACTGCCGCGAAGACGATCCGGGCTGTCCCAAGTCAGCCCTGCACCCGTTCCGGTTTACCCGCCCAAAATCGTTCCCGCAGCTCGCGCTTGAGAATTTTCCCCGTTCCAGTCTTCGGCAGGGCTTCGCTCACGAATTCGAATGCGCGGGGCATTTTGAATTTCGCGATGCGCGTCGTCAAAAACGCGCCGAGATCTTCGGGAGTCAAGCCTTCCCCGGGCTTCAGCACGACAAAGGCGACGGGAATCTCGCCCCACTTTTCGTCCGGCGCGGCCACCACGGCGCATTCGAGCACCGCCGGGTGCGCGAAGATGGCTTTCTCCACCTCAATCGACGAAATGTTTTCGCCGCCGCTGATGACAATGTCCTTCTTGCGATCGACAATGTGGATGTAGCTCTCTTCATCCCACACGGCCATATCGCCGGTGTGAAACCAGCCGCCGCTCATCACCGCCGCGGTTGCTTCCGGCTCTTTAAAGTAGCCGTCCATCACGTGGTCGCCGAGGATCGCCACCTCTCCCACGGACTCCATGTTGCGCGGCACGTCGCGCATCTCCGCGTCGACCACGCGAATTTCGATGCCGGGGACAGCCCAGCCGGCCATCGCGAGACGCCGCAAGCGGTCGCCCTCATCGCTATAGCTCACCGTGCTCTTCCGCCGCGCCGACGTCGCGACCGGAGAAGTCTCGGTCAACCCGTAGCCCGCCATTACGTCGCAATGGAACGCCTTCTCGAGGCGGTCGATCAGCTCGGGCGACGATGCCGCGCCGCCCATGTGAATCTCTTTCAGCGTGGAATAATCGAACTGCGCGAGCTCCGGCGCGTTCAGCAGGGCATTCGCCATGGTGGGCACCAGCGACATCGCGGTCGCGCGCTCTTCCTGAATAAGCCGGAACACGGTCGCCGGCTCGAAGCGGCGCACCATCACGTGCTTCAGGCCCATCATGGTGCTGGCTTGCGGGCGCCCCCAGCCGTTGGCGTGGAATAGCGGGATGGTGTGTAGTTCGATGCCGTTATCGTCCCGGTTGAACGCGCCCGCGACCGACATGGCGTGGAGATAGAGGGTGCGATGCGAGAGCATCACGCCCTTCGGGGTCCCCGTGCTGCCGCTGGTGTAGAACAACTCGGCGATCGCGGTCTCATCGTACGTGGCGATATCGGCGCGCTCCGCGTACGCTCCGGCAAGCATCCGCTCGTATGCGAAATCCGCGCCTTCGCCGCCGTTCAGGCCTATATATTGCTCAATGAGGGGACAGGCGCGCCGGAGTTGCTGGACGAGCGGCGCAAAATCGTCCTCGAACATCAGCATGCGCGCTTCGGAGTGATTCAGGATAGCGATCAACTCCGCGGGCGTGAGGCGCACGTTGAGCGGCATCACGATGGCGCGCGCTTGGGGAACCCCGAAATAACCTTCGAGAAGCTTGTGCGTATTGAAGCTGAGATACGCAACGCGATCGCCGCTCCGGATTCCCGCATGCATCAACCCGCCGGCGAGCCGTTCGCAACGTTCGCCAAACTGCGCATACGTAAGGCGGGTATCGCCGGAGATTACCGCCTCCTTCCGGCCGTACAGGTCGATGGCGCGATGAAGACAGCGGATAGGCGTGAGCGGCCAGATCATAAGACCTTCTCTTAAGGTTTCTGCATTGTACGACGCGGGAGCCGCTCCGCTTCCAATGTTCCGGCCTGGTTGCTGCTGGCGCCGGGCGCGCCCGCGCGAATGCCGGAGACTAGTTTGAAGATCTTCTCCGCTTCCGCTTGCTTACCAATGCCTGAGTAAGCCAGCGCCAAACCGTTCAACGCCGCGGCCGTTTCGGGGTTCACAAGGCCCAGGATCCTCTCCGGGATATCGGCCGCTTGCCGCAACAGCGGCACGGCCGCCGCATACCGTTTCAATTGGCGGCAGGTCTCGCCCAGGCCGAAGACCGCGCGCGCGGTTTTGATGCTATCGGGACCCAGCGAACGGTCGAAGATCCGCCATGCATCGCGGAAGTACGGCTCGCTCCGCGCGTAGAGCCCGTCGTCGAAATAGGACGTGCCAAGGTTCAGGCTGACGTTCGCGACATCCAGGCTGCTGGGGCCGTAAACCTTAAGCAAGATTGCGAGAGCGCGCAAATAGACGGCCTCCGCCTCGCGATATTTCCCACGGGCGTGGTAGACCAGACCGAGGCTGTTGAGGGTGGGGCCCAGGCGCGGGTCTTGCGGCCCGAAGCCTTCCGCCTCATGAACCGCACGGGTGAAATATACTTCCGCCTTGGCCGTGTCGTTGCCCGCGGAAGCGCGCAAGCCCTCCACGATATCTTGGTTCCACGCCGAGAAAACCTGGGCATGAAGTGGGCGCGTGAGCGAACACACGAGCGAACACACGAGCGAACACACGAGCAACGCCAACGCAGTTCCCTGAAGCGACCCTCTTGTACCAAGGACCAATCTCAAGCTTAATGCAATCGTGACAATCTGGAATCGACCGGATACCGGTCAATCCCGCAACGCCCGCCTGAGTAACTTACCCGTGGTTGTCTTTGGAATTTCATCCACGAACACCACTATGCGCGGGCATTTATACGCCGCAATGCGTTCGCGGCAGAATTGAATCATCTCGGCCGAATCCGCGTCGCATCCCTCTTTTAGAGCGACAAAAGCCTTCACCGTCTCGCCCCGGTACGCATCCGGCACGCCGATCACCGCCGCCTCCCGCACGCCCGCGTGCCGACAAAGCGTGTCCTCCACCTCGCGCGGCCAGACCTTGAAACCGGACGCGATGATCATGTCTTTTTTGCGGTCCACTAAATAGAAATAGCCATTCGCGTCCATGATGGCGACGTCGCCGGTCCGGAAATAGCCGTCTTGGAAAGCTTTCGCCGTCTCGTCCGGCCTGTTCCAATAGCCCGGAAACATCATCGGGCCGCGCAAGAGGAGTTCGCCCGCTTCTCCGGGCGCCATTTCTCGATCGGGATCGTCGAGACTCACGATTTTAGCGTCGCAATTCGGAATGGGCACTCCGATAGAAAGCGCGCCGCTGGCCGTATCCACGGGAGCGCGGGCGCCGAGCGGAGTGGCATGCGACGGCGATGTGCTCTCGGTCAGCCCATAGATGTTATGAATGTAAGTGCCGCATTTGCGCTCGAATTCTTCCACGACGCTGGCGGCCACGGGCGCTCCCCCGCTGTAACATTTCGACAAGAACGCGGTGTTTCCATCTCTGCCATTCATGAGCGCGACGTATGCGGTAATCGCGGCGACGGAAAGCGTCGCATTCCATTTGCGGCAGAGCCGGAAAACCTGTTCGGCATCGAAACGATGGAATAAAATCAACGGCACGCCTGCCCACGCGCTCAACGCGAGTTCCGCGATCAAACCGGTGACGTGAAAGAGCGGCGCCAGACCGAGAACGGAATCGGCGGGACCGATCTCCATCCAAATTCGAAACACTTCGGCGTTGAATGCCACGCCGCCGTGCGTGAGCATTGCCCCTTTTGCCGGGCCGGTCGTGCCCGAAGTATAAACCAGATAGGCAACGTCTTCCGGCGATAATGCCGGGCCGGGGCCGGCGTCCGGGTTGGCGGCGGGCTCGGTTGGCTCGGTCAACATGGCCGCAAAGTCCGTTTCCGTGGTGATAACGGCGTGTTCGACGGCGGAGTCCGCGAGGGCTGCGAGTGTCTCGGGAGTGTCGAGCGAATTCAACGCGACCCAAACCCGCGCGCCGCTATCTTGCAGGTGGTAACGCAGCTCTTCCTGGCGGAGCATCGGGTTCAGCGGCACCACGATGCCGCCGCGCTTCCATATCGCGTATTGAGCGACCGCGAACTGCGGATTGTTTTGCAGCGAGAGCGCGACACGGTCGCCTTTGCCGATTCCCCATCTTCTTAAGAGAGCCGCGAAGCATTCGGCCCATCGATTCAGCTGGCCAAAGGAAATGCTTTCGTCGAAATAGCGAATCGCGGGCGCGTCCGGATTATGCCGGGCCCGCTCTTCGAACGCTTCCAGAACGGAGCGGGATGGAAGCGGCAATAAATGAGGAACGCGGTATTGCCGTAGCCAAGGCTTTGAGGCGTAGATGGAATTCACGGAAGAATTATTATCCGGTATTTTCGCGAACTGCCCTAAAGCTTTGAATTTTTCCCACCGATCTGAACCCTACGAGCGACTAATGCACAGACCTCTTCGCGTATTTTCGATGCTGCTTATGTTCCTGCCGGCGATCGCTTTGGCGGAGACCATCCCGCCCGTGAGCGCTTCGGCGGCCGCCCGCTTCCTGGAGCAGGCGAGTTGGGGTCCAACGGCCTCGGCTGTTTCCGACGTACGGAAATTGGGACTCGACAATTACCTGGAGGCCCAATTCGCCGAACCCGAAAGCACGATTGCGGACGTGCCGGTCGATCCCAAGAATCAGAATCTTCGGGCGGTGCAACAGTCCTTTTTTCTGAACTCACTGGGCGGAAAGGATCAGTTGCGGCAGCGAGTGGCGTTCGCCCTGAGCGAGATCTGGGTGGTTTCCGGAGTCAAAATCCCTCAACCGCAGGCCATCGTTCCTTATTTGCGCCTGTTTCAAAAAGACGCGTTCGGGAGCTATTTGACCTTGATGACGGATCTCACGCTAAATCCGGCAATGGGGCACTACCTGGACATGGTGAATAACGACAAGCCCGATCTGAAAGCGGGAAAAACGGCCAATGAGAACTATGCCCGCGAGTTGATGCAATTGTTTACTCTCGGGACGGTTCTGTTGAAGCCGGACGGCACCCCGCAAATCGATCCGGCGACCCATCTTGGCAAGCCGGTCTACACGCAGGACGATGTCCAAAATCTGGGCCGGGCTTTCACCGGCTGGACGTATCCAACCGCTCCCGGCGCGGCGCCTCATCCGCACAACCCCCCGTATTGGGACGGTCCCATGACCGCGGTCGAAAGTTTGCACGATGTGGGTTCGAAAACTTTGTTGGGAAAGACTTTCAATGGATTGAAAGCGGAGCTGGATTTGCAAGATGCGTTGCAGGAGATTTTCCAGCATCCCAACATGGGTCCGTTCGTCTGCAAGCAGCTCATTGAGCACCTGATTACGAGCAATCCGAGCCCCGCATATGTCACCCGCGTAGCCGGCGTTTTCGATCGCGATGCGAAAGGCGCGCGCGGCGATCTGAAGTCGGTGGTTAAAGCGATTTTGCTCGATCCGGAAGCGCGCCAGGGAGATGCCGCTTCCACGCCGAACGACGGTCATTTGCGAGAGCCGGTCTTGTTTATCACCGGTCTGCTCCGCGCCTTCGATGGAACCGTCACGGCGGCGAATACCCTGGCCGATCGCGCGAAGCCCATGGGACAGGAGTTGTACTATTCGCCGAGCGTGTTCAGCTATTTCTCGCCCGGATATCACATTTCGGGAACGTCGCTTGCAGGACCGGAATTCCAGATCTACTCCCCCGCCACGGCCATGATTCGGGCCGATTTCGTGAACAGTTTGGTTTACGGCAATCTAGGCTCCGGCACCACGGCGGATTTTAGCCCCTACGTGAAGCTGGCGGCCAACCCGGACGGATTGCTGGACACGCTCGATAGCGCGTTGCTGCATGGCAAGATGCCCGCGCAAATGCGAACGGAAATCAAGACCGCAATGGCATCCACGACGGACGCGAAAAGCAAGGCGCAGACCGCGATCTACCTGGGGGCTACATCGCCCGAATACCAGGTCGAGCACTAGACGGCACGCCGCGTTTTGGGAACACGAGAACAGAGGATAAACCCACATGCCTTCACGAAGAAGCTTCATCCGTAGCTGCTCATTAGGATCTCTGGGATTGGCCGGCTACAGCCGCTTTGGGCTGATGAACGCGCTGGCTCAAAATTCGGCGTCGAGCGCGCCCGCGAGCACCTCCCAATATCAGGCGCTTGTCTGCATTTTCCTGTTCGGGGGAAACGACGGGAATAATCTGATCGTTCCGCTTGGAACCAAGGAATACGACGCTTATGCGTCCATTCGGAAAGATTTGGCGCTGCCGGGCGCGGCCCTTTTGCCCGTTACGGCGTCGAGCAAGGAGGTCTACGGATTGCATCCCAAGCTAACGGCATTGCAATCCTTGTTCAACAATAAACAGTTGGCGATTGTGGCCAATGTCGGGACGCTGGTGCAGGATTTAACCCGCGCGCAGTACCAGGCGCACCAAACGCCCGTTCCGGTCAATCTGTTTTCCCACTCCGACCAGCAGTTGCAATGGCAGACTTCGGCCACAACGGGCTTCGGCACCACGGGGTGGGCGGGGCGCGCGGCGGACAAGGTCGCGTTCAGAAATTCGCCGTCGACATTCCCGGCCTTTATTTCAGTCTCCGGGAACAGCCTGATGGGAACCGGTGAAGAGACGCGGCCGGCCACCATCACGCCTGGCGCGGCACTGGGACTTCAAGGTTTCAATACTTCCCCCGGATCGACCGCGCGGGCGCTGGCGCTGCAGCAGATGCTGACGTTGAATACGGGTGTTTCGCTGGTGCAGGCCGCCAGCACCGCGTTGATTGACGGCATCAAGGACTCGAAGACCGTCGGCAAGGCATTGGCGGGAGCCACGCAGCTCAAGACGGGCTTTCCCAAAAGCGGAATCGGAGCGCAGCTACAGGAAATCGCCAAACTCATTCAAATCCGAACCGAACTCGGCATGAGCCGCCAGATATTCTTTTGCTCGCTGGGCGGTTTCGATACTCATAGCAGCCAGATTGCCGATCAAGACGCGCTGTTCGCCCAGCTCAGCCCCGCGATGGCCGCGTTCCATAATGCCACCGTGGAAATGCAAGTGGAGAACGATGTCACCACGTTTACCGAGTCCGATTTTGGCCGCATGTTCCAGCCCACCACAAACCACGGAAGCGACCACGCGTGGGGCAGCCATCACATTGTGATGGGAGGGGCGGTGAAGGGCGGAGATCTCTATGGAAAGTTCCCGGTGCACGAACTGGGTGGGCCCGACGATGCCGGAACGCGCGGCACCTGGATTCCAACCACTTCGCTCGATCAGTACGGCGCGACACTGGCATCGTGGTTCGGGGTTACGTCCGCGGATCTTCCCGCCGTCTTCCCGACGTTGGCGAATTTCAGCCGGAAGAACCTCGGCTTTCTGTCGTAGGCTTAATCGCGGCAACTCATCTAGAATGAGTTGTCGTCATGCCAATCACGTTTGAGCAGATCGCGTTTGAACAAATTGTGGATTCCGGCGATCCCACGATCTTCGATGTCCGTTCCAAAGCGCCGGGGCCGCAAGGCTCGCTCCCGATCACGCCCGAAATGCTGTTGCAGCGCCCCTCGGGCGATCTATTCGGATGGGCCCAAAACGCCGGGATGGGATGGAATCCCGCGCGAATGGCGGGCAAGGAAATCCTGATTCTCAGCACGCACGGCGGAATCCGGAATCCGGATGGTTCGCCGGTAGCGTTGGGCTATCACACGGGACACTGGGAAGTCGGGTTGCTGATGCAGGCGGCGGCCAAAGAGTTGTCCGCGCGCGGCGCCGTCCCTTTTGCCGCTTACTGTACCGATCCATGCGACGGCCGCACGCAGGGTACTGTCGGCATGTTCGACAGCTTGCCGTATCGGAACGATGCCGCGACGGTGTTCCGGCGTCTCATCCGCTCCTTGCCGACGCGCAGTGGTGTGATCGGGGTGGCGACCTGCGATAAGGGCCTGCCGGCGATGATGCTGGCTCTGGCGGCCATGCACGATCTCTCGTGCATTTTGGTTCCCGGGGGCGTCACGCTGCTCGCCGAAGAGGGCGAGGATGCCGGGCGCGTTCAGTCCGTCGGCGCCCGGTTTGCGCACGATCAAATCAGCCTTGAAGATGCCGCGGAAAATCTCTGCCGCGCCTGCGCCACGCCGGGCGGCGGCTGCCAGTTTCTGGGGACGGCCGCCACGTCCCAAGTGGTTGGCGAAGCGCTCGGGATGTCCCTGACACACTCCGCCCTCGCGCCGTCCGGGCATCCACTTTGGCTCGACATGGCGAGACGATCCGCGCGCGCGGTGCTATCTCTCGAGGCTCGCGGCATCCGCATGAAAAATATCCTGACCGATGCCTCGATTCGGAATGCCATGATCGTGCACGCGGCCTTCGGCGGGTCGACCAATCTGATTCTGCACCTTCCCGCGATCGCGCATTCGGCCGGCCTTCGGCGTCCCACCGCCGCAGATTGGATCGAGATCAACCGCAAAATTCCGCGCCTCGTGGATGCGCTTCCGAACGGCCCCCGCTCCCATCCGACCGTTCAAGTGTTTCTGGCGGGGGGCGTTCCGGAAGTGATGCTGCATCTGCGCCGGGAAGGTTTGCTCGAACTCGATGCCCTCACCGCCAGCGGCGAGCCGCTCGGCCGCATGCTCGATTGGTGGGAGGGTTCCGAACGGCGCGCGCAGCTCCGCCGCCTGCTTCGCGAGCGCGATGGCGTCGATCCGGACGATGTGATCATGGACCGGCAAGGCGCGCAACGCCGCGGCCTGACCGCCACCGTCACGTTTCCGCATGGCAATCTTGCGCCGGGCGGCTCCATCATCAAGAGCACATCCATAGACCCGAGCGTCGTGGACGCGGACGGCATTTATCGCAAAAGAGGACCCGCGCGCGTATTTAAGACCGAAGCCGCCGCCATCGACGCCATCAAAGGCCATGGCCCCGATCGCATTCAGGCCGGCGATGTAATCGTGTTGATGTGCCGCGGACCGATGGGATCGGGCATGGAGGAGATCTATCAGATTACGTCGGCGCTTAAGCATCTCGATTTCGGCAAGCACGTCGCGCTGCTCACGGATGCGCGATTTAGCGGTGTTTCGACCGGCGCGTGCATCGGCCACATCACGCCCGAGGCGCTGGCCGGGGGAGCGATCGGGAAGGTTCTCGAGGGCGATACCATCGAAATCGTAATCGATCGCAATCTGCTGGAGGGATCGGTGAACCTGGTTGGCGCGAATGGCCGGGTATTTGGGGCGGAAGAAGGGACGCGCGTGCTGTCTCAGCGTCCGCTGCGTCCCGACCTACAGGCCGATCCGCGCCTGCCGCTCGATACCCGCTTGTGGGCCGCGCTTCAAAACGTCAGCGGCGGAACCTGGGGCGGCTGCGTATACGATACCGAAGCGATTCTGAAAACGCTCGAAGCGGGCACGCGCGCTCTTCAGGTGGAATGATGCTTGCCCGAAATGCGTTAAGATTGCACTCGCCGCCTGTAGTTTCCGACCGATCGTCTTCCCGGACTCGATCAACCGCCTCTTCGGGCCCCTTCACTTCGCGGCTAAAGCCGCTAGTTCTCTCCAGTTACTCCTACCGTCGCGCTTTCGCCACCGACATTGCCGGATCCCCAAACCACATTGCTACCCCACACGACGTTAAAGCCTTGCATGTAACTGCTGCCCCAGACGACATTCGATCCCCAGACGACGTTCGACCCCCACACCACGTTCGATCCCCAAACAACGTTGGAACCCCACACTACGTTCGAACCCCACACTACGTTTGAGCCAGTGACCAGGGAAACAACACCAGTGCTGGGATTCCGAGTCACCGCCGGGGAAAGCGCGGCACCGGCCGGAAGCGCGTCGGTATTTTGGAGAGCCGCCGCCAAATCGGCGGTGCCCGCGCCAACCGAGAACAGGTCGGTCCAGATCGTATAGGTGACATACGTTACCGGATCCGTAACCACCGATATAGCCGGAAAGTGCTTGTTCGCGGTCTTCATGAGAAGCGCCTTCACTTGGTCCGGTGTCATCCTTGGGTTTTTCTGGATCAAAACAGCCGCGGCCCCGCTTACCATCGGGGCGGCCATGCTGGTCCCGCTAAGTTGAAAGTAATCCGGATCGTAGCTCCCGGATGCATACGCCGTTGTCGGCACCCGATTAGATGCGTAGTTTTTGTCCAGATATTCGGTGAACGACCGGCGCGACGCGATCTGGTTGCCCGGCGCGACTAGATCCGGCTTGGCGATGTGGTCAAACAGCGTCGGACCCTTCGAACTGTAGCTGGTCAGCTTATCGTCGTCGCGGTCGAGCGTCCCATTTGTGTTCATCGCTCCGACCGTGATGACATAGGGATCGTTCCCGGGAGCCGTGATTGTGGCATAACCCTGCGTGTTCGCCGAGTTGTTCCGGCCCTCATTCCCCGCCGAAACCACCACTACTATGCCGGCCTTCCAAGCCTGCTCGACTGCCTGGCACAACGGGTCCCGGGCATAGGACATGGAAACCGGCCGGCCCAGCGATAGGTTCATTACACGGATGTTATAAGTGGATTTCACCTTGATGGCCTGCTGGATAGCCGCGATCACCGAGCTGTCGGTTCCCGCACCCGACGCGTCCAGCGCGCGCAGGTTAACGATATTGACGTTCGGAGCGATTCCTCTGACCTTGTAAGTGAACTCCGGCCCAGTGGACTCGGATCCTCGTCCAGCTACGATTCCAGTAACGTGATCGCCGTGGCCGAAGGCGTCTCCCGCCCAATTCGGATCGGCGGCAACGAAACTCTTCTGGTAGACAATCCGCGACTTTCCGCTTGGGTTGCTAAACTCGCGGTTGTCGTTCATCCCGCTGTCGATTATGGCCACGCCAATCCCGGTGCCCTCGTAAGGCAGATTTGCGTCCCTTGACGCTAAACCGGTTACTATCATCCAGCCATAGTCTAGTTTGCCGCTGTAACCGGTTGACCGCACCGCGCGGTCCGGGTGAATGAACTCTACATCGGGGTCGTTGGCCAGGGCTTCCAGAGAGCCCGCGGGTACCGAATAATGACCGGCTTTGATCATGGAGAGATCGCGCTTGTATACGCCTCCTTTGGCGTTGACTTTCTGGTGGTTCACTTCCGTCGGAACCTGCCGGTACTGAATAATGACATCCACGGTCGCCTCAGGGTCCCGTTCTCCGATATCTTTCGAAATCTTTGCGTTTGCCGCAAGTATCGTCCCCGGCGCGGTCAGCGCCAGCAGCGCCAAGGCAACCAACCTATAAGGTTTGCCTCCAGCGAATTCGTTCTGTCCTCTCATTGATCTAGTCTACCCTCCGACCGCTTTTTCAGCGTACAAAATGCTATCGGTCCGCGGATCGAAAAACATTATGATGGGAAGGGTATTTTCGGGCGGCTAATTCTCTTTCCTTAGCTCACAAGTTACAACCGGCGAGTAAGAGTAAGTAATTATACTTAATGATGACCGCTCCGGCATGGGTAGCGTGTCGGGGAGACCGTTAACTTGCGGACTTGACTAAGCTAACTTACTTAACGGCGCAATCCCGTTTCGAGCTGCACTAAATGATTCGACTCGGACGGCGCCGGCCCTTGAATCGTCTGCGGCGCGCGCCAGAAATCCATGTAGGACGTGTAATGTACGCAAGCCACCGTACATCTTGGCGCGCAGCTCTTCACTGTCACGAACTCGCGCCGGATATCCTCCAGCGTGTACTTTTCGAGGGGAATGCCCGGATAGCCGCGCTGTTGCGAACAGTAGTGCACCAAGCCTTCTTCGCATACGTACAAGTAACGCGCGCCCGCACGGCATTTCCAGCGATTTTCCCGCCCGTACGCGATGTTGTCCTGGAAAAAATTAAGCTGGGCATAGCTCTTTTTGCCCATATTCTTCATTTGCAGATAGACGCTCTGCTCTTCGGGCTTGAGAGGGCGCAACTGGCCGTCGCCATCGTGAATGATCCCTATCGTGGAAGTGAATCCGAGCTCCACGGCGCGCTTGCCCACTGCCAGGGCGTCTTGCGGATTGCGAATGCCCCCGCCAACCACGGAGTTGATGTTCACGTGAAATTCCGCGTGTTCGGAAAGCAGCGCGAGCTTCTTGTCCAGCACCTTCAGGCTCTTTTTCGATACTTCGTCGGGCATCACGTTATCGATGCTGATTTGCATGTGCTCGAGGCCCGCGCGATTGAGGCGTTGAATCCGGTCCGCCGTGAGCAGGTATCCATTGGTGATCATCCCGGCCAGCATGCCGTGCTTCCGAACACGCGAGATCAGCGCATCGAGCTCCGGGTGAAGCAGCGGCTCGCCCCCGCTCATCGTGATAATCGTGGTGCCGAGAGCCGCCAGCTTGTCGATACGGCGGAACATCTCCTCCGTCGCTACCGGCTTCGAGAAATCGTCGTATTCGTTGCAGTACTCGCAGGACAGGTTGCAGCGCCGGGTCGGGATAATGTGCGCCAAAACGGGATGATCGGTGGAAGCGACGCCCTTCGCAATCATCATCCACTCTCGCGAGCGGCGATGCATGGCTTTCCAGCCTCTTCTGAAACGAAATCCTAAATCCGGCATGATTGACGGTTCGATTGATGGCGCAACGCGATTTATTAGATTACCTTAAGCGTCGTCGCGGTGCACCGATTCCGGCGAGAATGCCGGAAGGCAAACCGCAATATATTCCGCGCCGTCGGTCTCAGGAGTGCTGTACCGTACCCACTCTCCGCCGTGGGCGATTATTCCCTGCCCGGCGCGTACATCGACGGCTCCGCCGCGGTACTCCACGCGCAACAGGCCCTTGAGAACAATTGTGAACTCGTCGAAATCCGGCGTTTGGCCCGGTTCCATCCACCCCGCGGGGCCATGCATGTGGGCCACGCTGACGGCGGCGGAGCCCGAGTTTACGCGGCCGATGTACTCTTCGATAAGCTTCGGTTTGTTACCGGCCGGCGTAATGCGAGTTGCCTGGGAGATAAGGGTTGGAGCGCGGCCGATCAATTTTCCCGCCAAAGATGAACCTGTATCTCTACATTGTCTCAAAAAAGAGGCAACTCAACTCATTTCGGGTGAGGCATCTCGACGGGAGTATGGCCGCCGCTTACTGTACGATGATGTTCACGGGCGGGCCCCCAACCCAGCCCGCGCTCAATTCGATTGCGGCCGGTCCCTTGACCGTGTTGTTGGGCACGCGGAAATTCACCTGATAGCCGTCCACCGCGCCGGGGAAGCCGACGGCTCCAAACACCACGGCCGATCTCCCATTCACCCTCACCTCCACCAGCGAATCGACTGGGGCGAGCGGACTGGACGGAAATGTCAGGCCGGAGCCAACGGCGGGCCGGGTCGCCTCGCCCGACACTGCGGGCTTAGACGCGGTGACGACCGTGAAATCGCTGGAGTGGGTTACGGCCGCAACCTGCGGCGGGGACATCGGGCGACGCACGGTGGCTGGAAGCCCACCAACAAGAACCCGTGGAACACACCGTCGGCGTTGCGATAGCGTCCCAGGATGTCGCCGCGCTGATTGATTCCGGTAGCTCCGGTGAAGGTGGCACCAGGAAAGTCAAACGTGCTGAATCGGCCCCCACTCAGCAGATAGCCATGGGTTACACCGCCGACAGTATACCGTCCGACAATGTCGCCGCGGGCATTGAGCCCGGTCGTATTGG
>JBPCKZ010000001.1:0-13449 GCA_051003795.1 Bryobacteraceae bacterium | reverse complement strand
CGGAAGGCACGGAGATGGTGATGCCGGGGGATAACATCAGCTTGGAAATCGAGTTGATCACGCCGGTGGCCATGGACAAGGGCCTGCGGTTCGCCATCCGCGAGGGCGGCAGGACCGTTGGCGCGGGCACCGTGACCGAGATTTTGGACTGATTTTCAGAGGATAAAGAACATGCCACGCGAAATCATTACTTTTCAATGCCAAGAATGCAAGAACCGGAATTATTCGAGCACCAAGAATAAGAAGACGACAACCGAGCGTTTGGAAATGAAGAAGTTCTGCAATACTTGCCGCAAGCACCAGGCGCACCGGGAAATCAAGTAAACTGGTGATGGATTCTGCGTCACATTAGGGGCGTAGGTTTAACGGCAGACCAGCGGTCTCCAAAACCGCGAGTGGGGGTTCGAATCCCTCCGCCCCTGCCAATCCAGTTAAGAAAAATATGGCAAACGATTTAGAGTCGTTCAAAAAATGGCCCCAAAACACGCGCGACTACATCGCCGAGCTGCAATTGGAGATGAAGCGCGTTACGTGGCCCACGCGGAAGCAGGTGGAATCCACCACGGTGGTCGTAATTTTCTGCGTATTCGCATTCGCCGCCTATTTTAAGGTGGTCGATTCGTTCGTCAACGGGACCATTGTCAAACTCTATAGCGTTCTATCGAAGTGAGGGTTCATCCATGTCCGAGATGCCCGGCGAAGAACTAGAAAATTTGGACCAGCGCGACGAGACCGGGTTGGGGCGTCTTGACGACGTTCCCCAAGCGGACGGCGACTCCTCTCCGGTGGCGGCCGAAGAAGTCCACGAACCCCCGCCCGAGGAGAATCTCAAGAAGTGGTTCATCGTGCATACTTATTCGGGGTTTGAGCAGAAGGTGGCGGAATCTCTGCGAAGCCGCGCGCAGGCGTTTGGATTCGACAACGCAATCGGCCAGATTCTAATTCCGACCGAGGAAGTGGTTGAGCTACGGAACGGCAAGAAGGTAACCAGCAAGCGGCTGGTCTATCCCGGCTACGTTCTCGTCGAGATGGAAATGAACGACGACCTTTGGCATGCCGTGAAAGCGACGCCGCGGGTCACCGGCTTCCTCGGCGGCGGCAATTCGCCGGTTCCCTTGAGCGCCGACGAAGTGAATCAGATTCTCTATCGCCAGGCGTCGTCGGCGGAGCGCCCGCGGCCCAAACTCAATTTCGAAAAGAACGAGAATGTCCGCATTGTGGACGGCCCGTTCACCAACTTCTCCGGCAAGATCGACGAAGTCAATCAGGAGCGCAATACCTTGCGCGTTTTAGTTACGATCTTCGGGCGCGCGACTCCGGTCGAGCTCGATTTCCTTCAAGTAGAAAAAACATAACATGGCAAAGAAAGTTACTGGACAAGTTAAGCTGCAGATTCCCGCCGGCAAGGCCACTCCCGCGCCTCCGGTCGGCACGGCGCTCGGACCGCAGGGCGTCAACATCATGGATTTCTGCAAGGCGTTCAACGCCAAGACTTCAAGCAAAGAGCAGGAGGGGTTGATCATTCCGGTCGTGATTACGATCTTCTCGGACCGGTCGTTTACCTTCATCACGAAGACGCCGCCCGTCCCGGTTCTGATCAAGCGCGCCGTCGCGATTGCGAAAGGCTCGGCCGAGCCGCATAAGACCAAGGTCGGGAAAATAACGGAGAAGCAGATCGAGGAGATTGCGAAAATCAAAATGCCCGACCTGAACTGCTTTAGCGTGGAATCCGCGATCCGTTCCGTGAAGGGAACGGCCCGCAGCATGGGCGTGGACGTAGTTTGATCCACGCCGCAAACGCGGCCTTTATCCAATCTCGGGCAGAATTTCCTCGACTACAAAACCCGGAGGCACAATCACCGGGATCTCGTACTTCACCAAGCCCCGTCGTACTTCTTCCATCGCGATCACCGTCGATTTCTTCGACGACGTCGGCAACACGGGCCGCGCTCCGCCCTGCAATTGCCGCGCTCGTTTCGCCGCCACAATGATGAACCGGTAGGTGCTCTGGTCCGGATCGTCCGGGATGGTGCAGTGCGAATTATTCTTGGGTGTTGTTTCCGGCATATTCATTACCTCAAAATGTCTCTAAAATCGGGCGAATCTGGTCTTCCATGCGGCCGCGCCGCGCGCGCTCGCCACACACGATTCCGCTCAACGTCTTCACGGAATGCTCCAGATCGTCGTTGATCAGCACATAATCGTAATTGTGGTAATTCCGAATCTCCCGCGCCGCGTCGCGCAACCGCCGTTCGATCACCGAATCCGGATCTTCGCTACGCGCTCGCAGCCGTTGCTCTAGAACCCGGCGCGAGGGAGGCAATACGAATACCGTAACCGCCTCCGGGAGCTTGCTTTTCAATTGTCGCGCACCTTGCACGTCAATGTCGAGCACCAGATCCTTTCCTTCGCGTTCGGCCTGTTCCAGAGCGCCGCGATGGGTGCCGTAATAATTGCCGAAAACTTCAGCATGCTCGAGAAATTCGTCCCGCGCGATCCGCTCCTCGAAGTCTTCGCGCGTCGTGAAATGATAACTTTCACCGGGAATCTCGTACCCGCGGCGCTTCCGGGTCGTATAGGAAACCGAGAACAACAAGCCGGGGACCGCCTTGAACAGTCTGCCCACGAGCGTGGATTTGCCCGACCCGGACGGCGCCGAGATGATGAAAACGGTCGTCATTTCTCGTTATTCAATCTTGTTATTCAATGTTGAGAGCCTGTTCGCGGATTTTATCGATCTCGGCTTTGGCCGCCAGCGCCAGATCGGTAATCGTCAGGCCCAGTTCGCCCAGCCCCCCGGTTTTCGAGAGGATCGTGTTGGCTTCCCGGTTCATCTCCTGCAGCAGAAAATCCAGCTTCTTGCCCGTTTCGCCGCCCTCGTCGAGCAGCGCGTCCACTTGCGCCGCGTGTGTTTTCAAGCGAATTAATTCTTCGCTGATATCGCTCCGGTCGGCCAATATGGCGGCTTCCTGAGCGAGCCGATGAGGCTCGATCGCGGTATTCCCCAGAAGCTCGCCTAATCGTTCCTTGAGGCGCTTTTCAAAGGCCGCGGTCGCGCCCTCGCGAATGGCTTCCATCCGCGCCGCCAAATCCTGAACGCTCCGCGAGCGCTCATGCAGCTCCCTGGCGAGAGAGGCCCCCTCGCGCTCGCGAAAATCGTTCAGGATGCCGATCGCCTCGGTCGTCGCGGCCAATAAATCCGCCTCAAATTCCGGACCGGCGGCGTCGGCCGTCCCCACCTGGAACATGCCCGGAATTCGGAATGCCGCGTTCAAATCCGGCTTGCTCTCGATCCCCGAATGTTCGGCTGCATCGGAAAAGGCGGCGAGCCACGCTCGAAGGAGTTCACGATTCAGCTTGGATTCGACGCATTCCTCGCGGGTCAACGACACGTTCACTTGAACGTGCCCACGCAAAACGCGGCTCTTGATCGCCGCCCGGATCGCATGTTCGAAGCCGTCCAACTGCGGCGGCATGCGGAAGTGCAGATCGAGGCCGCGGTGATTCACGCTCTTCAGACCGACCGCCAATTCGCCGCCGGGAAGCGCTTTGCGAACTCTCGCGAACCCCGTCATGCTGCGAATATTTTGGATCATAAATCCACCGTCGCGGCGGAAGACAGGTACTGCAATTCATGCAGCCGCTGATAAATGCCGCCACCGCCAACCAGTTCCTCGTGCGCGCCGATTTCGGAAATACGGCCGCAGTCGATCACCACGATCTTATCGGCGCGGCGGATCGTCGAGATGCGATGCGCAATCACGATTACCGTGCGGCCCACCATCAGATTCGCCAACGCATGTTGCACCAGCATCTCCGATTCGCTGTCCAGATGCGAAGTGGCTTCGTCCAGAATCAGGATCGGGGCATTTTTCAATAAGGCGCGCGCGATCGAGAGGCGCTGCCGCTGCCCGCCGCTCAACTTCACGCCGCGGTCGCCGATAACCGTCCGATAACCCAGCGGGAGAGCTTCGATGAATTCGTGGGCCATCGCGTTGCTCGCGGCATCCCGAATCGCCTTCGGATCGACATTTGCGCGGCCGTACGCAATATTGTTCGCCACCGTATCGTTGAACAGAAACGTATCCTGCGCGACAATGCCGATCTTGGCGCGTAGCGATGCGAGCGATAGATCGCGAATATCGATGCCGTCGATGCGCACCGCTCCCGAGGTGACGTCGTAAAATCGCGGAACCAGATTCGCGAGCGTAGTTTTGCCCGCGCCGCTGGGGCCGACCAGCGCCACCACGTCGCCGGCCTTCACTTCGAGGCGGATCGATTGCAGTTGATCGTTCCGGGTTCCGGTCTGTGTGCCGGGATATCGGAAGTTCACGTCGTCGAACACGATCGCTCGCGAGAACTTATCGAGCCGTTGCGCGCCGGCCTTGTCGGGAATGTCCACGGGACGGTCGAGATACTCGAAGACTTTTTGCGAAGCGCCGATCGCCTGCTGAAAGATATTGTGAATTCCCGTCAGCCGTTTTACCGGTTCATAGAGCATGAGCAGGGCGATCACGAAGCTGGTAAACTGCCCCGCAGTCAGCTCACCGGTCTTAATCTCATTGCGCGCGTAACTAATCAGCGCGACGATCGTGATCGCGGCGAATATTTCAATCAGCGGTGAAGCGAGCGCCTGCTGCAACACATAGCGCAGATTGCTTCGCAGCAAGTGGCTGGATGCGGCCCGGAAGCGGCGCGCTTCATAGGGCTCGGCGCCAAAAGCTTTCACCACGTTGTGCCCCGAAATGGTCTCCTGTAGAATCTGATTCAACTCTCCGGCGTGATCCTGCGTCCGGCGGCTGATCCGGCGAATGCGGCGGCCGATGCGCACCGTTGGAATCAAAACGCAGGGCATCACCGTGAGGCTGACCAGCGCGAGCCGCCAATCCTTGTGCATAACCACGAATAGCAGCCCGCAGACCACGAAGAATTGCCGCAGCAGATCGGCCAACATGTTCGACGTGGCGACCTGGATCTTATCGATGTCGTTCATGATCGAAGACATGAGGCGGCCCGTCGAGTTGGCTTCAAAAAACTGCGCTCCGTGGCGCAGCACCTTCTCGAAAACCGCGTTGCGCAGGTCCGTGACCGCTGAAAAGCCGGCCAAACTGATCAGGTAGTTCGCCAGATAATCGCAAACGCCCTTCCCGATAAACACGACCAGGATGGCGAACGCGACCATCGTCCAAACGTTGTGGATCCCAGGAGGCACGAGGTGGTTGAGATAGACCGGATAATCGATGCCCGGCACGGTGAACAGCAGTACCGGCGCTTCGGCGGCGCCCGGGTTCAGCACGCGGTCGAAGATTGGGCCGGCCAGCAACGCGATGGAAGCTTGCGCCGCTCCGACGAGGGCCATCAAAACTACCGAGGCCAGCAGAATCGGCCAGTAGCGCCGGGTGTACTGCAGCAGCCGCAACCAGTCTTTCACGCGTGCACCGCGAGCCGATCGAGCGCTTCGATTACGCTCCGCTCGGTAATGTTATGGATGGGGCCATTCGCCGTGAGCACCCGCGCGGCGGTTTTCCAAGGCGCCCATATTACCGGATCGGACGAGCCGAACAGGACGACAACGGGTGTGCCGAATGCGGCCGCCATGTGCGCCGGTCCGGAATCGTTGCCGGCGAACAGAGCGGCTTCGCTCAGTAATGATTTGATGGCGGGCAGCGGGGCGTTTGAAACGGTTTGCCAGGCTTGAAATGGGGAGAGATCTTCCCCCGGTCCCGCGATGAAAACCGGCGTGAGTTCGAGCGACCGGACGATGTGCCGCGCCACATTCAGAAACCACGCGGCGGGCCACGTTTTCGATGGATGCGAAGCCATCGGATGGATGACGGCATACGGCCTGGAGATTCCTTGCGCGATGTCCTTCAGGTGCCGCGTACCATCCGGGAACAGGCGGGCGCGCGGGATCTCTTGGACGGGAATGCCGAGATGGAAAATGGCCGACGCCAGGTGCTCCGCCGTGTGAACCGTGCGATGCACGCCAAGGATCCGCTGCGCGGCGGGGATTTTGACGTTGTAAACGAAGTTGGGGCGGAAGTGCGCGAAACCCGCGCGGTAACGCGCGCCCGATAGCGCGGTTAGGCGCGCGCTCGATCCGCCGCCGTGGAGATTTAAACAGACCGCCGGATGGAAATTTCGAATCGCCTTCACATCGGGCGACAGAATGGCCGCGATATCCGGATTGCCTTCGAATATCGCGGCGAAGCGGGTTTCGACAACGACCGCAATCTCAAGATCGGGCCGGGCGTTCTTCAGAAGGTGGATCGCCGGCGTGGTGAGGACGCAATCGCCGAGCGATCGCAGCCGGACAATGGCGACGCGCTCACCCGGTTTCAGGCGGCTCCAAACGTCACTCATTAATCGTCAATGGTTGCCTCGTCGATCAGCATGACGGGGATTTCGTCGCGAATCGGGTAGAGCCGGTGGCATTGCACGCAACGCAGTCCGCTGTTATCGGGCTTTAGTTCCACCTTGGCCCGGCAACTCGGGCAAATCAGAATTTCAAGTAATTCCGCGCTGATCGCCATAGGATTACTTAGTTTATCAAGACTCCGCCGGAGTAACTCTTGGAGCCAGGTATCTCGCTTTGACAAGCGAAGCGATTGGCGCTCAATCGAGATCAATCCCGCCGATCTTGGCTCCCGTCAACTTGGCGCCCTTGATATTGGCCTTCCGGAGGTCCGCCCGGCTGAGGTCCGCTTCGCTTCAAATCCGCGCCGCTCAGGTCCGCCCCGCTGAGATCCGCCCAGTAAAGATTGGCCCGTTTCAGATTCGCTCCGCGCAGAATCGCTCCAGCCAGATCCGCGCCTTCAAGATCGGGATCACCCTCGTGCATGGATCGCCACCGGTTCCAGCTCTCGACATCATGGGTAAGCATCGCGATGTGTTGGGGGTTCGCCATAATGCAATACGAAGTGTACTTCCATTACAGCGTGTATTTCCATCCCAGTCTTCCCGGCGAAGGTGAGAAACGATTCAGAAATGGCCGTAAACCTCGGCCCGCTCCGTAGACTCCTGGCGCGGCAATTCAGCACCGGGTTACAGGCAATAAGCGAAGTCTTAGACGACGCCGTGCAAAGCTGAGATCGCTTTACGCCTCCTCCGAGGGCGATTCTGCACATCCGCCATTGTTGGGCGGCAGGCGAGTCGTTACACTCGCACATTCGGCACAAATTCGCCGCGCCACGCCGTGAGGCGACGCAACGACATGGGGGCTAGAAGGCGGTAGCTTGGTCCGACGGAAAATATCGACTTACCAGGCTGAGTCACCAGACGAGCGACGCGGTTATTAACCCCAACAAAGTGCCCAGCGCATCGGTTCCGGCGTCGCTCCATTCGAATACGCTTCCGTAAATGGCGTGTTGCAAAAACTCGAGCAGAACGCCGAAAGAAAATATCGCGGCGGTTCGCGATGCCTGCACCAGGATTCCGGCGCGCGGAAAGCAAAACCACAGGGCAGTCAAAGCGAACACCAGCAGATGACCCCACCAGTGGAGTACCCCGCGCGTGTGAAACAGGTCCTTGAGCGGCAACGGAAGCAACGAAAGCACGGTAACTAACCCGAGCCAGACAAAACCCGCCCATCTAACCGGCCGCCCCATTCTCATTCGATGTCTGAAAGTCGCCGTGGAAACCAACATTCCTTCCGATAGCCAGTTTACGCCAGACTAGCGTGCGTTAGAAAAGATCTCCCCATGCTGAATAACTCACTAATCCGGGTCTGGTTTCCACAGCTTGCGATCATCGCGCTGGGTTGCGTCGCCAGCCGCACTCCGGCCTTCGCCGCGCGCAACGACGAGGTCGCGGCGTTTCGCGACGGCAACGTGCTCGTGGCATTCCGTCCCGACGTTCCTCCGGATCGGCAGAAGGCCATTCTGGCCGGCGTCGGGGCCGCTAAACTGAAAGACATCGGTGTCGGCGTGCATGTGTTGAGCGTCGGCAAAGGGCGCGAGTTGGGCGCAATCCAGGCCCTGAAAGCGCGCGGTGAGATACGCTACGCCGAGCCCGATTATCTGCACGCATTGGACGGCGGTTCCCTGCCCAACGACACTTCCGTCGGAATCCAGTGGGCCGTCCAGAACACCGGACAGAATGTGAACGGTATCGTCGGCAAGCCCGGCGCGGATGAACGCCTGACCGCTGCATGGGCTATCGCCACGGGATCCAGCGCGACGGTGGTGGCCGTGCTCGACTCAGGCGTCCAGTATTCCCATCCCGACCTCATAACCAACATGTGGGTGAATCCGGGCGGCATTGGGGGCTGCCCGGCCGGAACGCATGGCTACGACGTTCTTAACGCCACCTGCGATCCGATGGATGATGAAATTACGTACGGCGGTCATGGCACCCACGTGGCCGGCATCCTGGGCGCAACCGGCAATAATGGCGCGGGCGTCGCGGGAGTGAACTGGACCGCGAGCATTATGGCGGTGAAATGGGTTTCCGCCGCCGGAAGCGGGGCCACCAGCGACTTGATCTCCGCCATGGATTGGGTGGTGCAGGCGAAGCAGGCAGGCGTGAACGTGAGAGTGGCCAACGACTCCGCTACCTGGCCCGGTACCGGTTTCTCGCAAGCCCTATCCGACGAGATCGACCTGCTCGGGTCGAACGACATTCTGCTCGTCGCCGCCGCCGGCAACACCGCGCAGAACGACGATACGATCCCGCGTTATCCCTGCTCCTATAACCGCCCGAACATGCTTTGCGCCGCCGCGAGCGATCAGAACGACAAGCTTTGGAGTTCCTCGAATTTCGGAACCACGACCGTCAAATTAGCGGCCCCAGGGGTCAATATTTACTCGACCAAGCGGCTGAGCAATTACGGTTACATCAGCGGCTGTTCGATGGCGGCGCCGCAGGTCGCGGGTACTGCCGCGTTGGTTTTGTCGGCCGGATATCAATCGGTAGCGAATCTGAGGTCCACGCTGTTGAGCAGCGTGGATTTGCTCCCTTCCTTGACCAATTTCGTGGCGACCGGCGGACGGCTCAACGTGTGTAAAGCGTTGCCGGGGTGTGCCTCGGCCATCGCCGCCACGCCCTCGATGTTGGCGGGTCCAGTAGTGACCGGAGTGCCGCAATACGGCTCGCTTCTCGGCGCATCGACAGGCATGTGGTCGGGCGTGCCGGCTAACTACGCCTATCAGTGGTACCGCTGCGGCAGCGGGGGCTCGAACTGCCTGCCCATACCGGGCGCCGCCTCGCAAACCTATGCAGTGCTCGCCTCCGAAGATGCGGGCGCAACGTTGCTTGCCGCCGTCACTGCCTCGAATGCCTTCGGATCTTCCACGGCCTTGTCTTTGACGAGTGCCTACATCGCTCCGGAATTACCGCCCTTTGCCATCGCTTCAACCATTCAGGACGGCCAAAACGTCGGCGGCCACGTGACGTGGCAAGCTACTCCGGCTCAGGCGGTCAACTTCGTGCAGTTCTATATTGACGGCGCGCTCAGCCAGACCACGTCTTCTTCGCCTTATATCTATAACCAGGGCACAACCGGCCTGTTCGACCCCTCCGCATTGTCGATCGGCACTCACGTGCTTGGAATTCGGGCATTGTCGAGCGACAATCGCACGTACGGCTTTTATGGGGCGACCATCACCGTGACGAATGCCCCTCGCAATTCCACGCCCCCGGTCATTTCCGGTTCGCCCTCGCCTGGCCAGAGCCTTTCGACCTCGAATGGCTTGTGGTCGAATAATCCGATCAGTTACACCTATCAATGGAATCGTTGCGACGCCTTCGGAGGGAATTGCTCGGCGATTCCGGGAGCGACGGGCATCAGCTACCTGGTATCGCGCGCGGATGCGGGTCTGACACTCCGATCGGCGGTTACGGCGGCAAACTCCGCGGGCTCAAGCACGGTGATGTCCGCCGCTATCTCGATTTCGAACCCGGGCGGCGGGGGTTCAATCTTCATGCTGCAAGCGACCGCGGCGGAGGGTTCCGGCGTCCAATCGGTTTCGGCCGCCTTCCCCGCCTCCAACACGGCAGGCAACCTGATCGTCGCGTTCGTGCGCATGTCGACCGCGACGCAGACCGTCACGGTGAGCGACAGCCGGGGCAACGCTTACATCGATGCCGTCTCCCAGGCGCAAACCGCCGACGGGCACCAGATTCATGTTTTTTATGCGAAGAATATTGCGGGCGGCGCGAATACGGTCACGGCGGCATTCTCGGCGGCCAATAACCATCCTTGGCTCGCGATATACGAATACAGCGGCTTGAGCGCGACAGCCCCTCTCGATCGGACGGCCCACGCCCAGGGCAGCGGCTCCAGCCCGAGCAGCGGGGCGACGTCGGCGACGGCGAGCGCGAATGAACTGATCTTCTCGGGGCTCGGTGTCCCGTACAGTTCCGGCGTGGGAGTCTCGGCCGGCGGCGGCTACACGATGCAGCAACAGGACACGAATACCTCCCCCGCCGCCAATGAAGCGGCGGTGGTGAGCGCTTCGGGATCGTACGCGGGAACTTTCAGCTTGAACTCCGGCACGAACTGGTGCGCGGTAATCGCCACGTTTGTTGGGTCGGGAGGATCCGTCGCGCAGCCCTCGGTCACGACCAACGCGCTTCCGGCGGGAACGCAGAACGCGCCTTATAGCGCAACGCTCGCGGCCACGGGCGGAACGGCCCCCTATACCTGGTCGCTCGCCGCGGGAAGCCTGCCAAGCGGATTGACGCTGGCGCCGGGCACGGGCGCAATCTCCGGCACTCCAATCGCTTCGGGGACGAGCAGCTTCACCGTTCAGGTGAGCGATGCCAACTCTCAGACCGCGCAAAAACCGTTAAGCATCGCGATCAACCCCGCTGGCGGGACCGGGATCGCCCTGCTGCAATCGAATTCGGCGCAAGGAGCCTCGGTCGCCTCCGTTTCGGTCCCATTCCCGTCGGCCAACGGCGCCGGGAACCTCATCGTCGCGTTCGTGCGCATGTCGTCCGCCACGCAAACCGTGACGGTAAGCGACGGCGCGGGCAACCTCTATACGGAAGCGGTGGCGCAAACTCAAACTTCCGACGGCCATCAGGCGCACATCTTCTATGCCAAGAATATCGCCGGGGGCGTGAATACCGTGAGCGCTGCATTCTCCGCGGCCAACAATCACCCGTGGCTGGCCGTATACGAGTACAGCGGATTGAGCGCAACCAATCCACTCGACCGGACGGCGCATGCGCAGGGCGGCAATTCCGCTCCGAACAGCGGGAGCGCGGCGGCGACCGCAAGCGGGAAGGAGTTGTTGTTCGCGGGCGCCGGTTTTCCATATAGCTATTCCGGAACGGTCGCCGCCGGCGGAGGTTTTATTTTGCAACAGCAGGACACGGCGACATCCCGCGCCGCCAGCGAAGCGGCGATTGTCGCCAGCCCGGGATCGTACGCGGGCACTTTCAGCTTGAGTCCCAGCACCAACTGGAGTGCCGTCGCGGCAACCTTCAAGCCATGAGCGAACGGCGCCATTTGTTGTTGATCCTGGCAATCGCATTCTTCACCCGGCGGGACTGTCCGTCGCGGTCTGGGGCAACGACGTCGCGGCGCTCGGCCCCGATAGCTGGTCCTATATGGAACCGGCAAGAAACCTGCTGAACACGGGTACGTTTTGGCGCGGCGGCCTCGCCAGCCGGAGATCCTGCGAACACCCGGATATCCCCTCTTCCTGCTGCTTTGCGGCTTGGGGCAGCATTACCGCTACGGCTTTATCCAGATCGCGCAAGTGGGGATGGGCGTCGCGATCGTATTCTTTACTTATCTGCTCGGGGCCCGTTTGCTGAATCCGGTCGCGGGGCTTTGGGCGGCGGGGCTGCAGAGCGTTAGCATCGGGTCCATTCTGAGCAGCGTCTGGATCCTCTCCGAGTGTCTGTACTCGTTCCTGTTTATGTTGGCGCTCCTGTTGCTGGCGCGCTCTTTCCATAAGGGGAGCCGTTGGCCGATCCCGCTAGCGGCGGCGCTCACCGCAGCCGCAACTTATGTTCGCCCCGTTGGGATCGTGTTTGTTCCACTGGTGCTCGCCGTGCTGCCCCGCCGTGCGCGCCGCAATCGAGAAAATACCGATCCCCCAGGCAAAGCGGGAATTGGAAGACTTTCATTCCCGGCAAATCGAGAGCTTGAATCTCAAGCCGGATTCGGGCCCGGCGATGAAGCTTGCGGGAGAAATTGCCAACCGGATCGTCTTCGCTCACCCGCTGGTCTGGTTGCGCGTGCAATCGACCGGGTCGTTGAACGCGATGCTGCCGGCCGCGGCGGGGCTGCTCCAGAGTCTCGGGATCACCACGGGTTTACAAAGGTACGCTGGCGGTGCTTCAAAGCCGGGGCTTGATGGCGGCGCTAAGACTCTACTTCGGCGGCACCCTGAAAGCGGCGGTTCTGGTCGCTCCCGAGCTCATTCTGCTGGCCGTCGAATATGGGTGCTGCGCGCTGTTCGCGTTTGTGGCGATTCGCCGACATAAACTGAACTGGGGCCGCGCCGGATGGCTCATGGCTCTCACGCTGCTGGCGTTCATCTTCGCCACCGGCGCGGTGGGCATGCCGCGACTTCGCGTGCCGGTGGAGCCGCTGCTGAACATTGCCGCGGCCGGCGGGCTGATGTTAATTGCCGGACGGAAGCGCCAAAGAGCCGATTTATAACGTTATTCGACCGCGATCATGGGCGTGTTGCTGGTCGCATCGCCCACCGAGATCCGCACCGGATAGCTGCCCGCGGGCATGGCGGGGACTCGGGCGTTCACCTGCATCAGGCCGGCAAAGCCCGGAGCTAGGCCGCTAAAAACCACCGTGGCCGGAAGGTTGCCGATGGTGACGTTCACCGGCTGCAGCACGCGTGAGAGCGGCATGGCGGGCGCGGCGGTTCCGGCGGGAACGTCGTAATCCACCTGCCCGCCGCCGGTCGCGTAGATCGTAACGAAAGTCCCGGCGCTGGCGGGCCGATCGGGACTGTTTAAGCTGAAGTCCTGATTTTGAATTACGCCGAGATTTGCGCCGTAAATAAAGATTCCCGGCGCCGCCGGCGCGACGGTCACCTGCGCCGTATTGCTGGTAATCCCATTCACGGTGGCAGCCACGGTCGCGGTACCGGGCGCGGTGTCGTATGGGAGCTGAAAATTAATTTGCGTGGCGGTCACATAGACCAGCGGAGCCGCCCTGCCATTGACCGCGACGGAAACACCGCCCAGAACTGCCGGAAACGGCGTGGCTGGCGCCGCGACCGGGTCGCCCTTCAGAAAGTTCGTTCCGAACGCGGTTACGAGCGAACCGGGCGCAACCGGAGCCATGTAACTTGCTGCGTTCACGACGCCTCCGGACGAAATTCGCGGGCCGTCCGGGTTAGCGGCCGGCTCATGCCACAGGATCACCCCTGGCGGGATGTCCTCGTTCTCGGAATTCTGAAAACCCAGATAAAGCCGGTCGGCGCGATCGAAGGCAACTTGCGGGTGGTTACTCGACACGTTCGGGTTTAC